>DATCOF010000288.1:0-8832 GCA_036564845.1 Chitinophagaceae bacterium | reverse complement strand
CAACAGAATATAAAACGCTTCCTTGCATTTTCTTCCATTGCGCAGGTTGGTTTTATTTTGGTGGGCATCAGCAGCAATTCAATCGAAGGGACAACGGCTGTTGTTTATTTTATTTTGATCTATCTTTTTTCTAACCTGGCTGCATTTGGTGTGGCTGCAGCCATTTCATCTCAAACCAATAAAGAAAATATTGACGACTATAAAGGCTTTTATCAAACCAATCCTTTTTTAAGTTGGGTGCTTGCGCTTGCATTATTTTCATTAGCGGGCATTCCGCCAACAGCCGGATTTTTTGGTAAATTATTTTTGCTGACTGCCGGTGCATCTAAAGGAAGTTATTTTTTTATTACCATTGCCGCACTTAATATGATCGTCTCTTTGTTTTATTATTTACGTGTTGTACGTGCAGTGTTTATGGAGAAGAATGAACAACCAATAGAAAAAATAAAAATTGATCTTTCGGCAAAACTTGGATTAATCATTTGTGCTGCGGGCATTGTGATGATAGGTTTATTGAGTTGGGTTTATGATTACATTCAAAATCTGGTTTAGGAGTTTAGAAGTTTAGGGGTTTAGTTGAGCAGTCTTCTAACTTTCTAAACTTCTAAACTTTCTAAACTTCTAAACTTTTTTAAATGGCCATAAATAAAAATCATGAATTTGAAGAACTTGATGGCGTTAAATGCGGCATTGTAGAAAAGAATGTGTTGCCTGCAAGAGTTGAATTCTTAAAAAAAATATTGGAGTATAATCATTTCACAGTTGTGGTTGTTCCATCACCACCACCAAAAGTTGTTGCTGCACCTGTTGTAAAAACTGAAGAAGGAACTGAACTTCCGCCAACACCTCCACCACCAGTTGCTCCCGAAACTTTTACTGTTGGTGTTACAGATTACACTTTTAATACCATCAATGCAATTTTTGGAAGATTACTTAAAACACCCGATGGGCATGTGGTTACGCTGGCTTACTGGCATCAACAGGAAACTGTTTCACACGATGAGATCCCTTATTACGAAGATCTTCATTAGAGAAAAATTGTTTTTTAATTTATTTCTGGCTCCCCAATATTTTAATATAATTGGCCCTTTCGTAATCGGTAGGATCAGAAATATGCTGTTGGCTCATCACGCCTTTAAAGGAATCAATACTATCGAATTCCTTAGTGAGCATCCATGCCTCCAGTTCTTTATTCATTGTTCGTAAATATCCAATGCCGTTTTTATAAAGCGCAGAGGCTGTCATGGCAACATCTGCCCCGGCCAAAATATATTTTATCACTTCTATTGAACTTTGAACTCCTGTTGTTGCCGCCAGCGAAATATTTACACGACCATACAAAAGCCCGATCCATAAAAGAGGAAGTTTGATCTCGTTGGATTCACTGAATTGTAAATTATGCAGCAACGATAATTTATTGATATCAAAATCGGGTTGATAAAAACGATTGAAAAGCACCAATGCATTTGCGCCATAATCCTGCATACGTTTTGCCATGTTACCCATAGCACTGAAGTATGGATTTAGTTTTACTGCAACAGGAATTTTTATTGTGTTCTTAATTTCATCAATGATATTTAAGTACCGGTGCTCAACAGCAGAAGAGGATAAATGCACATCACCGGGAATAAAAAAAATGTTTACCTCCAGGCCATCCGCACCTGCATCTTCCATCAGGCGGCCATAACTTATCCACCCTTCATTGGTGATGCCGTTTAAACTGGCGATCACAGGCACTTTCACTCTTTCTTTTGCTTTGCGGATAATTTCAAGATACTGATCAATTCCTTTGTGATACTCATCAAGGTCAGGAAAAAAATCACTTGCTTCCGCAAACAGGTTGCTGGTGCTGCTTACTATTTTCTCATATTGTGCCGCTTCTTTTTTTATCTGCTCTTCAAACAGGGAGAACAGCACTACAGCGCCTGCCCCGGCGTCTTCCATCTGAACGATATTGTCTACTTCTTCAGATAAAGTACATGCTGAAACCACGATGGGTGATTCCAGTTGTAATCCCATGTAAGTTGTACGTAAGTTCATAAAATATAATTTTATTATTGAGCAACCGGTACAAAATCACTGGCTTTTTTTGTAGCCAGCTCTTCATAATTTTTCCAGCGGATGTTAACCATTTCCTGTGCAAGTGTCATCAGTTCTTCTGCTTCTGCAGGATTGGTTTGTGTAAGAACTTTATAACGCAATTCTTTATAAGCAAATTCTTTCAATGGTATAAACGGCCTGATGGAATCCAGTATAAATGGATTTTGTTTTTTCTTTCTTAACACAGGATTGTAGCGCATCAATGGCCAGTAACCACTTGCCACTGCATTGTTTTGTTGAGTAAGCCCATCCTTAAGATCATAACCATGCGCAATGCAATGACTGTATGCTAATATTAATGATGGCCCGTCGTAAGCTTCAGCTTCTCTCATTGCAAGCATTGTCTGTTGCGGGTTTGCGCCGAAAGCAATTCTTGCTACATAAACATTTCCATAAGAAACTGCCTGCATGGCAAGATCTTTTTTACCGCCACGTTTTCCTGCCGAAGCAAATTTTGCAGACGCAGCCGTTGGTGTTGATTTGGAACTTTGTCCGCCGGTGTTGCTGTACACTTCTGTATCCAATACAAGAACATTAATATTTTTTCCGCTGGCCAATGCATGATCCAATCCACCATAACCAATATCATAAGCCCATCCATCTCCACCCACTAACCAAACACTGCGATGCACCAGTTGCTCGCAAATAGAAAGCAAATGTTTTGCTTCTGCATCCGGAATTGATTGTAATTTTTCTTTTAATTCATAAATACGTAAACGTTGTGTAGCAATTTCCGATTCCTGTAATTGTGGTGCAGTAATAATATCATTTACAAATTGATCACCGAGTTGTGGTGCTAATTGTTTTAATAAACGATGCGCCATTGCGAGTTGATGATCTGCTGTCATACGCATACCAAGGCCGAACTCTGCATTGTCTTCAAAAAGAGAATTGGACCATGCAGGCCCTTGCCCTGCAGCATTCATCGTCCATGGCGTTGTTGGTAAATTTCCTCCATAAATAGATGAACATCCTGTTGCATTGGCAACAAGTAAACGGTCGCCGAATAATTGCGACAATAATTTTATGTAAGGAGTTTCGCCACATCCTGCACAGGCACCGGAGAATTCAAATAGTGGTTCCATAAATTGTGCACCATGTACGGTAGAAAAATTAATCTCTGAACGGTTATTCCATGGCAAGTCTTCAAAGAAGGTAATGTTTTGTTTTACTTTTTCCAGAACAGGTTCTTTCTCTGCCATGTTGATGGCTTTTAAAGAATGGTCTGTAACGTTAAATGCAGGACAAACTTCAACACATAAATTGCAACCCGTACAATCTTCTGCATACACCTGCAGTGTATATTTTGTTTCAGGAAATCCTCTTGAATTAATAGGAGCAGATTGAAAACCGTCGGGCGCTTTCTTTAAAAAATCTTCATGATAAAATTTTGCACGGATAACACTGTGCGGACAAACATAAGCACAGTTGCCGCATTGGATGCAGGTTTCAGGATCCCATATCGGTACCTGGTCTGCAATATTTCTTTTCTCCCATTTGGTGGTGCCGCTTGGATAAGTTCCGTCAATTGACATTTTGCTAACGGGCAATTCATCACCATGGCCCGACATCATCATAGCCGTAACATCTTTCACAAACGCAGGAGCATTATCTGCAACAACCAAAAGCATTTGAGATTTAGAAGTGACAGTTGCAGGAACTGTTACCTGGTATAAATTTTCCAGCGTTGCATCAACGGCTTTAAAATTTTGGGCAACTACTGACTTCCCTTTTTTAGAATATGTTTTTTCAATCGCATATTTTATTTGTTCGATTGCTTCTTCTTTTGGAAGAACACCACTCAATGCAAAAAAACAGGTTTGCATGATGGTGTTGATCCTGCCATTCATGCCGGTATCTTTTGCAACGGTTGTTGCATCGATGATATAAAACAATAATTTTTTATTGATGATCTCTTCCTGCACAAAGCCCGGCAACTGGCTCCACACTTCATCTTTAGGGTAAGGGCTGTTCAATAAAAAAGTTCCGCCGGGTTTAATAAAATTCAGCATCTCCACTTTTTCTGTGAAGTTGAATTGATGACATGCAATAAAATCAGCACGGGTAATTAAATAAGGAGCCTTGATAGGATGAGGACCGAAACGTAAATGCGAAACAGTTCTTGCTCCTGATTTTTTTGAATCATAAACAAAATAACCCTGTGCAAAAAGATCAGTATTCTCACCGATAATTTTAATGCTGTTCTTATTGGCGCCAACAGTTCCATCTGCACCCAATCCAAAAAATAATGCCTGCCGCCATTCCGATTCGTCCAATGAGAATGAATCATCATAAGCCAAACTTGTGTGAGTAACATCATCATTAATGCCGATGGTGAAATGATTTTTTGCCTGTTTCCCTTTCAGCATATCATCATAAATACCTTTCACCATTGCAGGAGTAAATTCTTTTGAAGAAAGACCATAGCGGCCACCAACAACATTTGGAAGTGTTGCTAATATTCCAAGTTGCAATCCTTCTACCAGTGCCGCTAAAACATCCTGGTATAGCGGTTCTCCCGTTGCGCCGGATTCTTTTGTGCGATCTAAAACAGAAATTGTTTCAACAGTTTTTGGTAAAGCATTTATAAAATGACTTACAGAGAATGGGCGATACAATCTAACCTGGATGACGCCTGTTTTTTCTCCTGTTGCATTTAATGCATTTACAGTTTCTAAAACTGTTTCTCCACCGGAACCCATAATAACCGTTACATATTTAGCATCCGGCGCACCACTGTATTCAAACAATTCATATTTTCTTCCGGTCATTGTTTCAAATTCTCTCATCACATCTTCTACAATTGTCGGCGTGTTATCATAAAAACTATTTACCGTTTCACGCCCTTGAAAATATACATCGGGGTTTTGTGCAGTGCCTCTTATAAATGGATGATCTGGATTTAATGCACGTTTGCGATGTGCAAAAACCAATTCATCCGGGATCATTTTTTTTATTTGTTCATCAGACAACAACTCCAGTTTATTTACTTCATGCGAAGTACGGAAGCCATCAAAAAAATGCATGAAAGGAATTCTTGATCGTAAGGTTGCTGCCTGTGCAATCAGTGCAAAGTCGTGCGCCTCCTGCACACTGGCAGAACCGAGTATAGCAAATCCGGTTGTTCTTGCCGCCATCACATCCTGGTGGTCGCCAAAAATTGAAAGCCCTTGTGCCGCTAATGAACGTGCCGCAATATGAAAAACTGTTGGGGTTAATTCGCCTGCAATTTTATACATGTTAGGCAGCATCAACATTAATCCCTGCGATGATGTAAATGTTGTTGTGAGTGCTCCTGTTTGCAAAGCACCATGCACAGTTCCTGCAGCGCCGCCCTCACTCTGCATTTCAATTACATCGGGAATGCTGCCCCAAATATTTTTTATTCTTTTAGCACTCCATTCATCAGCAAGTTCTGCCATTGTAGATGATGGCGTAATTGGATAGATGGCGCAGACTTCATTAACACGATAAGCAACATACGCAGCGGCTTCGTTTCCGTCAATGGTTGCTATTAATTTATTTTTAGTTGACATTGGAAATTTCTTTAACTGGTTCAGGGATCATTTCGATTGCATGACACGGACATTGTTCGTAACACACAGCACAACCGGTACATGCATCATAATTATATTGGTAACGATTACCCGGTCCTAATTTTATAATTGCATCTTCGGGGCATGCACCAAAACAACCATCGCATTCAAAACAATTACCACAACTAAGACATCGCTGTGCTTCATACCTCGCTTGTTTTTCTGATAAGCCCGCTATCACTTCATCAAAACTTTGTATTGCTATTTCGGGCTTAAGTTTTTCCTGTTCTTTTAGTGGCGCATCTGTTTTATACCACATGTGCAACCTGCGGTAACTGGCCGTTGGATGTTTCTCTCCTTTAATAAATTGTTTTTGCTTTAAATAACTATCGATGTAGCGTGCTGCTTTTTTACCCTGGCCAATGGCGATGGTTGAACTCCTGTTTTCACCGGGCAACATATCACCACCTGCAAAAATTCCTTCATGCCCTGTCATTCTTTGTGCATCGATCTTTATTGTTCCATCTTCATTAAAAACCAGTCCTGGCAAAGGTCTCAGGAAGCCTGAGTCAGTTTCCTGTCGATTGGCAATTATCAAAACATCAGCATCTACAATTTCAAATTCGTTAGTGCCAACCGCTTTTCCTTTTTCAATTTTCATTTTCTCCAGCGTGATGGTATTTTTTTCTATGCTCTTTATACTTTTTAAAAGTTGCACATCCACGCCTTCTGCCAATGCATCTTCTGTTTCATAATCATAGGCCGGCATTAATTTTTTATCACCGGGAAAATAAACTGCGGCTTCGGAGTCAAACCGCTTTATCATTCTCGCAAGGTATAAAGCCAGTTTACCGCCACCGTACACAACCACTTTCTTTTTTGCATAGCGTGATGGATCTGATTTTGCTTCATTGAAAAAAGAAAAAGCATCTGTGATGTAAACAGAATCATCATGCTGAAATTCTTCTTTGTGAATTAGCTGTGCGCCGATGGCGAGATAAACAGCATCAAATTTTCCTGCTTCTTTTTCAGCGAATACATCCTGTACTTTATAATTCAAGCGGATCTTCACTCCTGTTCTTACAATTCTATCTATTTCAAAGTCGAGCATTTCTTTTGGCAAACGATAATCCGGAATACCCGTCCACATTAATCCTCCGGCATGAGCACCTGCTTCATAGATCTCGACTTCATGCCCCATGCGTGCCAAATGATAAGCAGCTGATAAACCGGAAGGCCCGGCACCAATCACTAAAATTTTTTTATGAGTTGTATAAGCCACAAATTGAATGGGCCATTTTTGATGTATTGCTTCATCGCCAATATATCTTTCAACAGCATGAATGTTTACTGTTGTATCAATGTGTGTTCTGTTGCAACCGGTTTCACATGGCTTAACACAAACACGTCCCATGATTGCAGGAAAAGGATTGTCTTCAACCAATGTTTGAAAAGCTTCAAAATAATTTCCACCCTGAGCATGCGCCATCCATGCCTGTATATTTTCACCGGCGGGACAAGCGCTGTTGCACGGCGGCATTAGATCTACATAAACAGGACGGCGATTTCTAAGTGGCCCGGTACCTTCGGGATGACCGTTAAGGTCAGCAGGTTTAGTGATGTCGGTATTTGACATTATAATAAATTAGTTGATTGGAACGATGAACTAAAAGTATAAGGAAGGATGATCTTTTATATTGATCAAGTTCAGCAGGAGTGCTGATACATATCATATTATTTGCATTGTATGTAAAAAAGCGATTGGGAACGAAAGTTTTTTATCAGCAGTTTTTTATTTTGTATATTCAATAAAATATTAAAATCAAAATAAAATATTATGAGACAAAGAACCCCTGAAAGATCTATGCTATTTGCCTGTGTAGTTATTGCCTTAAGTTTTTGGAACTTCAGCCGTATACAAGGCTGCGATTGCATTAGAGCAATTCATATAGTAACATTACTTGTAGCAGGAATTGGAATTGGTGTTTTGATTACCAGTATAAAAGCATGGTTTATAAAAAGACAGCAGGAAAAAGAGTTATAGTCTTATTATATTTAGCACAGGCTTTGCAGTGATTCAGTAAAAAAATTTTACATGGAAGAAAAATTTAATGAAGCAACAATTAACCGGCCAGAAGGTGACCGCCCTATAGATGCGCCTTTGGTGATGATCAATATCCGGGATCTTATTAAGCAAATAAAAAAAGAAAAGACCTGGGAGAAGAATGACCGGAATGCAATTACAGTTTTTAAGAGCGATAAAATTCGGATCATCCTTGTTGCCCTGCATAAAAAAGCAGAGGTGACAACAGAAAGGCCTGATAATATTTTTAGTTTACAGGTATTAGATGGAAAAATAAAACTTCATACAGATACAAAAACAATTGAAGTGGGAGAAGAAGAGCTATTTGTTCTTCATGCAAATATCCCTTACAAAATAATTGCACAAAAAAAATCTATCTTTTTATTAACTGTTGTTGAATAGGCGCCTGGCCACTTCAGCGGTCTGACACCTTAAGATAGTTTTTCCAAAATAATTTTCTTCACATCACTTAATGCAATCCTTTCCTGGGTCATGGTATCCCTGTAGCGGATTGTAACCGTGTTATCTTCTTTTGTTTGATGATCTATGGTTACACAAAACGGTGTTCCTATTGCATCCATTCTCCTGTAACGCTTTCCTATGCTGTCTTTCTCTTCATAAAAAGTATGAAAGCTTTGTTGGCACTCATGCATTAACTGCTTTGCAATTTCAGGCAGGCCATCTTTTTTTATTAAAGGAAGAATGGCCAATTTATAAGGAGCAAGCTTTGCAGGAATTTTTAAAACAACACGGTTATCTTCTGTTCCATCTTCTTTGGTCCATTTCTCTTCTTCGTATGCAAGACTTAAAATTGTAAGCACCAAACGGTCAAGGCCAACAGAAGTTTCAACAACATACGGAATATAATTTCCGTAAGGCTTACCATCTTCTTTAAGATCATTATCAAAATACTGCAGTTTCTTTTTACTGAATTCCTGGTGGCGGCTGAGATCATAATCAGTTCTTGAATGTATGCCTTCCAGTTCTTTCCATCCAAATGGAAATTCAAATTCTATATCAACGGCTGCATCGGCATAGTGGGCAAGCTTTACATGATCATGAAATTTTAATTTTTCTGCAGGAATGCCAATGCTCTGATGCCATTTTAATCTT
>DATCOF010000287.1:0-4998 GCA_036564845.1 Chitinophagaceae bacterium | reverse complement strand
CCGCACACATCTGTGCCTGCAGGAAAAACACCTGAAGAAAATATTACAGTAAGAGAAGGCGGTACAAAGCCAGCATTATTTTCCGGTGCAGTTCCGCATTGGGACCTTGCAAAAAAATATGATCTTATAAATTTTGAATTGGGCAATAAGCTTACCGGCAGCGGGTTTCCCGTGTATAAGAACAAGGGGGCAAAATTGCAAAGAGCGCTTATCCAATATTTTTTAGATTACAATACCGCTGCAGGTTACACAGAATATTTACCACCGTTCATGGTGAATGCTGCAAGCGCATACGGTACCGGACAGTTGCCGGACAAAGAAGGCCAGATGTATTACATGCCTGCGGATGAATATTACATGATACCCACTGCAGAAGTTCCTGTTACCAATATTTACCGTGATGAAATTGTAAAGGAAAATGAATTGCCGATAAAAATGACGGCCTACACTCCTTGCTTTAGAAGAGAAGCGGGAAGCTATGGAAAAGATGTACGTGGATTAAACCGTGTGCACCAGTTTGATAAGGTTGAGATCATTCAATTGGTGCAGCCGGAAAAAAGTTATGAGGTGCTGGAAGAAATGGTTTTGCATGTTGAAAAACTTTTGCAATCACTGCAACTGCCTTACCGTATTTTAAAATTGTGTGGTGGAGATATGGGATTTACTTCTGCACTTACTTATGATTTTGAAGTTTATAGTGCTGCGCAACAAAAGTGGCTGGAAGTTAGCTCTGTAAGCAACTTTGAAAACTTTCAAACTAACAGGATGAAGATCCGTTTTAAAAATACTGATGGTAAAATGGAATTGGTGCATTCACTTAATGGCTCATCACTTGCATTGCCAAGAATTGTTGCAGCGTTGCTGGAAAATAATCAAACAGAAAATAATATTAAGCTGCCTGAAGTGCTGCATAAATATTTTGGAGGAGAAGTAATTACTTAATCTTCTTCAACATATTATTTAATACCTTTTTCAATATCCGGCACTACTTCCATCTTATTTTTTTTCAACGCAATTCTGTATAACATAAAAGCCATCGCAGCAAAAAATAATACACCAATTACCTGGTACCAGCCATCTCCAAATATTCTGCTCAAATAATTTTGAAGATTTGCCAGTTCTAATTTCTTTGCAATGTTTTCGCTGCCTGCAATCAACAAAGCAACGATAACACCGGCTAAAGCACCACCGGCAACTAATCCTGTCGCAAATAAATTTCCTTTGCCAAGATCATCTTCAGTTACAATTTCTCCTTTGCGTTTTTTTCTCCAGTCAACAACGCCCCTTACTGCACCACCTGCAAAAATCGGTAGCGTAGTGCTTAATGGAAGATAGGCTCCCACTGCAAAGCTTAAAGAATTAACTCCGCATAATTCCATAACTACAGCCAATGCTACACCCACAAATACAAATTGCCAGTCAAGATTAAATGATAAAATTCCTTTTATCAATGTTGCCATTAAAGTTGCCTGCGGTGCAGGAAATTTATTTGTTCCGATAGCATGTGTAAAACCTTGCTGAATCATTTCGGTTGTTGGCTGATCAAGAATTTTTATTGTTATCCCGATCACTAAAGATGAAACTATTGCGCCGATGAATAAAGCGATCTGCTGGCTTCTTGGAGTTGCGCCAACAAGATATCCCGTCTTCAAATCCTGCGAAGTTGCGCCGGCATTTGCTGCAGCAATGCAAATCATTCCACCTACAACAAGCACCATTGGTTCAAAAACTTTTCCACTCCAGCCAATACCAATAAAAACCAAACAGGTACTCATAACCGTTGCTATCGTCATGCCACTTATTGGGTTATTACTTGAACCGATAATACCAACAATTCGTGAAGAAACAGTAACGAAGAAAGCGCCGAATATCACCACCAAAACACCCAGCAATAATTTGCTTCCGATAGAATCGCCGGGTATCATTGGAATAAATGCCATAAGTAATATCAATGCAAGACTTCCAAATAAAACTATTTTTAAACTAAGGTCTTTTTCTGTTCGCAAAGTAGATTTTCCTTCTTTGCGGTCTTTTATAGATCCTATACTTTCTTTAAATGATGAAACGATGGTTGGTATTGTTTTCATCAATGTAATAAAACCTCCTGCAGCCACAGCTCCTGCACCTACTTGTCTTATGTATGCACGATAAAGCGCATCAGAAGTATCAGCAAATAAATGTGTAACTGGATTCCACCCACCAGGGCCACCTACAGTATTTATATCTTTTAAATATCCCAGCTTTACCAATTGGGAAGCAATCATGGTTTGATCATGAATTAATGTTGAAAGCAATGGATTTAAAACAAGCCAGCTTAATACACCACCTGCAACCAAAGCCCCTGCTATTCGTGGGCCAATAATATATCCAACACCTAAATACTCTGGTGTAATTTCTCCGCTGATCTTTGCAGAAGGGAAATATTTATTGGTAAGCTTTGTAGTGAATTCGGTCACCTCGGAGATCACATGTAATATCCTTTGAAGAAAAGCATACAACATTGATATACCAACACCCCAAAAAGCAACCTTTGCAATATCACCACCTTTTTCGCCGGCCTTTAAAACAGATGCACAGGCCGTGCCTTCGGGATAAGGCAGTACACCATGTTCTTTTACAATAAGAGAACGGCGAAGGGGTATCATCATTAATGTTCCAAGCAATCCACCAAAAATTGCAAGAATCAAAATAGTTATATAATTAAAAAAACCGGCACCAACGCTTTGCCCGTTTATGTTTGAAAGAAATAAGAAACCAGGCAAAGTGAATGCTACTCCTGATGCAATGCTTTCACTTGCAGAACCTGTTGTTTGAATAATGTTATTTTCAAGAATTGTTGTCCTTAAAAATCTTTTCCCAAGTGTAATCGCTATTACTGCAATGGGTATTGATGCACTTACTGTAAGTCCAGCTTTTAAAGCAAGATACACGTTGGCAGCGCCAAACAAGCAACCCATTACACAACCCGTCACAATTGCTTTTAGGGTAAACTCTTTCATGTTTGTTTCAGGAGAAACAAATGGTTGAAAAGATTTTGGCTCTGTCATAAATTATTTTTTGATTGAATAAAATAATAAATATAAAAAAGGCGATGCAAAAAACATCGCCTTCAGATTTAAATATATTTTTTTACTCCGAACCTGTTTTATCTTTTACAATTTGGTTAAGCGATCTTAACCTGCTAAAAATTAAAATTCCACCAATAAATGCAGCAACAACTAAAATTAGAAAGAATATTTTTTTATCAGTAAAGTCATCCCAGAAACTTGTCATAACCCCGGCGATTTTTCCCCCGATAGAAGTAGACAAAAACCAACCTCCCATCATCAACGCTGTAAGCCTTGCCGGTGCCAGCTTTGACACAAGTGACAAACCGATAGGGCTTAAAAATATTTCGCTGATCGTAAACACAAAATACGTTCCCCATAACCAACCGGGAGATGTTTTATATCCATAAATTGAAGGAACCGACATAATTGCAAAAACCATAACCAATGCAGATAATCCTGCAATGAATGAAGCCATTCCAAATTTGGCTGCTGTTGTAGGTTCCTTACCCCGTCTTCGCAAATAATCAAACAGCGGAACAAATATTAATGTTAGTACAACAATAAATAATGGATTAATAGATTGAAATAATTCAGTATTAATTAATTTAACGTCAGTGCCATGCGGCCACTGATCTTTTGGAACATTATTAAAATAAGGGTCAGGTCCCATCACTAATGCATTTTTAGATCCGGGATCAACTTTATTATTACTTGCAGTTATTCCATACACCTGTTTTGAAGTGTCAACTTTATCACCATTTTTTGTAACAGTAATAATGCTATCCTTACTAATAATAGGGCTTGTATCTTTTACATTTACAAAATATTCATTTACTTTATTTACCAGCCTTGGCGTATCAGAAACCTGTTGTAAAGGAAATAGTTTACCGGTAATTTTTGCGGTAGTTTCTGAGGCTTTTCTATCTGTATGTTTCTCAGCCCAAATAGTTAGTCCTGTAGAATTTTGATTATAGATAGTCCAGAAAATAATGCTGATCGTAAAAATAAATAACAAAGCACCAATACCTTTTTTATCCTGTCCTTTAGCTTTTACATACAGTGAAACATAAAATGCGATAATAGGTAAGCATGCAAAAATAAAAGCATCATTTGCCTGGCTGCCCATTATGGTTGTTCCAAATAACATTTTTGGTACTATCCAGCCAATTATTGCTGCAATAAGCGCAGGTAAAAAAACATATCCCATAATTTGTGAGAGAGACATATCTTCCGGCTGCACAGGTTTTTTTATATCCCCCTCTTTTACATGTTTTAAATTCATAGCAAGAATTATCATTCCTACTATTAAGCCAACTCCTGCCGCAGCAAATGCATAACCCCATCCATAAGCGTTGCGCAAATATGCCGCAACAAAATTGCAAACAAACGCCCCAATATTAATGCCCATATAAAAGATATTATAAGCATTATCTTTTAATGGCTTCAAATCTTCTCGGTTATAAATATTTCCTAATACAGTAGAGATATTAGGTTTAAAAAATCCATTACCAACTATAATTAAAGTGAGGGCAACAAACATTGCCGTGTTGCCGGGAATTGATAAACAGAAATATCCTGCAGACATTAATGAACCACCAAGAAAAATAGATTTGATATATCCAAGATACCTGTCAGCAATTAATCCTCCTATAAAAGGAGTTAAATAAACCAGGGCAATAAAACTTCCCACGATATCTGCACCAACATGTTGAGAAAATCCTTTACCTCCGGTAGTTGTATCGATCAGGTATAACAACAATATGCCTACCATTAAATAGTAAGCAAATCTTTCCCACATTTCTGTAAAGAAAAGTACATACAAAGCTTTTGGATGTTTCCCTTTCTTTCTTACATCTGTATCTACAGGAATTATCTGGTCTTCCATAATGAATTTTTTATTTGAAAATAAATATTTATATGTTGTAAAATACAGATAAATTCTAAATGC
>DATCOF010000286.1:0-16062 GCA_036564845.1 Chitinophagaceae bacterium | reverse complement strand
AGTTATACTGTAGATTTTAAAGCAGGTAATTTAAGTAGTGGATCTCTATATTACAGGATAATTGCTAATTCAAAAGATAAGCAATTTGAACAGACAAATAAGATGACACAGCTTAAATAAACATTTTTTTAAAATGGTATCCTTTTTAAGTGCGATACCAAAAATATCTTTCTCTTATCTTCGCTTAAATGTCAAAATTTTTAATAATCGGTCTTGGTAATATTGGGGATGAGTATGCCCATACCCGCCATAACATTGGTTTTGATGTGGCAGATGCATTTGCATTAAAACATGGTGGATTTTTTCAGCCGGCCCGGTTAGCCAATGTTGCAGAAATAAAATGGAAAGGAAAAATATTTGTTTGCATAAAGCCAACCACTTTCATGAACCTTAGTGGCAGAGCAGTTAAGTATTGGCTTGATAAAGAAAAAATAGCAATTGAAAATTCATTAACAATCGTAGACGAACTTGCTCTGCCTCTTGATAAATTACGCTTGCGAAAAAGTGGAAGTGATGCCGGGCATAACGGATTGAAGGATATTCAAAACATTTTGGGTACTGATGAATATCCCAAGCTCAGGTTTGGTATTGGCAATAATTTTCCTAAAGGCATGCAGGTAGATCATGTGCTTAGTAAATGGTTTAAAGAAGAAATTCCGGTTGTAAAAATTAAAATTGAAAAATCAATTGAAGTGATAGAAAACTTTGCCACTATTGGTATTGATAAAACCATGAGCCTTGTAAATAATCTTTCCTTTAAAATTGGAGATGATATCAGATAATTATTTTATTAAATTGATTTTTTATATTTTCGTAGCTCAAACCTCGGGACCAAACTAAAAGTGGCTTATTATGAAAATATTTTGTATCGGGCGTAACTATGCGGATCATGCGAAGGAACTTGGGAACGAGGTACCGGATGAACCCGTAATTTTTATGAAGCCTAAAAGCGCACTGCTTCAAACGCATACTCCTTTTTATTATCCTGAATTTACAAATGAACTCAACTACGAATGCGAGTTGGTGTTACGCATTAATAAAAACGGTAAATACATACAGGAAAAACATGCCGGCAATTATTACAATGGAATTTCAGTAGGCATTGATTTTACAGCCAGAGATATACAGGATGAGCTAAAGAAGAAAGGCCTTCCATGGGAAAAAGCAAAAGCTTTTGATAATTCTGCAGCCGTAGGAAAATTTATAGACATTACTCCCACCTTAAATAAAAAAAATATAAACTTCTCATTTCAAAAAAATAAAGAGGTTGTACAAAAAGGAAATTCAGGAGAAATGATCTTTAGTTTCGACAAGATAGTTGCCAACATTTCCAATTACTTCTCGATCAACATTGGCGATCTTATTTTTACAGGCACTCCTGCAGGCGTTGGCGAATGTGTTGTGGGAGATAAGCTGGAAGCCTTTATGGAAAATGAGAGTTTGCTTGCGATGGAGATAAAATAAAAAACCGCCCAAAAATTTGAACAGCTGTATTTCTTGAAGCTATTAGCTCGAAGCTGTTCTTAATATTCGTCTTCATTAAAGAAGAAGTCTTCCTGGCTGGGATAATCGGGCCAAATGTCTTCAAGGCCTTCATAAATTTCACCACCTTCGTCTTCCAGTTCCTGCAGGTTCTCTACAACTTCAATAGGGGCACCACTGCGGATCGAAAAATCGATCAATTCATCTTTGGTGGCGGGCCAAGGTGCATCTTCAAGATGTGAGGCTAATTCTAACGTCCAGAACATAATAATTTCTCCTTTTGTGTTTAAAAATTAAAAAGACAACCTCTCTAATTTTCCGCAAATGTAAAAGTTAAATTGATATAACCAAAAGTTGTTTTTTACAATAACTGTCAGGGTTCTTTTATTATTGTTGTATTTATAAACAAAAAGGATGCATGATTCGTATATTTTGCATCAGTTTGTATTTTAAATTTTACATTTAACGCATGTTGGTAGCAAAAAATATTTATAAAAATTATGGAACATTGCCTGTATTAAAAGGCGTGGATATAGAAATAAGCAAAGGTGAGATAATAAGTATCGCTGGTTCATCGGGTGCCGGAAAAAGCACGCTGCTGCACATTCTTGGCACTTTAGATGCTGCTGATAAAGGAGAAATATTTTTGGAGAATGAGAGAGTTGATAAACTTAAAGGGAAGAAATTAGCCGCCTTCAGAAATAAACATATTGGGTTTGTTTTCCAGTTTCATCATCTGCTTCCTGAGTTTACTGCGCTGGAAAATGTTTGTATCCCGGGCTGGATAGCAGGCAGAAAAAGAAAAGAAGTAATGGAGAAGGCCGAATCTTTATTAACAATTTTAGGATTAAAAGCCAGGAGAGAGCATAAACCCAATGAATTATCCGGTGGCGAACAACAAAGAGTTGCTGTGGCAAGAGCTCTTATCAATAATCCTTCTATAATTATGGCGGATGAGCCAACAGGAAATTTAGACAGCGCCAACGCCAAAGAACTGCATAAATTATTTATTGATCTCCGTGATCGTTTTCAGCAAACATTTTTAATTGTAACACACAATGAAGAACTTGCTCAAATGAGTGATAGAATCTTGCACATGAAAGACGGAAAGATTGTATAGCAGCTAAAATTTAGTGTTATTTTTTTATCATTCATCTGCTGCAATGAAAGTTTTTATTGTTCGATGATCCACTTTGCATTTTGCATCTCACCAAATACCGTTACAGCTTGCACTGCTCCATTCTGATTGATTAAAGCTGTATTATTCGATGCATTTTTTATCATGTAAGTATTTGTTGTACCAACAGTTTCGATGATCCACATAGCATTTGTTGACTGATCGTTTGCTGAAAGCATTCCATTATTATCTATGCTGATAAAATTATTTTGCAACCTGTTTTTTATTAAATAATAATTGGTTCCGTTAACTGGTATAAGCTGCCATTGGGCGCTTAGCGATGTATTATCAACAGGTGTGCATACAAGCGGTCCGTTTTGAATGTTGAGATAATTATTGGTTGAGAAATTTTTAATTTTTGCAATGCGTAAATTATCCGGCGACTGTGTGTTATACATTTCGTTAAATGATGCTGAACTAATAATGGAAGTTGCATGGGGATAAAATGCCGCAGTAAAATTGGGATTTTCGTTAAGCGGCACAATTACAACGCTTTTGGTCGAAAAGGTTTCTCCTGGCTTTATCCAATAACCCACCTGGCCCAGGTGTGTGCTTTTTGTTGTTTTGCCTGATGAGCCATCTTTATCCTCTATCAAAGTTTGTAAAACACAGGGCTGTGCATGCAGTGCAAATTCTTTAGATGTCATTCTTGCTCCTGTGGCATTTAAACATCTGAACAATACAAGATCAAAAGGAACATCATTGCCTAATAAATTAAATCCCTGCCTGTACAAAATTATTTTTGCTTCACCAGTTACATTGGTTACATAAAACTGAACGGAATACCTGCTGAAGTTTCCTTTATTACCAACTTCTTTTTCCGTTTCACTTACAATTCTGTAACCTGCTTTAAGCCCATTAACAGTTACAGGTATTGAATCTGTTACAACAATTGGTTGTTGTGCAAAAATTATTTTTCCGGTGAATAAAAGAATTAGTAAAGTGATTTTTTTCATTGGTTTGTTTTTAAAAATTATTATTTAGTTTATATGAAAGGGAACATTGATCCGCAGTAATTCTGACATTATTCTTTTGGATCGTGTTCCAGTTTAATCTTGAGATAGCCATAAACAATCATGTTGGCTTGAACAGGATTAATTTTTTTTGCATCGAACGTTTCATTAAAAAGTGTTTCACTTCCCGTTTGCAGTTTCACCGGAAATTTTAACTGTGCTACCTGTACAACAGCAAGCTGCGTTAACTGTTCGCCCTGCTCCATTATTTTTTTCATTTCCGCCGCCATCTGCTCCCGCGATAAACCTGAATTTCTCAGTTCCTCCAGTTCCTTTTTCATTGCTTCCGCATTTTGTTTCATTGCTGCCACTTTTTGGGGATTGTTTTTATAGTCCATCGCTATAGCTTCAGCATCGGCTGCCTGCTGTTTTTGATCAATAAAATAATTATCAAGGGCATTGATCCACATGGGTGCATTGGGAACCCCAGGCACCTGCCATAAGCCCCTGGCATGATTGGCAGGTATAAAATGATGAAGGTAAATACTGTCGCTGCCTTGCGTACAAAAATGAATGTCAATATCAGGGATAGGCGTTTCTGCCTGCTTTACATCAATATAAACAGGATGCGGACCCGGTGCAATAAATTCGTTGGCAATAATATCCAACTTCATAAATCCTTTCTCATCTTTATCGAGCAAAAATTTTAAACACTTTACCGAGTCCAGTTCATAAGTTACTTTGGCACTCCCCTTTAAATGTGCGAGCGTGTAAATCTGACCGGCTCCTGTTTTAATATCCATTTCTACCGTAAGTTTGAAATGGCAAAAGTTGAATATCTCATTTATTTCCTTGTCGTCGTTCAGCGTTGTTCCCCCGGTAAGTTGAAACTCCCGTAAAAGGCCAATTAAAAAAGGGATATTAGCGATTTGAGAATAATCCTTTTCGTGTATTAACTTATTTTTTTGCTGATCGTAAAGACCTTTAATAGAATTAGCAAGTGTTGCATAATCAGCATCAGCAGTGAAGCCATGTAACTGCGCCTGGCGGCAAGCACTGAGATAAATTCTAATGACAGGGTTTAAAGCGCCATAATTTTTTTTATTTTCTTTTAATAATTGGTTTGCTTTGGCTACCCCTCTTTGCACCAAATAATAAACCGGAGCGTCAAGCTCAGATGAAGACAACCCGTAACAAGGTCCATTTTTTGAAGGATCATTTCTGTCACGATGAAATAACTGCTCAACTAACTGTTCTGTGGCGTCAGGTGTTCTGGATTGCACATTCGTTACTCCAAGTAATGCAATCTGACGTTGTATGCCCAGTGCTTTTTCGATTAGATTGGCTTCTTCTTTAAAAAAATTATCGGCATAATTATTTACGAGTGAGTCGTAAAGTTTTCTTTTCTTTTTATCGCAACTCCAGCAATTATAATCTGCAACAGGAGGCGCCGGTAAATTAAAATGTTCATTTTTAGTTTTCCGGTGCGATTGATAAAAATCCATCACTTCTTTATAATCAGCCTGGGCTTGTATGCACCAATTGCTTAGGTCGTTTCTGGATTGTTGAATTATTTTTCCCGTTTCCTCTTTGGTCAGTTCGGTTTTATAACTTTTAATTTCTTCTTTTACTTTTTCTAATTCATTTATACATTCTTTACCAAGATTGTATTGCACCAAGCCTTCCTCACTGCGGATTGTAGTTTTAATAAAGTCTTCAGTATGTTCCGTTTCTTTCGTTTGCTCATCTATTTTATCATTCCATTTTTTGTTATCGGCTGTATTTATCAACGCATTGCCCTTCGCATCTATGGTTATAGTTCCACTGGCACGGCCTCCATATAAACTGCTGTCAATAACAAATGTTTTTCTATTCGTCCATTTGCCTACAAACCCTCGTAGCGTGTCCTTTTGGGCTGAGCTTTTTACAGTGCAGAGCACCAAAGAAATTATCAGACTGAAGAAAATTATTTTATGTTTCATAATTAGCAGGGATTAAAATATTATTATTTTTTTATGTTTAAAAAGATGATTAGAAGCCATAGCAGTTTTTCATTTTTTTTTAGTTTAGCAGGGATGTAAGTTTAGTGAAATCTATTTCCTTTAATATTTTTTCAGCCAGTTCAGAATTACATTCCATACGAATAGAAATGTTTTTCACGGATAAATTAGTGCCGGATTTTACAATCACAGGTGGAACTTTAATTTCTTCTCCGCCATCGCTATCCTTTCGGATAACGGGGGGATTCCAGTTTCCTATAAAAATAAAGGTTGCATCTAAAGAGGCGTCAATACCTCCGCCTCCGGCTGACTGCACATAGGATGATTCAATTACATAAGCAGCCCCGAGGGCTTTGAGCATCTTATGTCCATCTTTAAAAATAGTAATGCTGGAATAGGTACTATTTACTCTTGCATAAATTTTAATTCGTATTGCGCCATTCATCTGTTTCATGAAGTCCTGTATCTTTTTAATATCTTGAGAACCGCCATTAAGTAGTTCCTGATAACTCTTATTATAGGAGGCATATTGATCATTTTCGGGGCCTACTTCAAGTTCAATGTTATAATCACCCAAAAAGGAAGAGTTATCAAAAGCTCTGGGAACTCCCGTCACGGGATCCAGCGTCGTAATTTTCGTAACGAGCCAGTGGTTGTTTTGGAACCCGGATACAACATTTTCAAAAGCTTTTTGGAAAGCAGACTTTACTTCAAGATCATATTTCACTTCGCAATCCGTGGGACTTCTGTCTTGTGCTCCTGTAAGTTTATCATGAATTACATTATCGCAGTCTTTAAAAGTTAGGGAAGTTGATTTAGCAGTTGGTTTTGCTGCCTTCTTTGCAAGGCTAAAGTGTCCGTTAATTTTTATTACGTCCTTGCCATCTGAAATGAGACCCGAAATATTTCCCGAAATATTATCATCGGTTATTTTTTCAACCTTTACTATCACTTGCTGATCGCCCTCAGGCTGCGCACCCAGCCCATCGCCATAAGTATCTTTATCAGGGGAGGTGAGACGGAAATCTGTGCTTCTGTCACCGGCATGACTTGTTTCATTGGTTATAACATACTCATCTTTTTTCCCACTCCATTCAATAGCAAGGGTTAGTTTCCGGGAATCATAAGGTCCTTCGAAATTTATTGCACAATGGCTGTCATTTGCAGTAACAAACCAATCTGTAGTATAAACTCTATTGAAATCTATTCTTTGTTTTTTGATCTTCGGGCTGCTTATTTCAATATAATTTTCACCAGAGAATGTAACAGTTTGGGCTAAACAGGACATTGCAAGGCATGTTGCAATAAGAAAGAAAAATAATTTTGTCATACTTTAATGATTGTTTATAGAATAGCTGTTAATAAAAATCTTTTTGTCGAAAAGTATATTAACTCATTAATGATATTTATCATTAATGCAAAACTGTGCCTGGCAATTACGTTTAGTGGCATCGCCATAACGGGGCGTGGCTTATGATCATGGTTTTTTAATCAATTACATTTTCACAAATTCAACTCTTCTGTTATTGGCTTTTCCTTCAAGGCTTGTATTGTCGCTAATGGGTTTGGAATCTCCAAAACCTTTTGCAGATAATCTTGAAGCATCAATACTCATCTTTACCAATTGATCTTTTACAGCATCCGCTCTTTGTTGTGATAGTGTAAGATTATGTGCCGCTGTGCCTGAATTATCTGTATGCCCGCCAACTTCAAACTTTATATCCGGATTATCTTTCAATACCTGAACAATCATATTCAATGTGCCCATGCTTTCAGGTTTTATTGTAGCTTTATCAATATCGAAGTTGATGCCGTGTGTAACTATTTTTGATTCTGTGAATTTCTTTCCTATCATATTCATATCACCACCAGCAGCAATACGTACATTTTTAAAAACTATCGGATTCTTCTCATCTCCTATACCTGCAAATTCTGCTCTTTCAAAATTTACTTTGGTATCCGGGACCACTAAAATTCTATTTTGATCTACATAAATTTTTAATTGTTTGTTTTTGTATGCAATAGCTACATGATGCCACTTATTATCAAAATTTTCACCACCAACACCTTCCGATAAAGATTTTGAAAAGCTCACCTTACCTCCATAACTAACTTCGCTATGGCCAACAGATACGCTTGATTCTGATTCATAATCTTCATCTTTATTTTTGTATTTAAGCATAGTTATAACACCATAGGCGCCGGGCACAGAATACATATCATATTCAACAGTGAAAGGATCGGTGAGATAGCTTTCAGTTTTCATGCGGGGTTTTACCCTAACATAATTTCCTTCGGTAAGAAAAAGAGCCAGTTCACCCTTAATTTTATTTGCAACTGCTTGTCCGGATATTAATTCCCAATGGGCTGGAAACTCTCCATCCTGGTCATCTGTAAAATTATCTTCAAATAAAATTTTATCGCCGGGTACAAAATCGTAATTCTGATAAACTTTTAAAGAAGGTGCAGATGATGAATTGGAATTTTGTTTTTGATCGCTTGCGTTATTGGAATTGTCAGCCTGATTATTTTTTCCTTTAGAAGCATCTTCAACTTTGTCTAATCCCTTATCAATTGCGTTGTCTACCTTATTATCGGCCCGCTGTTTGGTTTTGATTTTTATTTTATCTAAAATACTCTGAGCCGGTGAAACAGTAGCCCCCAAAAAGGTTATGGCAATTAAAAAAATTATTTTTTTCATAATGTAAATTTTAATTATTCAAAGTGAAGAAAAAAGATAGTTAAAGACAATCGGATAAACATCTGATTTTAATCAGTTGATGCTTCATTGGGTTTATGCAAAACCTTTGCAACAGCCTGCGATTTGGAGTTTACATGCAGCTTTTGATAAATATTGCAAATGTGAGTCCGGATAGTGGAGAGGCTGACAAAATATTTTTCAGCAATTTTATTATAGCTAAGTCCATCAACAAGAGAGTATAAAATTTCTTTTTCTCTTGCAGTGAGCTTGTAATCTTCTATCGTTTTTGATAAGTTAGAATGAAATACATTAATAACCCTTCTTGCAATGCTGGGGCTCATTGGCGCACCGCCACGATACAGTTGCCATATCGCTTCTATGATCTCTTCCGGGGGTGTTTTTTTTAAAAGATAACCAGATGCCCCGGCCTTTATTGCAGCAAAGATCTTTTTATCATCTTCAAATACGGTGAACATTAAGATGAGAATATCATCAAAATTATTTTTAACCATTCGCACACCTTCTATGCCGGAAATATTGGGCAAACCAATATCCATAAGCAATATATCGGGACAGGATTTTGAGAGATCACTGACGATATTCATCAAATTACCGAGTGAGACAACACATCTCATTCCTTCGGTTTTATTAAATAGTTGCTCAAGACTGTAACGCAGCGTATTGTTATCTTCTACAATGCCTATTTTTATCATTGAGCAAATTTTATAAATAAATTCAGAAGTTTATATCAGATATTCATTTGATTTTTACATTTAAAATTATTTTTGTACCATGATATGGTTTTGTTTCAATTATCAAAGTGGATTTTATAAGCTGCGAACGATGCTGCATGTTTAAAAGGCCATTGCCATACTTGATTTTATTTTTATCAAATCCAATTCCATTGTCAGAAAGATATAAACTCAAAATTTTATTTTGATGTTTTACTTCAATAGTTGCCTGTGTACATTCAGAATATTTTACAAGATTATTGATGGCTTCTTTTAAAATTAAATAAATATGCTGCCTGTACTCCATTGGCAGCTTTATATCCTTTACTGATTCATCAATAAAAATTTCGTAATTAATATTTTTGGCTTCAAAAACTTTGGATGCAAACTGTTTAATTCTTAATAGTAAATTTTCAAGTGTATCATTTGCAGGATTAATACTCCAGACTATATCATCCATTTTTTCCATTAGAAACATAGAACTTTCTTTTATTTCTGATACCATACTTTTTGATTGTGATTCATCATTTTCTTTAATAACCATATCGCTTAAAATTGAAATGGAGCTTAATGTTGAGCCAATGTCATCATGCAGATCGGTTGATATTTTACTCCGCAACTTTTCCAGTTTCAATGCCTGTCTTAACCGGTATTGATAAATAAGATAAACCAATATTATTGCAATAATTATTAGGAGTGAAATGAACCACCATGTTTTCCAGAAAGGATAATGAATGATAAAATTTATTTCTGCGGTTTTATTGCTCCATGAACCATCTGCATCTTGCGCCTGAACTTTAAATGTATATTCGCCTGGCTGTAAATTATAACTTATAAAATTTCTTTCAGTTGCAGCGCTCCATGTTTTATCAACCCCGGCAAGTATATAACGATACCGTAAAATATTTTCAGTTCCCAGGTCAATACCGGCAAATTCAAAGGATATATTATTCTGATCATATTTCAGATCATATATTTTTTCGGGATTTGTATAAGGATGAAAATTTGGATCAGTCTTGCCTGAAATTGTAATTTGAGTAAAGAGAACAGGAATATTTGAATTGGTTATTTTGTTTTTATAAGGATAATAATAGAGTAAGCCATTGTTTCCTATAATACAAGTTGAATCAGTATACATAATACTGTTTGTTTCCAGAGAGATAACCTCATTATTAAATTTAATTTGCTTTATAAACGGATGATCATAATCTCCTGATAAAATATGCAGGCCATTATTGGTTGCCATATAAATTGTATCTCCCGAAACAGCTATATCCTTTACCCAGCTTGCATTCAGGCCATTACTATCATCAAAATGCCAGGTATTATTTGTCGTCGCTGATAGGATATAAAGTCCATGGGTCCTGGTACCAAAAAGCATATTGCCCTTATTGTCCCGCTTACTGCACCTGATGCGTAAATTTTTAAAAGTGCTGTCTAAATTAAATTTTTCATCGGGTTGCAATTTGCCATTGTGCAGGTAAAATTTTTTTATGCCTTTGTTGCGGTAACCTATTAAAATATTATTTTTTTTATCTGTTATAATACTGCTGATGAATTCATTTGGCTGATGAGATACAGGAATATGCTGAAGGGTATTCTCATGTAATAAATAAATATCCCCGTATTGGGTTCCTATCCAGATATTGGCACTGTCATCTTCAAAAACACAGGTAGATTTTAATGAAAATTTTATTTGTAATCCACGTTCAGAAAGACTTGCAATTCCTGCATCTGTTCCCGTCAATAGTTCGTTTTCTTTTGTATTAAACAGCCATGATACATTTCCGATATTTTTTTTATTTACCTGCGAAATGTATTTATAATTATTTTCTTCTCTTTTAAAAATTCCATTCTCTGTTCCAATCCATAAAATTTCTTTTTTATCCTTAGCAAGTGCAGTTATCGCATTATCTTTAAATCTTTTTAAATAGTCAAACCTGTAATATTCGGATGGTAATTTATACAGACCTTTCTCTGTGCAAAACCAGGTGATGCCTGCATTATCGCAATAAATATATTTTACGTTGGTTGTAATTCCATTTGTTTCATCATAACTAAAAACACTATCATTATTTATTTTGTAAATATTTTTTCCTGTTGCCCATATTTCATCATTATTAATACTTAGCTGACCTATATCCTGGTCATTTAAAAATCGTTTTGAAGGTTTTGTAAAATCCAACAAAGGAGTATTTAAAAATTGAAGAACACCCTTAGAAGTTGCTACCCATATTTTATCTTTTAAAACTTTTATTTTGCTTATTGAATATCCCGTAACTGTTGCATAATTTACGAATTTGTTATTTACTTTTTTATAACAATAGAGTCCGGTATAATTACCCAGCAACAAATTTCCATTTTGCAATTTTGCTATACTGCTATAGTTTTCAGTGTGATTGGAATCAATAGTTGTGAACTTTTTACCATCAAAAATAAAAGCTCCTTCATCGGTTGCTACAGCATAGTGCAGCGCATCAAGCTGAACCATATCAAATACATTATTTGAATTAGATTCGAGGTGTGCAGTATTGGGTAAAAAATTTATAAAATGATCTTTTGAGAATTTATAAATACCATTATAAAAAGTAAGTATCCATATATCACCGTTATCATCTTTAAAAAAATTAATTACATATAATTGTCCCGCCGGAGAAGAAATATAAGGGTGATAAAAATTTTTGCCATCAAACCAGTTAACCCCATACGGAGTGCCTATCCATAGCAATCCACGATTATCTTTTATTGCCGCATAAATAAGTTGCGTTGGCAAACCATCTTTAACTCCATAATTTTTAAAAGGCAAAATTTGGGAATACGACCGTAAATAAAACAGCAGTATAAAAAGATATAGAGATTTGCGTAACATTAATTGCTACGTAAGATAATTTTTATTAGCTTATTCCTGGCTTCCAGGCTATTTCAGCAACCTGTAATAACTGACCAATGTATCTTGCCAAAACAAAAAGATAATCGCTAAGGCGGTTGAGATATTTTATCACCAAAGGCTCAACAAATAAATTTTGTTCCTGCATATTCACACACCATCTTTCGGCACGGCGGCATACACAGCGGGCAATATGGGTTGTAGAAACGGCAACATGGCCGCCTGGTAAAATAAAATGTTTCATCTCCGGTAGTGCTTCATTCATCACATCAATTTCTTTTTCTAAAAGTTCAACATCCATTTCTTTAAGATCAGGAATTTTTAATTTTTGTTCTTTGTCAGGATCACATGCAAGTGAAGAGCCGATAGTAAATAGTCTGTCCTGTATCTCTTTTAAAATATTTTTAGAATGATCATCATTGCAATGATCGCTAACCAAACCGATGTAAGAATTTAATTCATCGATAGTGCCATAAGTTTCAATGCGGATATTGCTTTTAGAAACTTTTGTTCCGCCGATCAAACTTGTTTTGCCAAGGTCGCCCGTTTTGGTATATATCTTTAGTGCCATTGCATATAAAATTAATTAGTTTTAATCTTTATAAATAAAATAAGTAGCCTACAAAATAATGATTCTTAAAACAAAGGTATTGATTTGCGGCGCAGGCCCTACAGGCTTAATGATGGCGTGCCAGCTAAAAAGATTTGGCGTTGATTGCATTGTTATTGATCCGAAGCAGGGCATAGTAAAAGAATCAAGAGCGCTGGCAGTGCAGGCAAGAACATTGCAGATATATGAGCAGATGGGTATTGCTGAAAAAGCTTTGGAACAAGGCACTGAAGCCAAAAAAATTAAGATCATCATCAATGGAAAGAGAGTTTACGAAGTGCCGTTACAACAACTCGGGGAGGGATTGAGTGCGTATTCTTTTCTTTTTATTCTTGAACAAAATAAGAATGAAAAAATATTGTACGATCATTTACAAGAGACAGACGGTGATGTTCTTTGGGAACATTCATTGGAAAGTTTTACACAAAATGATGATGGAGTAATTGCCATAGTTGATGATAGTTTGGGTGATCAAACAGAAATTAAAGCCGACTGGCTTATTGGTGCTGATGGCGCTAAAAGCCAGGTACGTCACCAATTAGATGTACCGTTTAAAGGTGGTACTTATAATAATATTTTTATTGTTGCTGATACTTTTGCAAAATGGCCGTGGGGGCATGATTGCCTGAGTCTTTGTCTTACAGATAAAAGTTTTGCAGGGCTTTTTCCAATGAAGGGTGAAGACCGTTTCAGGGTGATAGGAACTTTTCCCAAACAATTTATTCCTACAGAGGTTTCCGATTTTTCAGAGATACAGAAGGTAGTGCAAAAGCAAATGAAGATAGATGTAAACTTTACCAACACAAACTGGTTCTCAATATATCATGTTCATCATCGTTGTGTAAATAGTTTTACGCACAACAAAATATTTCTTGCAGGTGATGCCGCGCATGTACATAGCCCGGCCGGCGGACAATGCATGAACACTGGGTTACAGGATGCCTATAACCTTGCATGGAAGCTGGCACTTGTTGTAAATGGTGAGGCTGATAAAAAATTATTGATCAGTTATAATGAAGAAAGATTACCTATTGCAAGACGCTTGGTAAAAACCACTGACCGGGCTTTTTCTGTTACCAGTTCTGACAAATGGCATTTTAAAATTTTGAGATTATATATCGTGCCTCCAATTTTAAGCAGGTTACTTTCAATAAAACGATTTGGACTGTTTGCATTTAAAACAATATCGCAAATTGGCATTCACTACAAAAAATCTTTTCTTAGTTATTCAGAAAGTAATAACCTGTTGCAAGCTGGGCAGCTCGTGCCTTTTGCAAAGATCAATTCAAAAATTATTGATGAGCATTTGAAATTTACAGGCTTTACTATTTTACTTTTTGATACAATTTTAAGAGATGAGCAAAAAAGCGAAATAGAAAATTCGTTCCTGGTAAAATTTAAATTTAGTGAAATACCAAGAGATAAAATAAACGAGGATGCATTTAAAAAATTCCATGTAAAAACTTCTGCGATGTTTTTAATACGTCCCGATAATTATATTGGATTTGCTTCGGAGAGCATTTCAATTACCGACCTGAAAAAATATTTGCGTGAAAGATTGCAGCTTGTAACTCAAAGCTAGTAGCTCATAACTTTTTCTTTCGTTGTGTTATCACTTTCAATAATACCATCTCTTAAACGTACTATACGATGTGCATAATGAGCAATGTCCTCTTCATGTGTAACAAGAATGACAGTATTTCCTTCAGCATGTATCTTATCAAAAATTTCCATTATTTCGGTAGAAGTTTTTGAGTCAAGATTTCCTGTGGGCTCATCAGCTAATATGATTGATGGATTATTAACCAAAGCCCGTGCAATGGCTACACGCTGTCCCTGCCCACCGGAAAGTTCATTAGGTTTATGATGGCTGCGGTCCGCAAGTCCAACCCTGTTAAGCATTTCAAGCGCCTGTTCCATCCTTTGTTTTTTGGGCGTGCCGTTGTACACCAATGGCAGCGCAACATTTTCTGCAGCCGTTAATCTTGATAATAAATTAAATTGCTGAAACACAAAACCGATCTCTTTGTTGCGCACTTCTGCAAGATCATTGTCAGGCATCTTGCTCACATCTTTATCATTTAAAATATATTTTCCGCCTGAGGGCGAATCGAGACAACCCAAAATATTCATCAGCGTTGATTTGCCGCTGCCGCTTGGCCCCATCAAGGCAACATATTCGTTTTTAAAAATGTCAAGAGAAATATCTTTAAGCACTTTTAGTTCCTGCTTACCCATGTAGTAACTCTTATTTATTTTATCAAGATGAATGATTGCTGACATTAATTAGTTTTAATTTTTATTTTCAACACCGGTTATTTCTTTATCACTTTTGGTACTTTAAAAAATTGGTCATCATGCAAAGGCGCATTCTTCAGCGCTTCTTTACTGCTGATGCTTCCTTTTACTACATCATCTCTCAGCACATTTACATTTTCACTCATGTGCAGTAAAGGTTTTACTCCGGTTGTATCAAGTTCATTTAATTTATCAATAAATGCTATCATCTTTTGAAGATCACCTTTTATTTCCTCTTTTTCTGTATCATTAAACCCGAGCCTGGCAAGCTGGGCAAGATCATTGATAAGTACATCATTCACTTCCATAAAACAAATATAATTGTTTGTAGTGTGTGGTTACAGGTTTTAAGTTTTAAAGAAAAAATCTTTGTACTGAAACAGCAAAAAACTCAAAAGAAAAATTAGCCCAAATATCGCAACCAGGGTTGCGAGTATAAACAGGATAAAATGCAAAAAGGATCTTCGCGGAATTATTTTCTTCTTTAAAAATTCATTGATATAATAAGCTACAACCATTGTACCTGCGGTTAAAAATAATATGAGGACTTTTTTCAGGAACAAAATACTAATTGCTAAATATGCACATGTGAAAATAACGTAATTGAATATAATTGTGTGAGCGGGAAATTTTATATTAGTTTTGGATCATCTCCCTTGCGTTCTCAAAAGCAGCGGCAGTGGGCCTTTCACCGCTTAGCATTGTTGCGATGGCTGTTATTCTTTCGTCCTGGTTAAGCAGTTTAATGGAGGTAACTATCTTATCACCTTTAATTTCTTTATAAACAAAATAATGCGCTGATGCTTTGGCGGCGATCTGCGGTTGATGCGTTATCGCAATTACCTGATGGGCATTGGAAAGATCTTTCATAATGATACCAACCTGCCTTGCTGCTTCACCACTTATGCCGGTATCTATCTCATCAAAAATTAATGTGGGTAGTTGAATACTTTTTGCAACCAGCGATTTAATGCTAAGCATTAAGCGACTTAATTCTCCGCCGCTGGCAACTTTTCGCAAAGGCTCAAAGCGGTTGCTTTTGTTGGCATCAAATAAAAATTCAATAGCATCCTTCCCGAAAATATTTAACTCACAATTTTTTATATCCACTTTTATTTTTGCATTGGGCATACCAACCTGTGCTAAAAGTTTATTCACTTTTTCTTCAAAAGGTTTTATTTGTTTTTGCCTGTTCGCAGAAATTTTATCTGCAATTTTTTGAC
>DATCOF010000285.1:0-4601 GCA_036564845.1 Chitinophagaceae bacterium | reverse complement strand
ATCAAACAGCAATTGGTGGTCTGCAGATATTTATAATGGTCTCGTACGGTTTTGTGTTCCTATGTTTGTGGTTTTGAGCGGAGCTTTTTTATTAAGAAAAGACAGGATAATTACAACAAAGGAATTATTGCTGAAACGCTTACCCAAACTCGTTATCCCGCTAATTGCCTGGAGCATCATTTATATTCTTTTTAAAACAATTGATTACAAAGAGCCACTATCTTCCATCAATATACCAGACCAGTTAAAAACATTTTACAACGGTCCTGTTGCATATCACTTGTGGTTTTTGTACATGATGATAGGAGTTTACCTTGCATGGCCTGTTATAAATGTTTATATAAAATCAGCCACTAAAAAAAACATTTTATATTTTCTTATCCTTTGGTTTATTGTCAATTCTGTTTTAGGGATCATTAATATTTTTACCGGCCTGGAAACAAGTGTTGAAGTAAATATTTTTACGGGATACGTTGGTTATTTTTTACTTGGATATTATCTTTTCAATTTCGCATTTTCCGGGACAACATTTAATAAAATTTACTTACTTGGTATTGCAGGTTTTGCAATTTCAATCATTACTCCATACGTATGTTTTAAAATAGGGTTTGAACATACTGATGATATCATTGCAACAGATTTTACACCAGATGTTGTGTTGTGTGTTACTGCCCTTTTTCTTTGGTTTAAAAATAATATTAAGGGTGACGGGAAAAATGTTTTTGAAAAAGTTATTACAGAGGTAAGCGCATTAGCCTTTGGTATTTACCTCGTGCATGTGCTTGTGATAGAATATTTTTTTTCTGAAGACAGGAGTTATTATGAAACGGTAACAAGCTGGAACCCTGCGTGGGCAATACCTGTAAAGGCATTGGTCGTTTTAATTATCTCTTATATAATAATAAAATTGATAAAACTAATTCCTGTTGTAAAAAAGATTGTGGGATAATCTTAACTCTTAACTTATCACTTATTTATGTATCTCACTTGTAAAATGAAATTCAATATCAGGATTATTTTTCCGTTCGGTATTTAAGAACCATTCGCTTTGGGCAAGATAAACTAAGTGACCATCCTTATCATTGGCAATATTTGCCTGTTTAAATCGGATAAATTCATCAAGCTTTTTTGAATCGCTGCTGGTAAGCCAGCATGCTTTATAAAACGGAAGATTATTTAATTGAACACTTGCTCCATACTCATGCAACAGGCGATATTGAATTACTTCAAACTGCAGCTCACCCACACAACCAATAATTTTTTTGTTACCTCCAAACTGCGTGAACAACTGTGCAACACCTTCATCAGTTAATTGCAGCAATCCTTTCTCCAGCTGCTTTGTTTTCATCGGGTCTTTGTTCTGAACCTCTTTAAATATTTCAGGAGAAAAAGATGGAATGCCTGTAAAATAAAAATCTTCTCCTTCAGTCAATGTATCACCGATCTTAAAATTACCTGTATCAAATAATCCCACAACATCACCGGGATATGCTGATTCAATCACATCTTTATCTCTTGCCAAAAAAGTATAAGGATTGCTGAAGCGTACATCTTTATCCAGCCGCACATGATGAAAATATTTGTTGCGCTCAAATTTGCCTGCGCATACTCTTAAAAAAGCAATGCGATCTCTATGCTTCGGATCAAGGTTAGCATGTATCTTAAAAATAAAACCACTGAATTTATTTTCAGTTGGCTCCACAACCCTCGTGGTTACTTTGCGATGCAATGGGAGAGGAGAGATCAAAAGAAAAGTTTCCAGCAGTTCCTTTACACCAAAATTATTTATGGCGCTGCCGAAAAACACTGGCGCTACTTTGCCCTGCAGGTAAGGCTCTTTATCAAACGTACCATACACACCTTCTATCAACTCCACATCTTCTCTTAGTTGATCCGCTTCTTTTTCACCTATCTTTTTTTGCAGCACATCATCATTAAGATCTTTCAATGGTAGGTAATCTTCATCAGTTGCTTTTTGATTTGCATTGAACAGCAGCAAACTTTTATCAAATAAATTATACACGCCTTTAAAATCCCTGCCCATACCAATTGGCCAGCTCAGCGGGTGCAGATGTATGCTTAATTCATTTTCTATTTCATCCAAAAGGTCGAAAGGGTTTTTGCCGTCACGGTCCATTTTGTTTACAAAAACAATTACAGGCGTATCTCTCATACGGCACACTTCCATCAGCCGTTTGGTTTGTTCTTCCACGCCTTTTACGCAATCTATCACCAGCACTACGCTATCCACTGCCGTTAACGTTCTGTAAGTGTCTTCAGCAAAGTCTTTGTGGCCGGGAGTATCCAGCAGGTTCACCAGCATGTTCTTGTATTCAAAACTCATTACGGATGTTGCCACAGAAATTCCCCGCTGCCTTTCTATCTCCATGAAATCTGATGTAGCATGTTTTTTTATTTTGTTGCTTTTTACAGCGCCGGCGGTTTGTATGGCGCCGCCAAATAATAAAAATTTTTCGGTGAGGGTTGTCTTGCCGGCATCGGGGTGACTGATGATGGCGAATGTGCGCCGCTTGCTTATTTCGTTTGCGTATTTCATAAAGTGCGCAAAGATAACTATTGAAGTTTTATTAATGTTGTGTGTTTAGATTTTGGTAGCCAGCTTTAGTGCTACTATTAAACTTCATTGGCGTCGCACCCTTGTACTACATCACTTTATTGAGCAAAGAGTATCGCAAAGTACGCAAAGGCTTTGCCCTCTTTGCGGTTCTTTGGTTTCTTTGCGATACTTATTTTGTAAATTTGAAAAGATAATTGCGGTATGGCAGAAATCAATAAAAAGACAGCATTTAAAAGTAAAACTGAAAAAACATTTACAGTTGAACAGGCAAGGGCATACAGCAAATCTGCAATAAGAAAATCTGCAGGCACTGGTGTAAGGATTGTTTATAAAACAACTACTTCCAATTCTTCCTTTCCCCCAAAAATTACTAAGCTTAATAAGCTATTATCAAAAGCAAAGTTGACCAAATAAATATTTGGTTGCAAGCAGAAGTTTTTATAGCATCATCGTTGCGTCCCAATCACTTTATTGGTAACCTATGGGCAGCTTTTTCTTCTGACAATTTTTCTCTATAAGATTATATGGCACATTTTGTCATAGATTATATGTCATTAATCAAACACAATCTGCCATATACTAAAGAAAAATCAACAAGGCAATATTTTTGTTCTTAAAAAATCTATGGATACTCTATTAATTGAAAAAAAATATAACGATCACGATTTATTGTATTGCGATTTAAAGCAAGCATTTGAGAAAGCAAATATCAAAATCCATTTCCCTATATCGCATCAGGTTCTTAGTGACCTTTCAAAAAGAATTGCTTACATTTTTGACAGCATAATTAATGCAGCTCAAAATGACAATTTGTATTCAGCTTTTATTTTATATCGTTCTCTTCTTGAACATTCTTTTAAAGGGATGTATATAGTTGATAAAATGGTATCAACAATGAGTGATGTGCCAGCAGAAAATTATCAAAAACATTATTTCATTTCAGAGTGTTTGGCAGAGCAAGCAGGTATTTTAGAAATGGAAGACTTATTAAATGACAATCAAGTTAAAACAGATTTTATTAAGTTCCTTACTACTAAAATGCCAAACTTGCAAGATTTTGACAAAGCCAATCAGCAAGAAATTTCTGCTGCAATACGGCAATTTAATTTGAAAGAGATAGTCAAACATCTTCATTCTAAATACAAACAAATAGATAGTTTACAAGCAACAAATCATATCATCGCTCAAACATTACCAGAATATTCTTTCGTTTCGACGTTTACACATGGTGGTCCATACGCTGCAGTTCTTATGGACAAGTTCTTTAGAGAAAATGATATAGAAAATCAGTTAACGAAAATTCTGAAAATTAGTTTGACCTCAACATGTGTGATTAAAGAAGATTTTTTTATGAGTTATGAAATTGATAAGTCCTTCCAAGATTACCTACTTAAATTGCAATCCTTGCGTGCTTTATAAACGCTCGTAAAGAACTAAAGTCAAGAGTGCAACGCCAATGAAGCTTAATAGAAATTCAAAAGCCGGCTACCAAAATATCCCTGCAAAATTGTATTCTGTAACTTTAAAAGAAAAAAATAGACAATTTTCTTTACTCAGCAAAAAAATAACCGGAATTTTATTTATGGATCAACAAAACGGGATAAGCTTAAATAAATTTATCAGCTCCACAGGGTTTTGTTCAAGAAGAGAAGCCGATAAATTAATTGAAGCCGGTAGTGTTACTGTAAATGGTCAGCTGCCTAAATTGGGCAACCGTGTAAGCGATGCTGATGTAATTAAAATTGACGGCAAGCCATTAAAGCAAAAAGAAAAAACCATTTACATCGCATTCAATAAACCCATCGGTGTCAGTAGCACAACAGACCGCAAAGACAAATACAACATCATTGATTATTTAAATCATCCCAAACGAATATTCCCCATAGGCAGGCTGGACAAGCCTTCTGAAGGATTGATCTTTTTAACCAACGACGGTGATATTGTAAATAAAATTTTGCGTGCAGGCAATAATCATGAAAAGGAATATATAGTTACGGTTGATAAACCTGTTACTCCCGAATTT
>DATCOF010000284.1:0-6854 GCA_036564845.1 Chitinophagaceae bacterium | reverse complement strand
GCATTTCCTAAACGAAAATGATTGTAACAAAGAGAAGAAATTTGTTTCCTGTCTTTGGATCCGAATTTTTTATTGGTAGAAAAATATTTTTTTATAAACTGGTGAAACGGTTCATTGCCATGATACAATTTTAAAATTGCAACTGCAGAATTTACATAAGAATGGAAACGGTTTCCCACAAACCCCTTGGGGTTATTTATTTTTCCTGGTAACATTACAGGTTAATTTTATTGGCTTGTGAGGAAAGGGATTTATATTTCGAGCAACGCTTTTACAGGATCTTTTCCAAAAAGAAGTTGCACAGGATTTTCCAGCATTTCTTTTACTCTTACTAAAAAACTTACTGACTCACGGCCATCAATTATCCGGTGATCATAACTCAGCGCTAAATACATCATAGGCTTAATTACTATCTGCCCATTTACAACAACCGGCCTCTCCTGTATTTTATGCATTCCTAAAATTGCAGACTGCGGAATATTAATTATTGGTGTACTCATCAATGAACCAAAAACACCGCCATTGGTTATTGTAAATGTTCCGCCAGTCATCTCTTCTATCGTAAGTTTATTTTCTTTTGCTTTGGTTGCCAATTCAACAACCTTCTTCTCAATCTCAGCCATACTAAGGCTTTCAGCGTTTCTGATTACAGGCACTACCAAACCTTTTGGCGCTGAAACCGCGATCGAAATATCACAATAATTATGATGAATAATATTTTCTCCATCTAGCATTGCATTTACAGTTGGCCATTCCTGCAAACCGAAACAAACTGCTTTTGTAAAAAAACTCATGAAGCCAAGATTAGTTCCGTGTTGCCTTTTAAAGATCTCTTTGTACTTGGTCCGCAGATCCATGATAGCACTCATGTCCACTTCATTAAAAGTGGTAAGCATAGCTGTTGTATTCTTTGCTTCTACCAATCGCCTGCTGATCGTTTTACGAAGATTGCTCATCTTCTCAGGCTTATCATCCCTGCTAAACATAGGCTGGCCAATACTTCTGCCCGGATTGGATAATGCATCCAATACATCGTTCTTTAAAATTCTTCCGTTGGAACCGGTTGCTGTTATATTTTTTACATCTACTTTTTTATCAGCTAAAATTGCTGCTGCCACCGGAGTTGCTTTAACCTCAGATGTTGGTTGTGGAGTGTTAGATGTTGGAACTTCTTTTTCTTTTACGCCCTCATCTTTTTTTGGCTCTGCTGTTTTTTCTGCAGATTCTTGTTCAGCCTTTTTCTCCGGAGCTTTTTCAGGTCGTGCCGCGGTATCATCAATTGTGCAGGCAACATCACCAATCTTTAATGTATCACCTTCGTTGGCAACAGTTGTTAATATCCCTGCCTGTTGTGCATTTATTTCAAACGTTGCTTTTTCACTTTCCAGTTCGGCGATCACTTCATCTCTCTCCACCCAATCACCATTTTGTTTTAACCATTTTACAAGGGTTACTTCAGTAATACTCTCTCCTACGGATGGAACTTTTATTTCTATCGACATGATTACATTTTAAAATACTAAACTAAGATAAATACTAAACACTAAAAGCTGTTTCAATTATTTCTGCCTGCTCCTGCGCATGAATTTTTGCATAGCCTGTAGCCGTGGAAGCGCTTGGCTGCCTGCCCACTACTCCGTAATTAATACTTTTTAAATTCATTAATAAGAATGAGGCTGCTCCCATGTTTAACGGCTCTTCCTGTACCCAGAACCAAATTGCTTTATTGTATTTTTTATACAATGCTTCCAACTGTTTTAATGGCAAAGGATAAATTTGTTCAAGGCGGATAACTGCAACATCCTGCCTGTTTTCTTTATTTTGTTTTTCTGCAAGATCAAAATAAACTTTGCCGCTGCAGAATAAAACTTTTTTTACTGCTGCTACATTTTTTACAAAATTATCATCAATCAATTCTTTAAATCCACCGGATGTGAATTCATCAATGTGGCTGTAGCTACCAGGATGACGCAGGTTTGCTTTTGGCGAAAAAACGATCAACGGTTTTCTGAAAGGCCATGCAATTTGCCTGCGCATTGCATGAAAATAATTTGCGGCTGTTGTAATATTTACAATTACCATATTCAACTCTGCACACATTTGTAAAAATCTTTCCATTCTTGCACTGCTGTGTTCCGGTCCCTGTCCTTCATATCCATGCGGCAATAAAAGAACAACTCCATTCATGCGTTGCCATTTTTGTTCGCCGGCAGCAATGAACTGGTCTATTATTATCTGGCATCCATTTCCAAAATCCCCGAACTGCGCTTCCCATAAAACCAATGTATTGGGATTGGCCATTGCATATCCATATTCAAAACCCAGTACAGCGGCTTCGCTCAGCAATGAATTATAAATTCTGAATTTACCCTGGCCTTCTGCAACATTGCTTAAGCGGTTATAAAAACCATCATTCACTTCATCTCTTAGTACTGCATGGCGATGACTGAAGGTTCCTCTTCGCACATCCTGGCCACTCATTCTCACATCTTTTTTATCTGCCAAAATACTTGCGTAGCCTACCAATTCACCGGCGGCCCAATCAAGCTTTTGTTGTTCATTAAATAATTTTATTTTATCCTGAATTATTTTTTCTACTTTTTTAAGAGGCTTAAATCCTTCAGGCCATTTCATAATAGCATGAAATAAATTTTCAACCTTCTCCTTACTTATTGCAGTTATGGGTGATACCTCGAAATCGTTTGCCACGGCTCTTCTCAGGCTCTGCCACCATAACTCAGGTTTTTGATATGTGTAGGGAAGAGGGTTTTGTTTTATTTCATCAAGCCGCTCCTGCAGATCGCCCCAGAATTTTTTCTCCATTTCTTTGGCCAGTTCTGCTGCATCATGTTCTCCATGCATTATGAGCCATTTTGTATAGACTTCTCTCGGGTTGGGTTGCTTATCAATTAATGCATACAAACCGGGTTGTGTAAACTTTGGATCATCGCCTTCATTATGTCCCCAGCGGCGATAACAAACCATATCAATAAAAATATCGCTGTTAAATTTCTGGCGGTAAAGCATGGCTATCTGCGATGCTTTTACAACAGCTTCGGCATCATCACCATTAACATGAAACACAGGCGCCTGCACCATTGCAGCTATCGAAGTACAATAATCTGAACTTCTTGCATCATCAAAATCAGTTGTAAAACCAATTTGATTATTGATTACAAAATGAATTGTTCCGCCGGTATAATATCCTTTTAATTTACTCATCTGCAAAACCTCGTAAACAATTCCCTGGCCCGCAACCGATGCATCACCATGAATTAAAATGGGAACTATTTTATCATAATCACTTTCATATAGTACATCTGCTTTACTTCTTGTGAGGCCTACCACCACAGGATCTACAGCTTCAAGGTGTGAAGGATTAGGAGATAATTTTAAATGCACTTTTTTCCCATTGCCCGTTTCTATTTCACTGCTGTACCCCAAATGATATTTTACATCGCCTGTTCCCATAGTGGTGTCAGGAGTTGACGTCCCTTCAAATTCTGTGAATATCTGTTCGTATGTTTTACCAAGAATATTTGCAAGGATATTTAAACGGCCTCGATGTGCCATACCAATCACAACTTCCTGCACATTATTATCGGCAGCTGTATTTATAATTGCATCCAGTGCAGGAATAGTTGTTTCACCACCTTCCAATGAAAATCTTTTTTGCCCGATATATTTTGTGTGAAGAAATTTTTCGAACATCACTCCTTCATTAAGCTTTTGCAGAATCCTTCTTTTTTGTTTTAATGGCACAGGTTGCATCATCGTATTTTCTACAGCATTGGTAAGCCAATCAATCTTTTCGGGATCATTTATATAAGAATATTCAACCCCTGTTGATTCAGCATAACATTTTTTAAAATGATTTACTATTTTTTCTAAAGTAGCTTTTTCTAACCCTGCAAATTTGCCTGCATAAAATTCAGTCTGCAGGTCTGAATCATCTAATCCAAAATATCGCAGATCAAGATTTGCATGTCGATCTTTTCTTTCTCGTATAGGATTTGTTTTAGCAATAAGATGCCCTTTTTTTCGATAGGACTCAATTAAATTGTAAACGCCAAGCTCCTTATCAAGGTTGGTGATTTCTGATAATTTAGGTGCAACGGAAGTTGTTTTTTGCCCGTTTCCCTGCGAAAGAGCAAAATCAAAACCTTCAAAAAATTTACGAATATCAGGATCTACGCTTTCTGGATTTTTTACAAAATCTGTATAAAGATTTTCGATGTAAGCGGGATGTGAATTGGTGATGTATGAGAAATCTTTCATAAATAAGTGCAAATATCGGTTTTTAGTAACATTAAAAATGACTATAAAACCTTACTCTTTGATAAAAAGATTGATAAGAGAGAACTTTTTATTGGGAAGAACCCCTATCTTTGCCACCCAAAAATTAAAATTTCATGGCTAATCACGCAGCTACCAAAAAGGATGTAAGACAATCAACCAAACGCAGAGAGCGCAACCGCTATTATGGTAAAACAACCCGTAATGCAATTCGCGATCTGAAAGTACTTGACACAAAAGAAGGTGCATCAGAAAAACTACCATTGGTAGCATCTATGATCGATAAATTAGCAAAGCGTGGTATCATCCATAAAAATAAAGCGGCTAATTTAAAACGTAAACTTACCAAAGGTGTAAATACACTGGCGAAATAAATCTTATAAAAAAATTATTGAAAGCGTTTCTGAAAGGAAACGCTTTTTTATTTGATGTATGCCAAAACTTTGTAGCTTGTGGCAAAGATTCTGCATGAAAAATTTTGTTTACTTTCTTTCGTTTTTACTAAGTTCTCTTTCATCTTTTGCACAACAAACTCCTTTTGAAAAAAGCAATGGAAAAGAATCTGCTACATATTTTCAGGCAATAGAATTCTATAAAAATTTAGATAAATTTTCATCTAAAATATTGATGAAAGAAATGGGACCAACTGATGCAGGTTACCCGTTGCATTTAGTATTGGTGAGCAATGATGAAAAGTTTGATCCTACAGTGTGGCATACACAAAACAAAGTTGTTATTCTTATCAACAATGGTATTCATCCCGGCGAGCCGGATGGTATTGATGCAAGCATGATGCTGGTAAGAGATATTGCAAATCAAAAAATAAAATTACCTGATAATGTGGCATTGGCTTTTATTCCCATTTATAATATTGGTGGAAGTTTGAACAGAAATAGTTTTTCAAGAGCCAACCAAAACGGACCAGTTGAGTATGGCTTTCGTGGCAACTCTCAAAACCTTGACCTTAACAGGGATTTTACAAAATGTGATACAAAGGAAGCAAGAAGTTTTGCTGAAATTTTCCATTACCTCAACCCTGATATTCAAATTGACAATCATGTAAGTGATGGCGCCGATTATCAATATACCATGACATTACTTACTACGCAATATGATAAGCTGGGCGCCGATCTTGGCTATTGGCTAAAAGAAAAATTTGAGCCTGAATTATTTAAAGGCATGTCAAAGAAAGGCTGGGATATGACGCCGTATGTAGATTTTGAAAGATCTTCTCCTGATAGCGGAATGGTACAATTTTATGATCCTCCAAGATATTCATCGGGCTATGCAACACTATTTCAAACAATTGCTTTTATGCCCGAAACACATATGCTAAAACCTTTTGCAGATCGGGTGAGATCAACTTATGCATTAATGCAAACTTTTATTGAACAGTCTGGTATTTATGCAAATGATCTTATTGCAATGAGAAGAAAAGTGATGAATGAAATTGTCAAAGAAAAAAACTTTCCGCTAACATGGAAAACTGATTCTTCAAAATATTCAATGATAACTTTTAAAGGATATGAACAGGCTTTTAAAACAAGCGATGCCACAGGTTTACAAAGAATGTACTACGATCGCAAAAAACCTTTTACAAAGCAGGTTAGATTTTACAATGTTTTTGCACCGAAAAATTTTGTTACAAAACCTGAAGCATATATAATTCCAAAGGGATGGTGGAAAGTGGTTGATCTTTTAAAACTGAATCATGTAAATATGTATCAGTTGATAAAAGATTCTTCGATAGAAGTTGAAGCTTATCATATTGATGATTATAAATCTTTGCCACGCCCTTATGAAAAACATCATAAAAATTCTGATGCAAAAATTTCTTCATCTAAACAAAAAATAAAATTTTTAAAAGGAGATTATGTAATTCCGATGAACCAACCCACAAACAGATATATTGTTGAAATGCTTGAACCCACGGGAGATGACAGCTTTTTTGCCTGGAATTTTTTTGATGCAATCCTGCAACAAAAAGAAGGTTACAGTGATTATAGATGGGAAGATATTGCAGCAGAAGTTTTAAAAACCCATCCTGATGTAAAACAAAAACTGGATGCTAAAAAACAGTCTGATAGCAAGTTTGCGAACGATGCTTCTGCACAACTAAATTTTATTTATAAGAATTCTACTTATTATGAGCCAGCGCATTTAAGGTATCCGGTGTATCGATTAGTTGCAAAATAGAAGCAATTCATTATCTTCAAAAAATAATATTTATTGTATTGAACCTTCTCGCTAATAATATTAAAATACAAAAGCGTTATCAAAAAAATTATTATTTGATTGTGCTTGTATTGACAATATTTACTGCTTGTGGACAAAATAAAAAAGAAGTTACTAGTCCTTTTAAATTTTTGGAAGCAGTAGACATTTATAGAGCTCATATTGCAGATTCATTAAAATATTTAATCCCGATTTTGGACTCGGTTGTGGAAAGTGATCAGAAATACAGATATGGAATCTCGAACGATGACGAAGGCATGCGAAATTTTAAGTTGCATAATAAAGAAGTGAGATCCATAGATTCAATAAATACTATAAAAGTG
>DATCOF010000283.1:0-8317 GCA_036564845.1 Chitinophagaceae bacterium | reverse complement strand
AATGGAGCAACAGCAAAACATATTATCAATTGCACAATGGCAACCATTGTTATACAGCCAACATCCGCTGTTGCAGGAGAAAGAACAAACGATACCGGGCTCTGTTCAATACACAATAAAAAGATTTAAAAAATTACCGCAAACCAATATTGAGGATACAGGAATGATGGTTTATCATTTTAAAAAAGATGAGCCAAAAGAAAATCATCTGGAATTAAAATTCTGTATCTCGGGCAACACTTACTGCAGGTCAAAAAATGCAGAATGTGATGCTTGCAAATTTCACCAGTCAATTAATTGCGAAGAAAGAATAGACACCGTGGACCTTGTAAGTTTTAAATTTACTCCTGCACATCTTTCGCAATTTGTAAAAGGTATAAAGCAAACTACTTTTTCTGACGACATTTTAAATTTTAAACACACTTCCAGCTTTAGTAAAATAATGCCGCTTTGCAGCAAAACAAAAATGGTGTTGGAAGCATTATTGAATCATTCCTATTCTGACAGCCTCGAAAATATTTTTATTAATGCCCAAACGCAAATGCTTTTGTTATACAGCATGGAGTGTATGGTGGGCAGTAAAGAAGAAACCTTCACCTGTAAGTTTTTAGCCAACGAAGCTGACAGGGAAAAGATAGCAAAGGCCAGGGAAATTTTATTGCTTCACATAAGCGAACCCTTAACCATAAAGGCTTTGAGCCGCAAGGCTGCCATCAACGAATGTTATTTAAAAAAAGGATTTAAGGAAATGTATGGCACTACCATATTTGATTTTTTCCAAAGCCAGCGGATGGAACATGCCAAATATCTTTTGTATGAAAAAGGTTTGAGTGTTACAGATGTTTCCTCTTTACTCGGCTATTCTTCTATCTCTCATTTTTCTACTGCGTTTAAAAAACACACCGGTTTAAAACCTTGTGAATTGCTATTTCATTAATTCTCTTTTTCGTAAATCGCTTTTCATTTATTCATAAAGCCATATTTATTCGCTAATATATTTACCATTATGCAATTATAATTGAGTTGAAGGTATATTCATAAGCTATGTGCAGATGAGAAATTTTTATTTTACACTTTACACTGTCTTCAATTATTTTAATTTCTTCCGGTGTGAGGTTGTAAAGTTTGTAAACTAATTGATCAATTAGATTTTTCTATTAAGATGTATCTGTCGAGAGAGACCATATTACCTTGCAGAGTGGGTTTGAGCGGCTTTCTCTGCTCAATAGATATTTTAAACATATTAGTGACAAAATCGAAAGTTAAATGAAAGTATAATAATGAATACCAAATTTTTATAATTTAAATGGTTCAACATGAACCAAAACATTTAACACCCTTAAATTGCTTTTATATATGACATCTTTTACCAAATAGGTAATGTAGTGACTTTCAGTAACACTCATATCACCATCTACTTCAATGTGGATGTCCACAAAATAATCAAATCCCATTTTTCTTACATAACATTTTTCTATGCCTTTTACCTGCGGAACAGTTACTGCTAAATTTTTTATCTTCTGTACAATTCCATTAGAAGGCGCTGCATCCATTATTTCTGCTAATGCCGGCCTGAGTATAATTATTGCATTATAAAGGATTAGTGCGGAAGCAGCAAGTGCCGCCCAATCATCGGCACCTTCATATCCTTTACCTCCAATTAATGCAATAGAAATTCCAATAAAGGCCGCAACAGATGTAATGGCATCGCTGCGGTGATGTTGAGCATCTGCTTTTACTGCCTGGCTGTTTATTTTTTTACCAATTTTAAAAACGTAGCGAAACATCGTTTCTTTAATGGCAATCACAATCAAAAGTATCCAAAGAGTAAATCCTCTTGGCATGCTATGAGGTGTTCTTATAAAACCTACAGCATGATAACCAATCCAAACAGCGGCGGCAATTAAAAAAAGAGAAACAGCAATTGCTGCTAATGGTTCTGCTTTCCCATGCCCATATGGATGTTCTTCATCGGGTTCTTTTAGAGCTATGCGTAATCCTATCCATAATAATCCGGAACTCAATATATCAGCGCCTGATTCGGTAGCATCTGCTATCAATGCATAAGAATGCCCCAAATACCCTGAAATACCTTTTACAAAAATCAGTACAATGCTTATTGCAATTCCGATTAAAGTAGTTCTAATCGCAGTAACTGAAGGATGAATATCTATACTTGCCATTGCTTACTTAGTTTTTATACAGTAAGTAGGTTGCAAATGTAAAAGAAAAATGTTTTACATTTTTAGAACTAAAGTGGTATTAAAACTTTGCCGAAATACCTACATAAAAACTTCTTCCATTTGATGGTATTATTCCGGGACCGGGATATTCATCAGTCCGCCTTGTAAAGTATGCCTTATCACTAATATTGTTTATCCCTGCTTTTAATGAATAACGATTAATTCTGTAGGTTGCACTTACATCAAACACAGTATTAGCCGGGATATAACCTGCAACAGGGTCTGCACTTAGTCTTACATTAGTTGCATCCCCAAATGCATCACCAACATTATTCATTTGTAAAGTTCCTGACAATTTTTTATCAGAATACGTAACACCAACCCTATTTATGTATTTAGCGGCAGTCTCAACCCTGTTGCCTTTAAATTCTCCGCTTGAATATTTTGCATCTATTAATGCAAGTGAGTTAAAAATGCTTAATCCCTTATTTGAATTTGTATTAAGGTATTTTAAGATATTAAATTCTATATAACTTTCTATTCCCTTGTGAATACTATTGGCAACATTTGTTCGCAAAGTATATTCATTTATAGTACCCGGATTGATCAATACTATTCCAATCCTTTTGTTATAAGTAAGATAAAATAAGCCGAAATCAAAATTCAAATAATTTTTAACCGTGCCACGGTATCCTAAGTCTGCATTAAAGCCATTTGCATCTTTTAGGTTTGGATCTATTTTAGAAGTGATACCGAATGCGGTTATCTGTGAGTAATCAATTGGGCGATAAGCCTGGCTAATGTTCGCATATATATTTGTGTTTACTGATGCTTTATATTCAGTTCCTATGCCAAACAAGGGTATATATCTTTTCCTGTTTTCGTTAGTAATAATTTTTACTGAATTGTCCTCTTTATACCCTTTACCAGTACTTTTAAGATATTCTAAACGAAAGCCGGGTGTAACGGTAAGGCGATTATTTAGCCTGAATATATTTTCAATAAAAGGTGCAATATTGGTGGTAGTAAAATCAAGATCATACTCATACTCACCTGTTATTGATAAATCAAAATCACTTCCTGTTGTTCCTTCACCTCCTCCCTGTCTTTTAAACCATGCATAAGCATATCTTAATCCACCTGCAATTGTATTGTTCATTTTACCTAATCTGTATTTGTGTAACAATCTCAATTCTGTTGTAGTATTGTGCATGTCTTCATTCTCTACTTCACGATTAACAAATTCACCTGTTGCAGGATCAATTACATCCAATGCACCCGCCCCTCCATCTTCATTACGCCAAACCAATGCCCGGTTACTGAAAAGAAATGAACTCTTCAGACTTAATGTTGTATTTGGAGAAATAATATAATTAGCATATCCTGCTAAAATATTCCATGGGCTTTTCAGCCAATTCCTTGCACGAAATGATGAACGTGGATTTACTTCAAACATACTATCGGTAAGCCCTCCGGGCATTTTGATACGATTACGTAAAAGAGAATATTCTATTCCAACATTAAATTTTGGAGATGCATTGTACTGCAGTTTTCCAAACCCTGATACCTGCCACTGTTGGCTGTTTGGTCTCCAGCCATCCATTGTTCTGTATTGAATAAAAGAGTAATAACTCCATTTTTTCAACGTACCTGCAAACGAATTGAAAGTATTAAACAACCCAAAACTTCCTGCTGTTTGCGAAGTATAAAATTCAAAGGCTTTATTTTTAGGAGCTTCATTGGTAACATAATTAACCATGCCACCAAACTGTGAACCGAATTGTAAAGAAGCCGCACCTCTTACCATTTCTATTCTGCTTACGCCTTCCATTGGCGGGATATAATATGCTTCGTTGTAGCCATAAATATCAGCAGAAATATTATATCCATTCTGCCTTGTATTCATTTCAATACTTTGCACAGGATTAAGACCACGGGTTGCAATTCCATTTGCAGTAAAGCCGCCCGTCTCGGTTTCTACTATATTCAAACCGGGTATTCTTCCTAAAATTTGTCTCGTATTATTTATGGCTTTATTTGCATCTAAACTATCTACAAGAATTACTTCATTTTTTTTTCCTGCATATATAATTCCGTCTTTTACTTCAGGCATATGTCCTGTACCACGAACAGTTTTTATACCAGTAATATTTATTTCTTTTAATAAAATAGTTTTTGTACTGTCTTTAGGTTGCTGAGCTAACAGGCTTAATGGTAAAAGAGTTATTGCCAGCAATATATTTATTTTCATTTTTGTATTATTTGACAACAAATATGATTTAAAAAAAATACCCGTATTTATGTTTTAGGGAAAAAGGGTTTACGAAAAGGGGAATATCAAAATAGTATAGCTTTATTAGTTCCTGAATTTTTTATAAAGCTTAATTGCGATCATGAGTACGACTGCAAAAGCAACCATTCCTCCGATTGCCCATGCAACACTTAGCATTTGTTTTACAACTGCAAGCATTACTATTATTACCAAAAAAAGTGTTGCGACTTCATTCCATCCACGCAACTGTTGTGATGAATATTTAAATATTCCTTGGGCTTGCTGTTTAAAAATAACGTGAAGCGAAAGATGGTATAAAAATAACCCGGCAACAAAACAAAGCTTTACCAAAAGCCATGTAGGTAAGCTTCCATATAAATACCAAAGCCATCCTCCAAAAATAATTGTAAGAATTGCAGAAGGCCATGTAATGATGTACCACAGCCGGTTTTGCATTAACGTCAACTGTTTTAAGAGAATGGATCTTTCGGGTTCGGATTTTAAATTTGCTTCTGCGCTATAAATAAAAAGCCTCACGATATAAAATAACCCGGCGAACCAGGTAATAACAAAAATTATATGCAGGGCTTTTATGTAGAAGTACATTATTAATTAGTTTTCAAAGTCATTTGGTTATTGAGTCATTGGTCATTGAGTCATTTGGTCATTTGGTCATTGGGTCATTGAGACTTTGATCATTCAGGCCATTGACTTATTGACCTAATAACTTATTTTTTGATTAATGACATTCTATCTGAATTTTGTATCCATCCCGCAATCGTCTTAACCCACAATGGGTTTGTGTTTAAGCAGGGAATCATTTCATACGATTCGCCGCCTGCTTCCATAAAACTTTTCTTTTCTCTTACCGCAATCTCTTCCAAAGTTTCTAAACAATCGCTTACAAATGCAGGGCAAATTATCAAAATATTTTTCTTCCCTTCTGCAGGTAATTCTTTTAAACGCACATCAGTAAAGGGTGTTAGCCATCCTTTACCTAAACGTGATTGAAAAGAAATGCTGTACTTGTCTTTTGGAATATTTAAAGCTTCGGTTACTAATGTAGTTGTTGTAATAATTTGGTGACGGTAACAAAATTCATGAGCCGGCGATGCTACTTCGCAGCAATTATCTTTTTGCAAACAATGGCAGCCGGTTATATCGCTCTTACGAATATGCCGCCCCGGTATTCCATGATAGCTGAATAAAAGATGATCATATTCTTTTTGCAACCAGGGTCTTATATTTTCTGCAAGTGCGTGTAAATAATTTGGCTCATTATAAAAAGGTTTTATAAAAGTGAGCTTAAAAGAATACTTTTTCTTTTTATGAATTTCTTTTGCATACTCAACAGCCGTTTCATAACTGCTCATTGCATAATGCGGATAGAGTGGCACAGCAATTACTTCTTCAATGCCCGGTACTTTTTTTAATAATGCTTCGTAAGCCGCTTCCGGAGAGGGATTGCCGTAACGCATCGCAATCTCGACAGGCTCTTCAATTTCATTTTGCAATGCCTTTTGCAAATGTTTTGAATTAACAACTAACGGAGAACCTTCATCTGTCCAAATAGTTTTGTAAGCCTCTGCAGATTTGGGAGCCCTGAACGGAACAATAATTCCTTTCACCAATAAAGCACGAAAAAGCCATGATTTATCTATCACTCTTTCATCCATCAAAAATTCATCAAGATATTTTCTTACATCTTTCACCTCTGTTGAATCAGGTGATCCAAGGTTCATTAAAATAATTCCTCTCTTACTATTTGCCATTGAGTAAAATATTTGCAAATGTAACCGCTAATGAGTAAACCATTCAATAACTGATAAATGTCATAAATAATCCGCTCTTACTGATTTCTCTCATATACATCTTATGGTCTTATGACATAGCCATGACTTTTTACGACTTACATAAAAATAGTTTTGCATAGAGAAAAAATTATGAATACTCACTACGATTTCCTTTCTGATTTTTGCATCGCCGGTATTAACTACCGCAAAAGCGATGTAATTGTAAGAGGTAAGTTTTCTCTAACCACAGAGCAATGTGAGTTGCTTTTAAAAGAAGTGGTTCAAAAACATCTTCCCGGCGCATTTGTACTTTCTACCTGTAACCGTACTGAAATTTATGGCATAAGTTCTTCCCCACAGGATCTGATAGAATTGTTGTGTCATCATACACAGGGAAGAATAAAAGATTTTATTGAGCATGGCTACACACACCGCGGATTAAAAGCTGTGGAGCATCTTTTTAATATGGCCGCAGGAATTGATTCGCAGATAGTAGGTGACCATGAAATTTTATCGCAACTAAAAGTGGCTGCAAAGTTTGCCAAGAACAATAATTGCATCAATAGTTTTTTAGAGCGTTTAATAAATTTTGCGATCGTAGCCTCAAAAAGAATTAAGACAGAAACAAAACTTAGTTCAGGCACTGTTTCTGTTTCTTATGCAGCAATTGAAATTATAAAAGGAAAGATCGCTGACCTTACTGATAAAAAAATTCTTCTTTTTGGAACAGGAAAATTCGGGAATAACATCGCCGGAAATTTAAAAACTTATCTCCCCGGTTGTGAGTTGGTATTCTGCAACCGTACCGATGAGAAGGCAAAAGAACTGGCTGAAAAATGCGATGCTGATTTTATCCCTTATAAAAATTTATCAGATTCAGCAAACGAAGCAGATATAGTGATAGTAAGCACTTCAGCGGAATCATATACTATCCTTCCATCTTTTTTTACAAAAGAAAAAACAAGATTGATACTTGATCTTTCTATCCCGCAAAATGTTGATCCTGCAGTAAAAAATATTTTGGGAACTGAATTAATGAACGTTGATGAAATATCAGCCATTCTTAATAATACAATAGACAAACGCAAAGCAGAAATACCACAGGCATTACAAATAATTAATGAAACAATCGCTGAGCTTAATGAATGGTATGCAATGCAGGCCAACAATCCCGTGTTACGCAAAATAAAATCACACCTTACTGAATTAGCCTGCGAAAGCACTTTTGCCAACAAAGAAAAAATACACAAGACCGTTTCTTTTCTTGCCGTACAACTCCGAAAAGAAAATAATAAGGGCTGCCAATACATCCACGCTCTTAATAATTATCTTCGCCCGGAATATGAAATCAACGCTTAAGATAGGCACACGCGAAAGTGAATTGGCTGTGTGGCAGGCTACACAGGTGCAAACGCTTTTAAAGGACGCAGGTTTTTCTTCTGAATTAATTTATATAAAAAGTGAAGGCGATATAAATACAATAACGCCATTGTATGAATTAGGTGTGCAGGGAATTTTTACAAAGACACTTGATGCAGCTCTTTTAAATAATAAAATTGATATCGCAGTTCATTCAATGAAGGATGTGCCTACGCAATTAGCCAAAGGAATTAAGCAGGCAGCAGTGTTGAAGAGAGCTTCTTATAAAGATGTATTGGTTTATAATGGTGAGTTGTCAATGTTGAGTAATGAGTTGGGGTATGTCGATAGTCAATGGTCAATGGTCAATGAAAATAATTTCACCATTCACCATTCACCATTCACTATAGCCACAAGCAGTATTCGCCGCAAAGCACAATGGCTGAACCGTTATCCTCATCATACTTTTGAAAACCTTCGTGGAAATATAAATACAAGAATAAAAAAACTTAACCAAAGCAATTGGAACGGAGCTATTTTTGCCGCCGCAGGATTAGAAAGAATAAATCTTCGTCCTGAAAATTCCATTGATCTGAACTGGATGTTGCCGGCGCCTGCACAGGGAGCAATTATGGTTGTTTGCAGAGAAGATGATCCATTTTCTTTTGATGCATGTAAGTTATTTAATGATGAGGATACTGCATTATGTC
>DATCOF010000282.1:0-3422 GCA_036564845.1 Chitinophagaceae bacterium | reverse complement strand
TGTAAAGCTTATCATTGCTCTCTTCCCATGCAGAAATAGATTCCAGTCGTTTCTTTAATATTTTATCATCATCATTTATTGAAGAGCCTTTGATAGTTAACAATTCCAATGAATCACCTGCACCTGAAATAATAACTTTCCCCGGTTCTAAATAAAAGCGGAAATAACTTTGCTTACCATCTTTAATATCTAATAATGCTGAAGATGGTTTTTGGATAAAGCCATTGAATGAAAACTTTCCATCTATAATTTTTGCTGAATCTTTTTTAGTGTCATCTCCGAAAATATATAAATAGATCAACCCGGTTTTTAGAGATTTAAAATTTCCATTGATGGTAAATGCAGAATCAGCAGCTTTGGAAATTACTGAAATCAAGAAAACAATAATTGTTATTAAGAAAGTCTTTTTCATAATTATTTATTTGAAGTTTAACATGGTCTGTCCGTCCCGGTCTGACCACAAAATATAAAATTATGTTTGGCGTAATTGAAAATTGTCAGACGGAGACCGTCAGACAATTTCAATTACCATTGCACTTGCACCGCCGCCGCCGTTGCAAATAGCCGCTGCGCCAATCTTTGCGTTATTTTGTTTTAAAACATTTATTAGTGTTACGATAATTCGTGCGCCGCTACAACCTAATGGGTGCCCTAATGAAACGGCGCCTCCATTTACGTTTACTTTTTTAAGGTCGAGATGCATTTTTTGTGCATTCACAATGCCTACAACACTAAACGCTTCATTCAATTCTGCATATTCAATGTCTTCCATTTTTAATCCTGCTTTTGCAACTGCTTTGGGCAATGCAATAGAAGGCGTGGTTGTAAACCATTCAGGCGCCTGCTCTGCATCTGCATAACTTACAATTTTTGCAATTGGTTTTAATCCTAATTCATCTGCTTTTTCTTTACTCATTAAAACCAATGCAGCAGCGCCATCATTCATTGTGCTTGCATTGGCAGCGGTAACGCTTCCACCTTTTTCAAATGCAGATTTTAATTCGGGTATCTTATCAAACTTTACATTAAAAGGTTCTTCATCTTTTAAAAAGATTATTGGGTCGCCTTTGCGTTGCGGTATTTCAACGCCTACAATTTCTTCTTTAAATTTTCCATCGTTAACAGCAGCCTGGCTACGATGATAACTTTCAATTGCATATTCATCCTGCGCTTCTCTGCTAATGTTACATTCTCTTGCACATAATTCTGCTGCGTTGCCCATGGGATAATCTTTATACACATCAGTCAAACCATCTTTTGCAACCCCATCAATCAATTGTGCATTACCATATTTATTTCCCCAGCGTGTTGACGGAGAATAAAACGGAACCTGGCTCATATTTTCCATGCCGCCGGCAACAACTACATCAGCATCACCAAGCAGTATACTTTGTGCGCCGATCATGATTGCTTTCATTCCGCTGGCGCAAACTTTATTAACTGTTGTGCAATTTACATTTGCCGGAAGCCCTGCCAGCATTGAGGCCTGGCGTGCCGGTGCCTGGCCAAGGTTTGCCTGTAATACGCATCCCATTAAAACATCCTGAACAATATTTGGATCGATGCCCGCTTTTTCAATAGCGCCTTTAATTGCTATTGAGCCAAGTTTGGTGGCAGAAATATCTTTTAAGGATCCTCCAAAACTTCCTATCGGAGTGCGTACTGCGGAAATGATATAAACTTCTTTATTCATACTTTTTTTTGAATACACAAAGGTAACAAAGGCATACAACAGTTGATTGTTTGATGAATGTTAATACATGAATGGTTTTTAAGAGAAGCATCTGCAGAATTATACTCTAAATTGAGTTAAGTGATGATCAAGATGTTTGTATTGAAGTGTGTTCCATTCTTCTGCAGTAAGCTTTCCAAAAAATGGATGAGACCGTTCAGCAATTTCTTCTGCATTGCTTTTGCCAAAACGTTGAACAAGGTTTACAAGTTCTGTTTTTTCTTCATTAAAATTCCGATCACCTTTTATTACAAAGCCGGGGGCAGTTGGTAAGTTTCTTTTAAAAGGTTCATCTTTTACCAATTGTTTTTTTGCTATCCTTCCAAATAGAAATGCCATAAGTCCTCCCTTTAATTGCTTTTCGCCAAGAGCAACATGTAATGGCGCCTGGAATGTGCAAGCATTTGTGCAACTGTCATTTTACCCCACAAATGTTTTGTATCAGGAGTTAACTTATTAATTCTGTCAACCATTTTCTGGTTTACAGTTGAAGTAAATAAATTTTTCATAACAATTGCTTTAGTGATTCTAAAGTATGAATTATGAAATTAAGACTGCTGAATTATTTGGTGAGATATTTTGAGAGATAGAAATTATTTTACTATTTCAATTTTTGTGATGGGATGAATTTCTGCCCAACCATTGTGGGAATCTATTACATAGCTTCCCGTAACTTTTACGTGATCTCCAACTTTAGGTAGTTGCACATGATTGACATAACCTGTGCAGGCGCCCATTGCTCTCTTTCTTGTGATATTATTTATGCATACAGCTTCTACAACAAGATCACCTGATTTTTTGGTTACATTTTTTTTCGTGAGCAGATCTTTTTGTCCTTTATCAAGTTTTAATAACATGTGCTGATCTCCATCTTCATCTGCATTTGTTTCTTCAATAACACCGGTAACTATTTTGCATTTATCAAGCACCTGCAACCTTTCATGATCATAAACGTAATTCCACAAATTGAGATCACAGGCAGACTGAGGGCTGGTTGTTGAATCGTCTATATCTTTTGCAGAAATTTTAGTTGCAGCAGAATTTGATTTATTACCGGCATTGCTATTTGTGCAGGAATAAAAAATTATTGAAGAAAGAAGTAAAAAGATAAATTGAAGTTTCAGGTTCATTATTATAGTTTGTAAGTGTTGTACAAACTTAAGACCTAAAATTTAAGTGGGGCAAAAAAGAGAATGATAAATTAGTTTTGAAGATTGGCCTCAAAATAACCTTCTGCCATTAACACTTCGTGGCTATCAATAAATGACAGGAAAGAATTCAGTATCATATTATCTGCTTCCATGCGTATATTTTTACTTAACGTAGAAAGGGTATGAATAAATTTCCACCTTTTTATTTTTAAGCATGCCTCATAATTGGCTTTTATAACTAAAATGTCTTTTGCATGAAATTGCTCAGCTAACAAATGTTGTTGGTTTAGGATAGGCATCATGTGTATTAGTTAGTTTATAGTATTCATCTACTAAAACGATTACCTATTATAAAAATTGTGTGAAAGCATTTTAGATACGGAAGGATATAACATTCATTTGTTATTTTTGAACATAATGATCTCTCCTTCCACTATACAACAAATCTTAAGCCGAATAGATATTATTGATATCGTGGGCACATTTGTAAAACTTAAAAAGCGGGGCTCTAATTACCTGGGGCTTTGTCCTTTTCATAA
>DATCOF010000281.1:0-2485 GCA_036564845.1 Chitinophagaceae bacterium | reverse complement strand
GCCACTAACTGAGCATTATCTTCCCCAAAATCTTTTGCTATTTGGGCATAAGAGTTATCCATGAAAGTGTTTAAGTGTGCAGTTGTACCGCCGGAAGTTCCAAAGCCAATGGTATGTGCTTCGGCAAGAATGCATTTTTTGCCTGCCTTTTGCAATTGCAAAGCTGTTGTAATTCCTGTAATTCCGCCACCAACAATTAATACATCAAAAACTTCATCAGTAATAGTATGAGTTTGGGAAATATATTCCGGCATTTTGTGCTGCCATAAACTTGTTAATGCGCCATCTCTTTGCATAAAAATATTTTTTATATCAGCCATAAAAACTATGCCTTAAATTTATTTAGATGAATAAACTTTTTAAATAGTTATGTATTGATAATTCTGTATTATTAGATGGTGAACACAATTGATATATTAAAAAAATACTGGGGTTATGATGCTTTTCGTCCGATGCAGGAAGATATTATCAATTCAGTTTTGGATGGAAAAGATACATTAGCCCTGTTGCCAACAGGTGGAGGAAAATCAATTTGTTTCCAGGTGCCTGCACTTGCTAAAGATGGACTCTGTCTTGTTATCAGTCCGTTAATTGCATTAATGAAAGACCAGGTGGAAGGTCTAAAGAAAAAAAATATTCCTGCGCTTTCTATTTATTCGGGCATGAGTTTTTTTGAAGTGAAGAGAACATTAGAAAATGCTGTTCATGGCAATTTTAAATTCTTATATGTTTCTCCGGAAAGATTAGAAACAAATTTATTTCTTGAATACCTGCCGGGCATGAACATTAATTTAATTGCAGTAGATGAAGCACATTGTGTTTCGCAGTGGGGTTACGATTTCCGGCCTCCTTATTTGCGCATTGCAACAATCAGGGAGCATTTGCAAGGAATTCCGATTCTTGCGCTTACGGCTTCTGCAACTAAAGAAGTTCAGGATGATATTTGTGATAAGCTCATCTTTAAAAATGATCACAAACGTTTTCAAAAATCTTTTGAAAGGCCTAATCTTTCTTACAGTGTTTTTAATCCTTCTTCCAAACAAAATAAATTAATTGAGATATTTAAAAATGTAAAAGGTAGCGGAATCGTTTATTGCAAAAGCAGGAAGCGGACAAAAGAAATTACTGACCTTTTAAAAATGAATAACATCAATTCTGATTTTTATCATGCAGGATTAACGAATATCGAAAGAACAACAAAGCAGGAAAGTTGGGTAAACAATGAAACAAGAATAATTGCCTGCACCAATGCTTTCGGGATGGGTATTGATAAAAGTAATGTAAGAACCGTTGTGCATTATGATGTGCCCGATGCATTGGAAAGTTATTACCAGGAAGCCGGGCGGGCAGGCAGAGATGAAAAAAAAGCGTATGCAGTTTTGCTTTTTCATCAGACAGAATTGGATGACCTGGAAAAACAATCTGCTATAAGGTATCCCCCTTTTGAAGAAATAAAAAGTGTTTACAAAGCGCTTGTGAATTACCTGCAATTACCATCCGGCAGCGGTGAAGGAATTTATTTTGATTTTGATATAAATGATTTTGTAAAAAAATTCAACCTTAATATTTATACTGTTAATTATTCATTGAAGATTTTGGAACAGGAAGAATTTATTTATTACAATGAACAAATATTTTTGCCATCAACAATTGTGTTTACTACCGATAAAAATGATCTTACTGTGTTTGAAAGATCCTACCCGGATTATGAACCTGTGCTAAAAGGTTTGCTTCGCAGTTATGAAGGAATTTTTGATTACCCTTCTGCTATTTATGAAAATCAATTAGCTGGTTTTGTAAAGAAAGAAGTTGTCGAACTAAAATCTGATCTTAAAAAATTACAGCAGTTTGGTATCATTGAATATCATCCACAAAAAGATAAACCACAGATCCGGTTTTTACGCAACAGGGTAAACACAGAAGATTTTACTATCAATCAAACTAATTTATTAAAAAGAAAAATTGCTTTTGAAAAAAGATTGCAGGCAATGATACGCTATGTGAAAACAAAAGCATGCAGAAGCAAAACAATTGCTAACTATTTTAATGATATATCTGCAAAGCCGTGTGGCATTTGTGATAATTGTATAAATGAAAAAGAAATTGTGATAACAAAAACTGAATTTGAAAATATTGTAGAAGAAATTAAGAAGTTAACAAAGGAAGTTCCTGTATCATCAATTGTATTGTTAAAAAAATTAAATACGTTTAAAAAAGAAAAAGTGTGGAAGGTGCTTAATTATTTACAGGCAGAAAACAAGATCAGTATATCACTTGATGGATTGGTTACTAAAAGCAAACATATGTAAAATAAAAAAGGGACCCAGATAGAAATCTAGTCCCGCTTTAAAATCCAATATCCTATGAAAAACCGAAACAAAGATAATGAGAAAATATTCTTAAGCAAGAGAAATTTTAAAAAAAAGTGATATCCCCTGTTATTTATTGACATAAATCAACAAAACCAGTATTAACTAGTTTAAAA
>DATCOF010000280.1:0-13458 GCA_036564845.1 Chitinophagaceae bacterium | reverse complement strand
AAATTTTACAAATTATAAGCATATCCATTTTTGAGAAAATGCCCATAAATCAACTGTTTCAGCAGACTCAATTACAATATTTCAAAGAACTAAATCATAACCAATTGAAAATGTTTGACTAATATCAAAACGCTAATGATATTTTCTATTTAGTAAAAGAGCATGAAAGGATATAAGTTTATCCGCTACCACAATGCTTACCCATACAAAATAAAAAAAGTCCTGGCTATAACACCCAGGACTTTTTTGTATTATTTTCTATGATCATTTTTTAAGGCGCTCATAAATCTCCACGCCTTTACTTCCATCTTTATTATTCATCGTTTGGGTAAATTTGTCTGCACCATTCATTTCAACATCTATATCAAAATCATGTCCTCTTACCTGGTAAGAAGTTGATGCCATCATGGATTCTTTTACTTTATTGTTACCCTTCATTTCAAATTTTCCAAATCCAATTCCGGTATGCGTTTTATGTAAAGAATCAGAATAGGTTTGTCCCCAAATAACATAACCGGCATAATAAGTTTTAAATTGAGTTCCCTTGCTTACTGTAGTATCTTTCCCGGAAACATAATATGATTTTGTTTGTTTCCATGCACCGTCCAAAGGGGATTTGGCTGTAGTACCAACTGCATCATACTCTTCTGTAAGCTTAATGTGTTGTCCCTGTGATTGTATATCGGGAATAACCTGCTTATATCCTTTGCCAGTTTTTTCTATTGCTAATTTAACCGAGCCGGGTGTATCACTCTTAGAAGTTTCAGAAGCATTATAAATAACATTTTCTGTGACGGTATCTTTATCAGAACTGTATGAACCAATGCCAAAACTGCTAACTGAATCAGACGGGTTAACATTAGCATACATCATGTAATCATCTGTATAAATTTTTAATTGCTGCAATGATGTATAAGCGGTGTCTATCTTCTCACTTTTTACACTTTGCGAAAGCATTTTATATGCCCCGGGCATAGCGGCATTTTCTTTTTTATCAGAAGTGTTGCAACCGATAATAAACAGCATTGCTGCTAAAATTAAAAATTTCATTTTTGTTTTGATTTAGAATGAATAATAAATAACAGTGCAGTTCAGTGGTTGCAGCTCAACGGTTATAAATATACAGTAACTATTAAAATATAAGAGAATATTTGTTTTGACTTTAGTTTTTTGCAGATGTTCTTTTTCAACAACTAAGCCAAATAGTTTTACAATATTTATAAAATTTTTATAACAAAATTGCAGGATCAAAAAAAATCTGCTATTCATCTTTATAAAATAAATTTTAAAAATAAAAAATATAGATACCAAAAAAATCTAAAATCAAAATGATAAAGCTAAAACAGGATCATACTTTTTTGTTTTACAGTCTCGTGTGTGTTTTAAAACTAAGGCAGAAAGAAAAATTGTTTTAAACAGGGTTGTTACGTGAGAATAAATTTACATTTATTTTAAAAAATCCTTAATATTTACTACTCATTTTTAAACACTACCGCCGCCGGTGCATGCATAGCATGATTTACATAGATAGTATTCTTCTGTAATGTACTTCATAGTATGTTTGTATAATGACAGAGCATATTGTAAAAATCCTGGAGTGCAGTTATATAAGTCATGATGTAAAACGTTTTGTGGTTGAGAAACCAAAAGGCTTTAGTTTTATTCCGGGGCAGGCAACTAACTTATCCATCAATCTACCTGAATGGAAAGATGAACTACGGCCTTTTACATTTACTTCTCTTACTGAATGGCCCTTGCTGGAATTTATCATTAAAATTTATAACGATCATAATGGAGTTACCCATCAGTTGGGAAAAACTAATGCAGGTGCAGAACTTATCCTTCATGATGTATTTGGTTCCATTCAATACAAAGGGCCGGGTATCTTTATTGCAGGCGGGGCGGGCATTACACCATTCATTGCTATATTTCGTGCATTGCACAAACACAAAAAATTACTGCCTGGAAATACTTTAATATTTTCAAATAAAACCGCTGCTGATATAATTCTTGGTGAAGAGCTCACAAAAATGTTGGGCCATTCTTACATGAATGTTTTTACGCGGCAGGGAGTAATCGGCTTTAGGGAAAGAAGAATTGACAGGGATTTTCTTATTGAAAATATCCGTGATTTCAGTTTTCATTTTTATGTATGCGGCCCTGAAAAATTTGTAAAAGACATCGTTGAATTATTATTAGACCTTGGAGCCTCTGCAGATACAGTGATAGTGGAAAAATAAAGATGTAGTATCTGCCGGCAGTTAGTGGTTTTGTGAGTTTTGTTTCACTTCGGTAAGTAAGAGATCATTTTTATTATATTTTCTTTATTATACGATTGCCATTGTGGTTAGTAGGCTGGTGGCTGAAAATGGCTGTTAAAAAATTGACATTCGATCAAGATAGATTTTTTGTGAAACAATTCAGACAAGAAAAAAAAATTTTTTATAATAATATTTATTTTACATTTATAAATTAATCCTTCCTTTTCAAAACTCCCGGCTGACCTCTTTTTATTCATCATTAAAATATTATTATGAAAAAAAATGTCATGTCAAAACTAATTGCGTTCATTTTACCGCTTTTATTTATCGCCTGTAATTCGGACGATAAGAAAACAAGTTCCACCGATTCATCAACTGATAGTACAAAAACTACAAAGATGGATAGTTCTGCTACCACCCAAACCACGGATGCTGCAAAAGTAGCACCCGATCGTTACCAGGTTCTTAAAGATACAATGGGAATACGCATTTTAAAGATCATGTATAAACCGGGAGATTCATCTGCCATGCATTCGCATCCTGATAATGCCCTGTATGTTATTGATGGTGCTAAAATGGAATTTACTATGCAGGATGGAAGCAAACAGGTTAATCAATTAGTGCCAGGTATGACAATGATATTACCTGCAGGCTCGCACAGTGTAAAAAATATTGGTACAACAACAGCCAATGCTATTTTGGTTGAAGTTAACCGTGCAAATAATACGGGTACTACAGACGCTGCAATGGACGCGGTAAAAGTTGCCCCAAAACTTTATAAAATAATAAAAGATACCATGAACATAAGAGTGTTGATGGCAACCTATGCACCCGGCGCCTCATCTACTTTACATGCTCATCCTGATAATGCCATCTATATTATTGAAGGCGGCAATTCAGAATTTACTGATAAGGATGGAAAGAAGCAGACAATGGAAATGGAAAAAGGAATGGCTACAGTAATGCCTGCGGGTGTGCATGGTGTAAAAAATATAGGTAATAAAACTACTAAAGTATTGATAGTGGAAGTTAACAGGCCTGCACAATAAAACGTTCACAAGGTTTCTAAATATTATAAAAGCTGTCTTAAAAGCAATTTTTAAGACAGCTTTTTTTCTGTATAATAATTTTTATCTATTCAACAATTATTTTTCAAGCAACTTATACATTTCATCAAGCTTGGGCGAAAGTATAATTTCTGTTCTCCTGTTTCTTGCTCTGCCTTCTGGAGTTGCATTACTTTCAACAGGATCAAAATAACTATGACCTGATGCGATTACTCTTATTGGATCTACTCTGTATGTATTTACCAATATGCGAACGATTGCATCTGCACGTGCGGTGCTGAGATCCCAATTATCCTGGTAACGTCCCCGAATCGGGATACTATCTGTGTGCCCTTCAATATTTACGGCTACATCTCCATTTAAATTAAGTACAGCCGCAAGCTTTGATAAGGCGTCAACACCTTTTGGATTTACAACAGCGCTTCCGGAAGGGAACAATAAATTCTCTGAAAGACTAACATATACTTTACCATTTTTCTGTACCACGGAAAGGTCATTTGAATTAAACCCTTTTAATGCTTCCAGCATTTTATTTTTAAGCATTTCTGATTGCGCCCGCTGTTGTTGCAAAATATCCTGCAACTGTTGTAGCCGTTGTTGCTGTCTTTGTAACTCTTTCTGGCTAAGGCTTAGCTGATTTTGTTGATCAGCGGTTTGCTGCCCAAGCTGGCTGTTTTGATTAGATAGACTTGAAATCCTTTTGTTAAGATCATTGATACTATTTTTTTGAGCAGCAATATTATTTTCCAGGGAAGTAATATTATTTTGTAACGAGATAATGTTATTGGCCAGCCTGATACTGTCTTGTCGCAAGCCTGCAGTTTCCATTTGAGATTGGCGAAATAATTTTTTGGAAACACATCCCGTAAACAGGAATATAATTCCCACTATTGCAAATATTTTTTTCATAACAATATTTTTTCCCTAATAGCATTCAAAAATGCTGCCCAACATTTTATTTAGACAAACAAATTTTATAATGTGCATAATTTACCTTTATAAAAATTAGATAATGCCTGTAAAGAAAATAAAACTTTCAATTTTATTATTACTCATTCCTTATTGCATTTTTAGCCAAACGCAGGATAGTACAGTTTATAAGATCGGGCAAATGATCATGATCGGTTTTAGCGGAACCTTTGCTGATACTTCAAGTGATTTCTATAAAGACATTAAAGATGGAAAAGTTGGTGGAATTACTTTTTACGAATCAAACCTAACATCTGTAAACACTTCAGAAAATATGCGGGAAGTAATAAATACTTTCCAGGCTGCCGCACCTATCGTATTGTTTACAGCAATAACACAGGAGGGAGGACAGGTCAATCGCTTAAAAACAAGGTATGGTTTTCCGCCGATGCCATCTGCAGAATATCTTGGGAAGCTGGATAACATTGACAGCACAAAATATTATGCAGATAATATTGCATTTACATTATCACGCTTAGGTTTCAATTTAAATTTTGCTCCTGTGGTAGATATTTTTATGGCAACCAACCCTGTTCTTGGTTCCCGTGAGCGCACGTTCTCAGCCAACACTGATGTTATCATTAAACATGCGAGACAAATTATTTTATCGCATAATTATTTTAAAATAAATACCGCACTGAAACATTTTCCTGGTCATGGAAGTTCAACAAAAGATTCGCATTTGGGACTTACCGATGTAAGTAAAACATGGAATGTCCGCGAACTTGAACCTTACCGAAAATTAATAAAAGCCGGACTGGTAAAGGCTATTATGACAGCGCACATTGTAAATGAAAATTTAGACAGCGACAAAAATCCTGCAACGTTATCTAAAAAAATAATCACTGGTCTTTTACGAAAAGAGTTGAGTTTTAATGGTGTTATTTTTTCTGATGATATGAATATGAAAGCCATCAGCGCAGAATATGGGTTGAAAGAATCCATTGAAAGATCAGTAAATGCAGGCATAGATGTTTTATTATTCTCAGGAAGAATACCAGGCGTGATGCCAAACGGCGCTACAGATATTGTAAATATTTTTCTGGAATTATTAAAAGAAGGAAAGATATCAAAAGAAAGAATAAATGAATCGTACGAAAGAATAATAAAAATGAAAACCGAGCGAACTAAATTGTAAGTAACCAGGTAACGAAAAAAAAATTACATCTTTTTTCCTATAGCTGTAACCTATTTTCAATTACGGGATGTATAAATTACAACATCAAAAACATGCATTGGGAGATTTGCTTTTGCAACATCCAGTGCACTAACAATTTTTTGGTCAAATATTTTATTATCATAACAATCATGACAACTTAGCATTACAGCAGTTTTTTTAAAATCAATTTTTCCTTCTTCATTTGGTTTTACAATAAATGCCAGCTCCGATTTATTACCATAAATATCAAAATCCATTTCATTTATTTTCAAAAGATCTTTTAATGCCATGCCAGGGTAAATCCCGTTCTTCAATTGCCATTCATTATTTTGAGACAATGGATTATTTTTTTTGGCGCCTTCAGTTGGCAGTACATTGCTTACAAGAATATATGCAAGATTGTTAAGATTAATGTCATCGCCCCAAACAAAAACAACCTGGCGTGGAGTACCGCTAAATAATACAGAACATTTTTTCAATTCTTTTTCAGAAAGATAATACATATCTTTTTTTATATTCTTTACACCAAAAAAACTTGTGAGAAATTCGTGAGAATCAAACTGCAGCAGGTCTTCGGCATAAGTTAATGAAGAAGGAACTAATTTCTGGGTTAAATTAAAACTATATTGGGTAATACTATCCACAACATGCCTGCTTGCACGGATCGTAATATTTGCTTTTTGAAAAAGCATAGAAGGCTCCCTGGTTACAACTTTTTGGGTGTCATAAATAAATCCTGATTTTATTAATCTTTGTTCACCATCCTGAAATTCATTTAATGCTGTGGTGTGTAATGTAAAATATTTTACACCATCCTTTATATCTATATCAATACTTCTTTTCGGCTCAATTGATTTTTTGCCTGACTTATTTTTTTGAATAAACCCTGCACTCATTGTAACACTATCTGATATGCTGCCGGATAGTACAAATCCCTTTTTGTACATGTAGTGATCAATATTTTTTGATGGCATATTAGCCAAAGTAACTAACTCATCAATTGTAAATGATTGGCAATTCGCTTTACCAAATACAAAATGTAGAAGAATAAGAATAAGTAAAAGTCCTTTCATACTCAATTATTAAAATTAGGTGTACAGACTTTCTATAGGAATGTGGACAGGTAGTAAAACCAAGCTGGATGTTGGTTTATATCAAAAATTGACAATACAAAGATAGTTCCTTTTTTTACAAAAGAAAGTTCCGGAAGATTTCTTTTGTGATGGATGCAATTAAAATCCATTTAAATATTTTCACCATAATTAGATTATTTTAGCAATGGAAATTAACTTTCAATATATCCTACTGATAAATTAAGTTGCAAATCATGAAATAATAATCCTTAAGATTATTCATTTTGTAAATCAATGTATGCATCCAAAACCATCACTGCTCCTATCAATAAATGTGTTTTTATTTTTAAGTTTTCAGCAATTACAGGCACAATCAATTCAGGGTATAATAAAAGATGCAAATAGCAAGCCCTTGCAATTTGCCAATGTGCTGTTATTAAGATCGGCTGACTCATCTTTAATTAAAGGAATGATTACCGATGCCACAGAAAAATATTTTTTCGAAAATATGAAAACCGGGAAATATATTATTACTGCAACTTTCACAGAGATGACGCAGGTGTACACAAACCTTTTTGAAATTACTGCTGATAAAAAAGAAACAGATATTGGGGATCTTTCTCTAAAAAATGCAGATGGAAAATTAAAGGATATAACCATTGCTGTAAAAAACCAATGTTTGAACAGAAGATAGACAGAATGGTTATAAATGTAAAAAACAGTATTACTGATGCCGGCGGTACAGCGCTGGATGTGTTAGAAAAATCGCCGGGAGTTACAATGAACAGGCAGAACAACAGCATAGCCATTAATGGAAAAAACGGGGTAGTGGTAATGATCAAATGAAGTGATGATACAAAAGATCATCACCAGGACAACCAGGTTTTTTATTTTATAATTTTATGCGTTACTATTAAAGTTTTTTAATTCCGGTTATTTTAAACTTGAATAAACCAACGACTCAAATTTTCTTTCAACATCACCATGAGTGTTTGGAGTTTGTTGCGTCATGAAAAGGCATACGAGGTTGGCTTTGGGATCGGCCCAGTAAGTGGTACCATAGTAGCCACCCCATGAAAAAGAGCCTGCATACCGCGGGCCTTTTGCAGCAGACTTTTCTGATGTGATCTGAAAACCCAATCCAAAATTATCTTCCTGAAAAACGCCGGGGTCAAGCTGGCCGCTGATCATCATTTTTACAGATCTTTTTGACAATATGCGATGCCCATTATAAATGCCACCATTCAATAACATCTGCATAAAAATGGCATAATCAAACGCAGTGGAAGAAAGGCCTGCACCTCCTGAAAAATAATGTTTATTCATCGTGGGATAATCAGGATCAATATGGCGAAACTCATGACTCCATTTAATTATGTGGTGCAAAGAATCTTCTGTATATACTGTTGCAAGCCTGCCCGCTTTTGATGCAGGTAAATTAAAATAAGTATCCTTCATGCCCAGTGGCTGAAAAATATTCTTGCTTAAAAATTCTTCGAGGTTCATTCCGCTTATCACTTCTATTAAACATCCCAGCAGATCGCTGTTTAAACCGTATTGCCACTTTTCTCCGGGCTGAAAACTTAAAGGCAATTTGCCAAGCACTTTCATTCTGTCAAGCAGGTTTGCATCAAAATAACCAAGCCCCGAAGGGATATGATTTTTTGTATAAATGGCTTTCACTTTCGAACTGCCAATATCTGCATAATCAAGGCCTGACATGTGTGTAAGCAGGTCGCGGAAAGTGATCTCTCTTTTTGAAGGAACGGTTGTGTAGGTTGTATCAGCATCATTGAATTTGTCCAGTACTACAGGATTTTTAAACTCCTGAATAAAATTTGAAATAGGTTCATCCAGCAATAATTTTCCCTGCTCATATAACATCATTATACCAACGCTGGTAATAGCTTTTGTTTGAGACATGATGCGGAATATAGCATCATTTTTCATTGTCTTTTTTGACGCTACATCAGCATATCCGTAACCTTTATATTGAACAACCTGGTTATCTTTTATCACAATAGTAACAGCGCCCGTTAACAGGTTCCTGGAAATGTAATCATTCACCAGGTCATCGATCTTTGCTAATTTTTCATAATCAACAGCATTATTTTTTGTATTGATCTGTATTACCTGCGCCTGCACAATTGTTGGCAACAGTGATATAATGATCGCAACAAAAATATTGCGGGAACAAAAAAACTTTATCATGGCAGGTATTTATTTTTTATCAATATAAAATCAATCAAGCGGTATAAGTTTCCCTTTTTCTGAAAGCCACATGTCAAATGTTTTTAATTCAGGATTTAGTTCCCTGGAAATATTTACATCACGAATTTTGTTACAATCTTCTTCAAAATCGCGGTAAAACTGGAACATATTTCCAAGGTCATCAGAACCGGGAAATCCAAAACCACGGTATGTTTCGGGTGATACATTGTTATATTTAATTTCCTTGTTCAATGCTTTTGAAAGTGAGTTAGCCATTTGTTGTGCCGTAAGATGTTCGCCTGCAATACCAACAGTTTTCCCAATCAATTCATTTCCCTTTTTGAAAATACCATACGCACATTTTCCAATATCTTCAGATGCAATACCCGCCATTTTTTTATCATCTAAAGGAAAGGTAATATAGAGATTTCCATCAGGGCCCTTTTTCGGGCCACTTCCAAAATAAATTAAGTTATCCCAGTAAAAAGATGCTCTTAAAAAAGTTACCGGTAACCCTGCATCAGTAAATAATTTATCAGCTTCTCCCTTTGCATCAAAGTGAGGAACTTTATATTTTCCCTGCAGTGTTGGCATCCTGTCATCATCCAATGGAACAAACAATCTTGTATCTTCAAGCGTACTCCAGATAACATGTTTTAAACCTGCCCCCTGTGCAGCTTCGGCCATATTTTTTGCTTCCGTATATTCTTTTTCAGGAGAAAAGTGTGCCCAGAAAAATGTTACAAAGTAAGCTCCGTATGCACCCTGCAATACTTTTGCAATACTTTCTTTATCATCAATATCAGCAGCCACAACTTCAGCCCCCATGTCTGCAAGTTGTTTCGCTTTTTCGGAATTTGTATCTCTTGTAACAGCACGAACAGCAAATTCACTGTTCTTATCATTAAGAATTGCATGAGCCAAACCGCCGCCCTGGGCACCGGTGGCCCCAAAAATTGTAATTATCTTCTTTGACATAAAATTATTTTTTATTTTAAATATTAATGCAGGTAATTTTTCTATTCCAAAAAAAAATCTTAGCAGAAAACTAATAGTCTCAAATTTCAAGTGTCTCCAGGTACATAAGAAATTTCATAAGTTCGGCATGTGAACTTTGCCATTTATCTTTTGCTTCAATTAATTTATCATGATGTTCTTTATCAAGATTAGTTTTTGATTTTACATATTCATCATATTTTTCCAAAGATCTTTTATTGAGTTCTTCTAATTCTTTTTTATGTTCCATGATGTTATTTTATAATAAAATTACATAATTATCTCTTCGTACACATTCACAATTCATTACTCACTTCATCTACCAGGTACATTATGTGTTCATACCTGTTACCCGAATTTTCTGTAAGTGCAATTTCGCAGGTAGTGCTGCTGGCATAATAACCATCACATGACTGCCCTTTTAATTCTTCTAATTCCAGATGTGTGGCGCCTGTTGTTAGTTCTGGCACAAAAAATCCACGGTCGCCTGCCATGCCGCAGCAGCCTGCATTTGCGGGCTTAATAACTTTTTCGGCACAGGCATTGGCGATTGTTTCAAAAGCTCCGGTAAGATTAAGTTTTGTAGCAGAACAAACCGGATGAATTGCAGCTACAGGTATTTTTTTTGAGATAGTAATACCCGGTAATATCGTATCATTTAAAAACTGGATGCTGTCAACAATTTTTAATTTTGAAAACTTCTCTCTATACTCCGGTGATAAATAAGATTGGTTTTGTAAAAAAGTATAGGTGCAGGAAGTAAAATCAATTACAACAGGGAGCGTTCCGTTATTCGTCCATTTTAATAATGCATCTATTGTTTTATTTTGGATCAACAGTGCTGCATCTTTATAACCCTTGCTGCTAAAGGGCTGGCCACAACAATACCCCGAAATATCTTTTGGCAAAAGAACTTCTACATTGGCTTTTTTGCAGAGGTTTAAAAATGTTTGCTGCAATGAAGGCTTACCTTTTTGATGGCTGCTCATCATCCTGTTGATGCATGCAGTAAAATAAACTATGGAAGGTTCTACTGGCTGATGATTGATAGAACGTGGAGGTTTGCCAACTGCTGACATCCACACAGGGATGCCCGGAATTATTTTATGCAAAGCTTTTGAAATTCCTCTCACAGCGCCGCCCAATAAATGATCCATAAAAGAAATTATTCCAATACTTCCGCGTGCAAGTTTTTCTACTGCTTTAAAATTTTTCGAAAATAGTAGTGCCATTTTATTTGCAGAACTTCCATGCTGTTCATTGCGTAATCTTTTTACCAACTCGCCTGTATTGATATCCACAGGACAATCAGTTGCACAAAGTCCATCAGTAGCGCAGGTTTCCAAACCTGCATATTGGTATTCTTTTAATAACTGCTTCACTTCTTTCTTCATTCCTTTCTTTCTCATTTGCTGCAGCGCCCTTCTAACAACAATCCGCCTGCGTGGTGTTGTTGTTACATCACGGCTGGGGCAATTGTGTTCGCAAAAACCACACTCAATACATTTGTCAACCTCTTCTTCCACAACAGGCATCTCTTTTAAATTTTCAAGATGGGCTGTTTTGCTTTTATTAATTATCACACCCGGGTTCAATAAATTTCCCGGGTCGGTTACCGATTTTATTTGTTGCATAATGCTGTATAACTCACCACCCCACTCAGCCTCAACAAATGGCGCCATATTTCTTCCCGTACCATGTTCGGCTTTTAATGCGCCATCATACTTTTGCAAAACAAGAGCGATCACCTTTCTCATAAACTTGTCATACCTGTTTATTTCTTCTGCGCTGTCTAATAATTGTGTTAGCACAAAATGAAGGTTGCCATCTTTTGCATGACCGAAAATGATGGCATTATCATAATTAAATTCTTTGAATAAATTTTGAAGATCCATTACACCGTCAGCGAGTTTTTCTACAGGCATTGTAATATCTTCAAGGATAACTGTTGTGCCACGCTGCCTAACTGCGCCTACACTCGGAAACATTCCCTTTCTTATTTTCCAATAAAAATTTCGTGTGTATTCATCCGTTTTAAAAACAGCCTCATGCAACAAATGAAGTGAGCCAATAATAGATTCAAAGCCCAAAAGTTTTTCTTTTAATTCATCTGCAGATTCAGTTTGGTATTCACATAAAATTGCTGCCGTGTTTTCGGGCAAGGTTGCAAAAAAATCAGGCAGCCCGGAAAGATGTGCTACGCTTTGTAATGAAGCCCTGTCCATTAATTCAAGCGCCTCTGCACCTGTTTCTTTTAAAGGAACAATTGCTGCACATGCTTCATAAATACCGGGGAAATACAGGATGGCTGTGGCTTTGAAAGGTTTATCTGGCAATGTGAGTAAAGTAGCTTCTGCGATAAAACCAAGCGTTCCTTCTGCACCAATAAGCAAATGAGCAAAGATGTCAAGCGGATGTTCATAATCTACAAATGCATTCAGTCCGTAGCCAACAGTGTTTTTTGTGCGATACTTTTTTCTTATGCGTTCATGCAATGTTGCATTAGAAATTATCTGTGAACGTAGATCATTAATTTTTTGAAAGATGGCTGGCTGTTCTTTTTCGAAACGCTCATAATCTTGCGGCGTTGCTGTATTATATTTCGTACCATCAGTCAAAACAAAACAAATACTTTGCATTGTGTGGTAAGAATTATTTACAACACCGCAACACATTCCCGAAGCGTTATTACTTAATATTCCACCCATCATCGCCGCATTTATGCTCGCAGGATCAGGGCCAATTTTAGCACTATGTTTTTTTAAATAGTGATTCACCATTGCACCTGTAATGCCGGGTTGCACGGTCACTTTTTTTCCATCCGCAGATACATTTACTTTTCTCCAATGCTGGCTGATATCAACAAGGATACCATCGGTAATGCATTGACCGGACAAGCTTGTACCGCCTGCTCTGAACACGATCGGGCAATTATGTTTTTTAGAAATAACAAATAATTGTTGTACCTCTTCAACATTCTCAGGTTGTACAACCACCTTTGGTATTAAATGATAAAATCCTGCATCTGATGCAAAAGAAATTACATCAATGAGTTTTGCTTTAACCCTGTTTTTGGGCAGAACCTGCAGTAAGTCTTTTATTAATGGATCCATATTAATTCCTCTGCTGCAAATTAATGTTAGTGATTGATATAAAAATTATTTGAGAGATACTTTTAGTTTGAGGGATTATTTCAAAGTTTGGTGCAGAGTTACATTCTCTTCAACCAGCCGCTAATACTCATTCTGCAACGGTTGGCTTTTGTTACTTCATGTTCCATTTCATCGCTCTTAAAAAATACGGCTGTTTGTGATTGGGGTAAAATTTTCTGAACGTTTTCATTTTGATACACCAGCAATTGTCCGCCATCTTCTTCCAGCCAATCCTTATTTAAATAATTAATCAGAGAATATTTTCGGTCACTGTCATTTTTAAACTGGTCTTTATGCCTCTTATAAAAACTTCCTTCTTCATACACTGCATAATGAAATTCATATCCATTTATTCCTGTGTAACACGTGCTGTTCAACCGCTCAATAAAATTTTCTGCCAGTTGTAGAAATTCCTGTTCATAAATATTATCGTGGCATTTATCCATCCAGTAAATTTTATCACCACGCATTTTTTGATTTGGATCTTTCACTTCATTATTTCCTATCCCGGCATCAGTCATCATTTCATCTCTTTGCAACTGCAAAATATTTTGCTGTAACCCGTTGAAA
>DATCOF010000279.1:0-11125 GCA_036564845.1 Chitinophagaceae bacterium | reverse complement strand
GTGTACAGCAATTGGCGAAAAAATGGGTATTGCTACTTCTGTGATAAGAAAGTATTTTATTTATATTTCCTTTCTAACTTTTGGCTCACCTGTTATATTTTATTTGTTTATTGCTTTTTGGATGAATATTAAAAATTATATTCAAAGCTCCAGGCGTAATCCCCTGAAATATCTTTAATTTTTTTTAACGTGATTGCTTGTGGTTGTATTTAATTTATCTCATAATAATTATCCCACTTTATTAAAGAATTTAGCCCGCCAATTAAAAGCTAAGATTGAAAATAATTTTATAACTATTCCGCCGGATATTGGAGAAGGTATAATAAAAGTGATCCAGTTGCCAAATGGTTTACAATCCTTAATGATAAAGATCCGTTTTAATAAAGATGTGCAGGTTAAAAGTGGTAATACAAGTCATGGAGATTATATTTTAAATTTTGATGAGTCAGAGATCCCGGCCGAAAAAAATAATAACGATCCAACTATAAATTCTTTTGTAAGGTTAACCGGCGCTTCTTTTAAACATTGGGAAGTGGTGAAAAAAAATTCCGTTGTTCAATATGTAAAAATATTATTCAGTAAAGAATGGCTCTCCAATTATATCGGCCTGCGTGAAAAGATGTCTGTATTTGAAAAATACATTCCTGTTAAATCGGATGAAGCAGAAAAGAAAAAATTAAATGAAGAATACCGAAGGATAATAAATGAACTGTGGAAAATTAATAATGATGATCCTTTACAAAACATTTATAATAACAACAGGATATTATTATTGATAGAGCAGTTCTTTACCAAGATGCATGCAGAAATGCTAAACCCAAAAGGAAAATTTAAATTGACGGCTGATGATATTGTGAAATTAAAAAAAGTAGAAGCCATTTTACATTCACCGGGTAAATCTTCTCCCGATATAGAAGCGCTTGCAAAAAAATATGGCATGACGAAAGTGAAGCTGTCACACGCTTTTAAAGAAGTGTATGGTACCAGTATTTACAATTACTATCAACACCAGCGAATGCAAAAAGCGCATGAACTATTAAGTACAGGAAGTTTTACTGTAAAGGAAGTGAGTGAAAAATTAGGTTACACAAATTTTTCTAACTTTGTGCTGGCCTTTACAAAGCAATTTAATACATCGCCCAAAAGTTTGCTTGATTAAGATCAATTTAATAATTTCAACAACTGTTATTTAATTACTATAGATTTAATAATGTTCACGATTGATTACAGCCATACCGATTATGCAAAACTACTGGGTGATATGGCTCAGAAGATGGAGGTGAAATTAAAGAATGATACACTTGTTATTCCGGAAGAGATCGCAACCGGATATTTCAAAAGCATTTCACTTGGTAATGGGCTGCAATGTATGTTGTCAGATTATACATTGCACCAGGATCTGTTTCTGCAGCGCAATCACACCGACAAAGAATTTTATACACTTCGATTTGATGAAATTTCTATCTCTGATAAATTAATGGTGAAGATTGATGACGAGCAAATTTGTGAAGACAAACAGAACAGGGCTTCTGTTATGCTCACAAGTTCTTTATACGATTTTGCATACCAGGCCTCAAAAGATACGGCTATAAAAAGTATAAATGTATTAATAACCCGTAACTGGCTTGAACAATATCTTGATATTAACAGCATGGATAAAGTGCTTGAAAAATATCTGCAATCAAAAACAGCAAACTATAATTTTGCTCCCTTTGATATTGAGTACAGATCATTATTTAATGAAGTGATGGATGGTGGTGATGCGATAATGAAGCGATCAATTTTGGAGAACAGGGTAATGATGATGGTGGAAAAATTTCTTACACATTTATATCAAAAAATAAATCAGTTAACAGAAGATGATAAAATAAAAATATCACCCGATGAAGTTAAAAGGCTTATGGAGGTTGAATCTTACCTGGTAAAAGATTTTTCAACGCCGCCACCGCCGATTTCATTTTTATCCCGCGTTGCAGCAATGAGTACAACAACGCTAAAGAATAAGTTTAAAAAATTATACGGAAATAATGTGTACGAATATTTTCAAAAAAGCCGGATGCACAGAGCTAAGGTTTTATTGATGTCGAAAAAATATTCTATTAAAGAAATTGGTTCCAAATTAGGGTATTCCAACTTAAGCAATTTTGCTACTGCTTTTAAAAAGGAATTTAAAAAACTCCCCAGCAAATTATTTGGCTGAGCCGGAATTTGTCTGAACTGGGAATTTTGGGATGAATGGGAATTATAGGATACCTTTTTTATTCTTCAAAAGCTTTTATAAATTCAATCTAATATTTGTTGAAAAATTATGTAAGAAATAGCTTTCTACTTTCTCAATAATCCCATGAATCTCAAAAATCATGGTTCAGATATTTCCCAATAATCCTATAAATCTCAAAAATCATGGTTCAGATATTGCCCTTCTTACACGTACCAATTTTTCAATTAAATTTTCAAGAAGATGCAAAGGCAACATATTGGCGCCATCACTTTTTGCAATGGAAGGGTTGGGGTGTGTTTCAATAAAAATTCCATCAGCACCCGTTGCAATAGCAGCTTTGGCAATGGTTTCAATAAGTTCAGGATTGCCGCCGGTTATGCCACTGCTTTGATTGGGTTGTTGCAATGAATGTGTGCAATCCATTATCACAGGCACATTATTTAATTTCATCGCAGGTATATTTCTATAATCAACAACAAGATCGTGATAGCCAAAACTATTTCCTCTTTCTGTAAGCATAACTTTTTTATTACCTGCAGCATTAATTTTTTCTACAGCAAACTTCATCGCTTCTCCGTTTAAAAATTGCCCTTTTTTTACGTTGATAATTTTGCCAGTTTCTGCAGCAGCAAAAAGTAATTCTGTTTGCCTGCATAAAAATGCAGGTATCTGTAAAACATCTGCATAGCCTGCTGCCATTGCTGCTTCTTCTGCCGTGTGAATATCAGTTATGGTGGGAACAGAAATTTTTTCTCCTGCTCTTTTAATTATTTCCAATGCCTGCTTATCACCAATACCGGTAAAGGATGAAGCACTTGTTCTGTTTGCTTTTTTATAAGATGCTTTAAAAATGTAAGGCACACCATATTTTTTACAGAGGGCAGAAACAGTCTCTGCTATTTCATTCACCATTTGTTCTCCTTCCACAACGCATGGCCCTGCAATGAGGAAGAAATTGTTTTTATCGTACTGCTGTTCTTTAAAAAGTTCCTGTAAATAATTTTCCATCAGCAAAACTACTATTTTCATCCGATGGCTATCGGATTTACATTTACATTTACTTATTAAAATTATGAGCAAAGAAAAAATTTTACTGATCGGTGCAAGTGGCCAAATAGGTGTTGAGCTTACTTTAGAGTTGCGGAGAATTTATGGAGGCGCTAATGTTATTGCATCAGACCTTAGAGAAGAAAATGAATTGATAAAAGGCACTGGCCCCTATGTAAGCCTGGATGTAATGAACAAAGAGATGTTACATGTTCAGGTGATCAGGCAAGGCATAACTCAAATTTATCTTTTGGCTGCAATCCTTTCTGCTACCGGAGAAAAAAATCCAAACCTTGCATGGCACTTAAATATGCAAAGCCTGTTAAACGTTTTGGATATTGCCAAGGAAGAAAAATTAACCAGGGTATTTTGGCCCAGCAGCATTGCAGTATTTGGTCCTACATCACCTAAAAAAAATTGCCCGCAACAAACAATTATTGAGCCGGTAACTGTATACGGCATCAGTAAATATGCAGGAGAGTTCTGGTGCAATTATTATTTTCATCGGTATGGAGTTGATGTAAGAAGCATGCGTTATCCCGGCCTTATCAGTTATAAAAGTTCACCCGGCGGTGGAACAACAGATTATGCAATTGAAATTTTTCACGGAGCACTTGAAGAAAAAAAATACAATTGTTTTTTAAGAGAAGATACTTACCTGCCCATGATGTATATGAATGATGCGATAAGGGCAACAATAGAATTAATGCATGCAGACGCTGAAAAAATTTCTGTAAGAACATCTTATAATGTTTCAGCAATAAGTTTTTCACCAAAAGATATTGCTGAAGAAATTAAAAAACATATTCCTGATTTTACAATAACCTACAATCCTGATTACAGGCAGGCAATTGCGGATAGCTGGCCCCAAAGCATTGATGATACTGTAGCCCGCAATGATTGGGGATGGAAAGAGGAATATAATTTAGCTACTATGGTAAAAGAAATGTTGAATAATATTTAATTTTTTTTAAATAGTTTTTTTTTGTTTTATTTTTGTTCCAGCATATTTGTAATGAGGCATGATTTTTTCTGATGGGAATGCGTATTACTATCGGATGTTATAAATTTGCATCAATTTATTTACTCATTAAATATTATAAACCTAAAAAACGTAAAATGAAAAAATTATTTTTAGCTGTAGCTGCAGTTGTTATATCAGCAGCAACAGTAAATGCACAGAAAGCAACTTTTAGCCTGGCGGGAAATATTGGCTATAGCACAACTACATACGGATCTTTATCCGGAGGCGCCGATATCCAGGCAGATATTCCTGCAACAACCGGATTAAAAATTACAGCAAGTGTTGGATACGAAAGTTTTGGTTATTCTGTAAATGGAGTTAAAGGACATTCAAGTTATATTCCATTATTAGCCGGGGCAAAATTTAATTTATCACCAAAAGTGTATGGACATGCTCAATTAGGATACTCACCTTCTACAGCAAGTGGTGGTACAGGAGCATTCACTTATGCACCAAGTTTAGGGGTTATGATTAGTCGAAATTTTGACATATCAGCGAAATATTTAGCATTAAGCAGAAATGGAGCAACAGTTAGTGCGATACTTGCGCGGCTTGCTTATAATTTCTAAAAAAGTATTTTGTATAGGATTTTTAAGGTCTCATTTTTGGGACCTTTTTTAATTGTATAATTATTATTAGGCTGATATAAAATTTCATACATTTATAAATTACACGTAAAGGATTAATTAGGTATAAATAGAATATGAAAAAATTATTTTTTGCTTTTATAGTTTTAACATTCATAGTGCATTCAGCAAGTGCACAGGATAAGAGTTCATGTTATAATAATTCATTCAGCCTGGGTGCTGAATCCTCTTTGCCGGTAGGGCTTTTCGGCAATGTTTATTCATTTGGAATTGGTGTTTCCGGACAAGGAAATTTTAGAATAGCAAATAATCTTTCACTTACCTTATACGCAGGTTATATAAATTATTTTTTAAAAAACTCTTATGGAGGTGGTAATCAGGGATACATACCTTTATTGAACGGAATAGAATTTAATATTTCATCCGGCATTTATGGCTCAACCCAAATAGGATATACATTTTATACAAAAGGTCAAGGCGGTGCTTTTACCTATTCACCAGGGATCGGCTACAAATTTAGCAGTCATATTACAGCCTTACTAAAATATGTTGGTCACATAAGATCTGCAATTAATTCAAGCTCTGTTGGTGTTCGTGCTGCTTATGTTTTTGGGAAATGATTTTTGACTTCAATTTAAAAACCCAACACATCTTTCATACTGAATATCCCTTTTTTATCTTTTAAAAATTCTGCTGCCAGCACAGCTCCGGATGCAAAGCCCTTGCGGTTATGCGCTGTATGAATGATCTCAATGTCGTCTACTTCTGATGAATATTTTACTGTGTGTGTTCCGGGTGCAGGGTCAATACGTTTGCTGATGATGGACAAGTCTTCATCTTTTTCACTGTTATAATTTACCCATTGTTTTTTATGTGGTAATTCTTTTAATAACTGTTCAGCAATTGTGATCGCAGTTCCACTGGGGGCATCTTTTTTTTGTGTATGATGTGTTTCTTCTACCGTTACATTATAATCATGCTTACGCATTAATTCTGCCAGCTTTTTATTAAGCTCAAAAAAAATATTTACGCCAATACTATAATTACTTGCGTAAATAAATGAACCATTTTCCTTCAGGCAGATTTCCTTTACCTTATCAAAATTATTAAGCCAGCCGGTAGTGCCGCATACAACAGGCACCCCGGCATCAAAGCATTGCAAAAGATTATTCACAGCATTTTCAGGAGTTGTAAATTCTATTGCTACGTCAGCCTTTTGTAAATTTATTTTTGTAAGATCATACAGGTTGTGCATATCAATTATCAAAGAAATAGAATGCCCTTTTTGTAAAGCGATCTCTTCGATGGTTTTACCCATTTTGCCATATCCTAATAATGCAATTTTCATATTCTCATTTTTGTTTCTCCATGTCAGTAATTATCGGGAGAAATGAAATTATTGTAATGAAGGTAAAACTTTTGTGTGTTTATCTTTAAAAGAAAAAACGAGTGTTACACTTCCATTATTATAGTTTGGATTATATCCCGGCTTTATTGTAAAACTAATATTGTCACTTACATCAAATGCTTTTAAATGTGCGTCAACAGTGGCATCTACCACATTCAATCCCCAAAAAACAAGAAAGAATAAAACGGAATAATCTACATTTTGCCTGTAAGAATTTCTATAGGATCGTATAGCTTCGGTAGAAAGATTTATAAACCTTGGATCAATTAATGCGTCGTTAGCTATAACTGTATCTGAACGATAAATTATAGCCTGCCTGAGTGCTTTATAGGTTTTTAAATTATAATTAAAAATGCTGGCAGTAATTCCGAGAGCTCCATAGATAATTGGGATCTTCCAGTATTTTTTGTTGTATGCCTGGCCCCATCCGGGAAGTATGGCAGACCTGAATGTAGCAACTTTTGGATTGAATTTTTTTGCAGAAGTATCAAGTGCTAAAATATTTTTTCTTGCTGCGGTATCCTGTGTTTTACTTTTTGAATTGATAAGCGAATCATTTTTTTGCTGCCCAAAACTTATGCTGCAAAAAAATATTGAAAAAAGAAATACCGATGTAAAAAATAATTTTTTGAGCATACAATTAGTTCACAGGAACATTCATCTTTTCTAAAATTGAATTTAATTCTTCAATAGAATAATATTCAAAAGTGATGCTGCCAAAGCCTTTTTTATTGTTATGCAACTTTACTTTGGTACTGTAGTGAGATGCTAAATTATCTTCAATTTTTTTTAATGCCGGAGATAGATGAGACTTTACGGAATTATTAACAGCATTGCCTGTTGTATAAATCCTTCTAACCAGGTCTTCTGTTTGGCGAACAGATAATTCTTTGTTTTTTATTTCATGAAAAATGAAAAGTTGTTTATCAATTGAATCCACATTTATCAATGCTCTTGCATGTCCCATACTGATAGCGCCATTTCGTACGGCAACCTGTATATCCGGCGGTAATTTTAAAAGCCGGATGTAATTGGTAACTGTACTTCTTTCTTTTCCCATTCTCTCTGCAAGTTGCTCCTGGGTGTATTCTAGTTCTTCCATCAGGCGCCTGTAACTTATGGCAATTTCAATTGCATTTAAATTTTCTCTTTGCAAATTTTCCAGCAATGCAAGTTCCAATAGTTGTGAATCTTTTGTTTCCCTAACATATACAGGAACATCTTTTAATCCTGCAATTTTTGCTGCCCTGAATCTTCTTTCACCTGCTATTATCCTAAACTTTCCGTTGGCAAGTTTAGTAACCGTGAGTGGTTGAATAATGTCATGTGTTTTAATAGACGCTGCCAGTTCACTTAATGCTATCTCATCAAAATCACGCCGTGGTTGCTTTGGATTTATTTCTATCTGATCAAGCGGAATGCGTGAACTTGTGCTGGCTTTTTCAATCACTTCATTTTTTAATGAGCCTGCAGTGGATTTAAGATCGGCATCAATGTTTTGTAATAAAGACCGGATCCCTTTGCCGAGTGCATCTTTTTTATTTGTTGTTGACATAATTTAAAATTAGCTGTGAGCTTTGAGTTGTTAGCTGCGAGGGTAAGCAAATGCTCAAGGCTCATAGCTAATAACCCGTAGCTTTTTATTGTATTACTTTTTCTTCCTGGGTTAATTTTGTCATGTTGTTTTTCTGTAGAATTTCTTTTGCAAGGTTCAGGTAATTTATTGCACCCTTACTGTCTGCATCGTATAAAATTGCCGGCTTACCAAAGCTTGGCGCTTCGCTTAGCCGGGTATTACGATGAATGATGGTTGTAAAAACAAGGTCTTCAAAATGTTTGCGAACCTCGTTTACTACCTGGTTGCATAAACGCAAACGGCCATCATACATCGTCATCAACAGGCCTTCAATTTGCAGTTCAGTGTTTAGCCTGTTCTGTACAATTTTTATGGTATTCAATAATTTTCCTAAACCTTCTAATGCAAAAAATTCTGCCTGAACAGGCACTATCACACTATCTGCAGCAGTTAATGCATTCACTGTAATTAAACCTAATGATGGTGAACAATCAATAACAATAAAATCATAATCATCTCTTAAAGGGTCTAAAACATTTTTTAAAACGCTTTCCCGGTTGGGATAATTTATCATTTCAATTTCAGCACCTACAAGATCAATGTGCGAAGGAATTACGTCAAGATAAGGAATATCCGATTTTAGAATTACATCTTTTGCGGGGGTTGAGTTCACCATACAATCATACAAGCCATGCGGAATAGTATGAAGATCAAAGCCCAGGCCTGTGGTACTGTTTGCCTGCGGATCAGCATCCACCAACAAAGTTCTGAACTCGAGAACACCAAGACTTGCTGCCAGGTTTATTGCAGTTGTAGTTTTGCCAACACCCCCTTTTTGATTTGCAATGCCTATTATTTTTGCCATAATACACCAAGCCCTAAAGAGGCTATTTTTTATGATTAAATTTTATATTGTATTGTTTCCGCATTCATTCATCAGAATCTTTTACTTTTCTTACATCGTACTTCTTACCTCATACATCACACATTTTTCTGACAGGTTGGCAAATTTACTTATTCGGTATAATATTAGGGTTATAATAATCCCCTAACTTCTAACAATAGGCCGGATAATAATCTTAACATGTACACAATTATTTCTGCAACCAACAGAATGGACAGCCATACTGAAAAAGTTGCTAAACAATATCAAAATATTTTAAAAGAAAAAGGTATCGATGCAAAAATATTTTCTTTAAAAAATTTAAATGTTTTAGAAAATAATCCTGACTTTACCAAAGCAGAGAACGAATTTTTAATTCCTGCACAAAAATTTATTTTTATAATGCCGGAATACAATGGAACTTTTCCGGGAGTTTTAAAAGCGATGATAGATACGAGCGATGTAAAAAAAGCATGGTGGCACAAAAAAGCTTTGCTGGTGGGTGTTTCAACAGGCAGGGCAGGTAATTTGCGTGGGATGGATCAAATTACGGGATCATTAAATCATATGAAAATGATCGTGCATCATAATAAGCTTCCTATTTCAGTTATTGATAAAGTAATGGATGAAAATGGAACAATAACGAATAAAAATACATTGCTTGCAATTGATCAGCAGTTGGATGAATTTATAAATTTTTAATTTGATAACATGCGAAGTCCAACATTCATTTTAATTTTTCTTGCCATAATGATTTTACTGGACACATATGTGTTCCAGGCAATAAAAATGGTGAGCCATTCAGCATCTCCCAAAACAAAAACAATAATTTATGCAGTTTATTGGACCATTTCAATTCTTGCAATAATTGGATTTTTGATCTTTGTTTTAACCGGCCCTGATTTTCTTCCAAAAAAAGTAAGGACATATTTATTTGCAACCATTGTAGGCTTATTCCTTGGAAAATTAATTTCTGTTATTTTCTTTTTAACAGATGATATCAGGAGATTAGTTCAATGGATAGCTGGAAAATTATTCTTCAGAAACACAGAAGGAGAACAACTTACGGAAGATGGAATAAGCCGTTCTGCTTTTTTGAGCTGGATGGGCCTTGCAGCCGGTGGCACTTTGTTTGGCAGCATAATTTATGGCTTTACAAATAAATACAATTACGAAGTAAGAAGAATGAAAATGGTATTCGACAATTTGCCTGCATCTTTTAAAGGATTAAAAATTGTACATATCAGCGATATTCATTCAGGCAGTTTTACAAATAGGGCTGTAGTGATGAGAGGCGTAAAAAAAATCATGGATGAGAAGGCTGATCTTATTTTGTTTAGCGGCGATCTTGTGAATGACAGGGCAACAGAAATGGAAGAATACATGGATATTTTCGGACAAATAAAAGCGCCGATGGGTGTATATTCTACTTTTGGTAATCATGATTATGGCGATTATGTTAGCTGGCCTTACAATGGAATAAGCAAGCAACAGAATTTGATGAATCTTGCAAAAGTCCATGAAGAACTTGGGTGGCGTTTGCTGATGAATGAACATGTTGTGCTTGAAAAAAATGGTGAAGAGATCGCTTTGCTTGGTATTGAGAACTGGAGCAACAAGGCAAGATTCCCTAAGCATGGAAGAATGGACCTTGCATATCCGGGTTCAGAAAAATATCCATTTAGAATTTTAATGAGTCATGATCCAAGTCATTGGCATGCACAGGTAATTCCTCAATATCCTGATGTTGATCTAACACTCAGCGGTCATACCCATGGAATGCAGTTTGGTATTGAGATACCGGGGTTTCACTGGAGCCCTGTGCAATATGTTTACAAAGAATGGGCAGGATTGTATGAAGAAGGAAAACAAAAATTATATGTGAACCGTGGCTATGGTTTTATTGGTTATCCCGGAAGAGTTGGAATATTACCGGAGATAACTGTGATAGAATTGGTATAGAATTTTTTTTGTAATCTGGATTTGTTTGAGAAAAATAAAATTGATTGAATTTGAAAGGACGTGAGCCAACTTACGCAGTCTGTATTTTAGTTCAACGTTCTGCATTTGCGAAGTACGGATATTCATTGCTAGTCCCGCCGGAACAAATGCTTAATTGAAAATATTTTGTTGAAGATAACGACTAAAAGCTAAATTATTAAAGTCAAGCCCGGACTAAAGTTGATTGTGTACTAAAGCCGAAATGTTATGTCCGCTGCCCGTATTTTGCAAATGCATTGTTGTACTAAACCTACGGTAGTTTGATCAGCACTCTCTAAACAAAGAGTGCTTTTGTTTTGCATAAAACAAAATTACTCAACATGCAAACAAAACAAACTACCGGGCTGCGCACAGCGGCCACGGATTACGTAACCATCG
>DATCOF010000278.1:0-5724 GCA_036564845.1 Chitinophagaceae bacterium | reverse complement strand
GTAGATTACATTAGCAATGCCATAAATCCATCTATAGGCAAAGAGCCAAAAAATATATTTTTTCTTACTGCAGATGCTTTTGGAGTGTTACCACCCCTCAGCAGGCTTAGTCCTGCACAGGCAATGTATCATTTTATTAGTGGCTACACTGCAAAAGTGGCCGGAACGGAAGAAGGAATTACGGTACCAAAATCAACCTTTAGTGCATGCTTTGGTGCGCCTTTTATGACCTTACATCCCACAGTATATGCAGGGATGCTGGGTAAGAAAATAAAAGAAAATAATGTAAAAGTATGGTTAGTCAATACAGGCTGGAGTGGGGGAATGTTTGGAGAAGGTAAAAGGATAAAGCTTGAATATACCAGGGCAATGATTTCAGCAGCATTGGAAGGTAAATTAGATAACGTTGTTTATACCAAACATCCTGTTTTTGGATTGATGATGCCAGCTTCTTGTCCCGGTGTTCCTTCAGAAATATTGAGCCCGGAATTTACCTGGGAGAATAAAGATGCCTATATTAAAACTGCGAATAGGCTTGCCGGTTATTTTATAAAAAACCTTGAAAAATATAGTATGTGTGTAAGCAAAGAGATTTTGTCAGTAAGTCCTAAAGTTATGGATATGTAAACCTCTTGGTAAAAATTTCTCTTTACTCGAATAAGGTAGTATTACCTGGTAATATTTATAATTTATAAGAATGGTAAACAGGCAGGTCTTAACATTGGATGAATTTACAATAAGAGAAATGCGGGTATTCCCAAAGGCTACCGGTGAGCTGGCCGGGCTTTTAAGAGATATTGGGCTCGCAGCTAAACGTGTAAATGTAGAAGTAAATAAAGCAGGATTGGTGGATATTTTAGGAAATACAGGAGAGGTAAACGTTCAAGGCGAAGAAGTAAAGAAACTGGATGAATATGCTAATGATCAATTTATCCGCGTGCTAAAGCATGGAATAAGTTGTGCAGGTATTGCCAGCGAAGAACTGGATGATATGATGATCTTTGACAACGGGGTTAGCATGAACTCTAAATATGTTTGCATGTTTGATCCATTGGATGGAAGCAGTAATATAGATGTCAACGTGTCTATCGGTACTATTTTCAGTGTTTACCGCAGGGTTACTGAAACCGGTTCTTTAATAACACTACAGGATTTCCTGCAGCCCGGAATAAGGCAGGTTGCTGCCGGGTATATAATTTATAGTTCTTCCACCATTTTGGTATATGCCACTAAAAGAGGAGTTAATGGTTTCACGTTAGATCAGTCAATCGGGGAATTTTGTTTAAGCCATCCCGGTATCCGTTGCCCTGAAAAAGGCAAAATTTATTCAGTAAACCACGGCAATTTTTACCAGTATAGTGCAGCCGTAAAAAACTATATTGATACATGCCAAAATAAAAATACATCTAACGGAGGGCCTTATACGCAAAGGTATATTGGCAGCATGGTTTCCGATGTGCACCGGAACCTGGTAAAAGGTGGAATTTTTATGTACCCCGCTACTGCTGAGAAACCAAAGGGAAAGCTAAGGTTATTATATGAGTGCAATCCTTTGGCTTATATTATAGAAAAGGCAGGTGGTAAGGCAACCGATGGTATGCAAAGAATTCTTGAAAAACTGCCTACTGAATTACACGAACGTTCACCTTTATTTATTGGGAGCAAACAAATGATGGAAGAACTGGAGAATTCTCTGGGGACAGCCATTTGATTATGACCTGTTAAACCTTTACCTACAGTTTCTTTTGCGAAAGTTAAACTTTTACCTGTCATGCACAAATTTTAACTGCTAACGGCAATCCAAACCAGGAAAGTAAAAACAGGTAGTTTACTTTTTATCATTTTTATCATTTGCTGATAATCGAATTATATTCAAAAAATAATTGTGAGCTGAAATATATCTATCCCGCAAATCTGACAGGATTTTATAATTCCATAAAAAAATATTCCCGATTGATAAACTCTTAAACATAGTTCTGTACGTTATTTGAGGTTGAAAATAAAGATGATAAAGGAGCTATACTAATTTTATTGAAGTGCCTGTTAAACAAAAAAGGATTTTATATAATAGAATAAAATCCCGGTAATGATTAAAGCAACATACCCTGACTAAGACCTTATAGTGAATATTCTCGCTAACTCATTTGACAATAACAAAAGTGTAAACTATATTATTAAGCAGGATAAAAAAAGAGCAGAGCGAATAAAGAACCTGATTAAATATTCTTTTGATATGTGTTATTTTTCGGAAATGTTTTTTTATCTGATAATAAAAAAGCCTGTGCTTTGATTTTATTACCTGAAAAGAAAAAAACCAACTTAAAATTCATTCGATGCTTGCAAAATTTAGTTTTAAATATATTTGAATTTATATGCCATTACCCCAAAAGCAATTATTTATAAAAAAATCCGGAATCCCTGAAGCAGGCAAAGGTCTATTCACTAAACAATTCATCGCGAAGGGAACCCGGATCGTGGAGTATAAAGGAGAAATTACCACATGGAAAAAAAAATTACAAATTGAAAAACAAACTAAAATTTCAAATAGATATCTCTATTATTTAAACCGAAATCACGTGATTGATGCAATGCATTATTCAAAAGCATTAGCAAGATATGCCAATGATGCAAAAGGATTGAGTAAAGCCACGGGGCTGGTTAACAATTGCAAATATGTGGAAGATGAAGGAAGGGTTTTTATGGAAGCGATAAAAAATATTTCAGCCGGAGCGGAAATATTAATTAGTTATGGAAAAGAATATTGGGATATAGTGGAGAGTGTAAAGAAAAGCTAGCTTGAAGTAAATAAAAACTATTTTAAAACAAAGAATCAAGTTGCTTCCCGGGATATGTATATGTTCTTATGACTGCGAAGCAGAAAAAGAAAGAACAATGAAAAAAGATTATAAGTCCTTTTACCAAAACTTTGTGCGGATGTTCTTAATTCATCAGTACCACTACTATAAATTTTTCAGTAGAACTACTGTTTTTTTTTAATTTTAAAAGGCAAACCTTTATGAAAAATTAAACCATGCCAACAAATCATTTTATTTCATTACAAACAGGTATAGACATGACTACTTTATACCGGCAGGAAAAAGAAAATATTTTAGCATCCGCGTACCGGGATCAAAATATTTTACCCATAAGCGAAACGTTTGACAGGGCTGCATTTGATACACTATTAGGGGAAACAGGTTGTACAGCAGTAAGAATTTATTATGGTATGAGCGAAGATCTTTTGGTACATGCCATAATTGTTGGGGTGAATGAAAACAACGAAGATATTCTTCCGTCATCTAAAAATGCATTGAGCAATTCAGTAACTACTGATGAAGCTATTCTTGAGCAGGGAGTAAGATGCCCGGAAGATTGTGCACCCCCATCCCCTCTTAATCCATAATGTTATTAAGCTATGAATCATTCGCTGGTAATGATCTTAAGTTTCTCAATCATAGTTCCTGCGATAATTGGAATTTTCAGATTCAGGAAGCTCAATCAAATTTATTTTCCATTCCTGCTTTGTATCTGGATAGGATTGCTTAACGAATTCATAAGCGTACTGCTGATAGATCTCTTTCACGTTTCAAATTCGGTAAACACGGATATATATTGTTTGATGGAAGCCTTACTATATACGTGGTTATTTAAAAATTTAAACCTTTTCACATCTTCAAAACACTACAAATTATTATTGAGTTTTTTGTGCACTGCATGGTTGATCGATAATTTTATTATTTCGCAGATCACATTGTTTGATTCCTACTTCACCATTGTTTATTCTCTTATGATCGTGTTAATGAGCATAACCATATTGAACCGGTTAATTGTGCAACAAATAAATTTATTAGCAAATTCAACCTTCCTGATATGTGCAGCATTGATCGTTTATTTCACACTCATGGCATTAATGGAAATATTCTGGCTATATGGGCTTAATTCAAGTAGTATCTTTCGATTAAATATATACAGGATCATGTCGTATATTAATTTATCAGTTAACCTAATTTTTGCTATAGCAATTCTATGGATGCACAGGAAACAGGAGTTTACACTGCAGCAATAATAACGGCTGTTGTTGTTGGCGGTATCATCATTTATTTTATTATTTCTATTATTCGCCAGCAACGGAGAAATCTCGATCTGCATAAACATAATATCCTGGCAGAAATGTCCGCCATCGAAAAAGACCGTACCAGGATTGCTTATGATCTCCACGACGAATTGGGTCCGGTATTATCATCCATAAAACTGATGATTAATATTTTTGATCTCACGGACCCGGATGATAAGTTACATATTGAAAAGATCAATGACAGTATTGACAGGGCATTAACCCGGATAAGGGAAATTTCTTATAACCTGATGCCAGCCGTTTTAATAAGCGCAGGGCTTATCACTGCACTGAAAGAATATGTGAATAATATTAACAGCCCGGGGTTAAAGATAAATTTAGATTCCCCTGATACACTTACATTAAGTGAATCCAAATCGATAAATATTTTCAGGATAGTACAGGAAATTACGCATAACACAATTAAGCATGCAAGAGCTAACCGCCTTGACATAGACTTTATACAAGAAAAAAATAAATTGATTGTAATATTGAAGGATAACGGTATTGGATTTGAACAGAAAGAAATTGTAAATAAGGGTGGGCTTGGACTTAAAAGTTTGCAAAGCAGGGCGCAATTAATGAATGGCAGAATGTTTTTCGAGAGCAAAAAAGGAAGTGGCACTGAATTTATATTTGAAATACCTTATTTATGAAATTATATATACCGATAAAGATGATCCTTGCCGATGACCATGAATTGTTCAGAGATGGTTTTAGTGCAATGCTGAAAAAACAAACTGATATAGAAATTGTCGGGGAAGCAAAGGACGCCGGTGAATTAATAAAACTTACCAGGGAATTAAAGCCTGATGTGATAGTTACTGATATTTTGATGCCTCCCGGTATGAATGGAATTGAAGCAACAAAAATAATATTGGGTGAGTTTCCGCACATGGGTATTATTGCATTATCCATGTTTAATGATGATAACCTGATTGCAAAAATGATTGAAGCCGGCGCTAAAGGATACTTATTGAAAAATGCACATAAGGATGAAATAATTGATGCTATTAAGACGGTCAATAATGGCCATAACTATTATTGCAAAAGCACAACGACAAAACTCACAAAGATATTAGCCTGTAATAATTTCTTACCGGGCACGAAACAAAACAAATCCCTGTTTTCAGAGAAAGAACTTACTATCATTCGCCGCATTTGTAAAGAATTTTCAAGTCAGCAAATTGCAGACGGGTTAAACCTTAGCATCAGGACTATTGATAGTTATCGGAAAAATATTTGTAAGAAAATGAATGTAAAAAATGTCGCGGGAATTATAAACTATGCGATAAAACATAAAATATATATTCCGGATGAAATTGTATAAATAGTCGACCTTCAAAAAGTCATTTTTAATTTTTGGGCAATAAAATTCCAATAAGCACTTACAAGATAATTGTAAATGAGTAACCAACATTTGATTGCCTCTGTTCTCCAGAGGTTCATGACTCGCTTAAAGTTCATAGCCGCAGCAGCTAATATCACATTCATGTTGTCGCCATTAATGCCTTTGAGATAATTGCGGCATAACCGGTAGTCTTATTTTAAGTGTCCATTTACTGGTTCTATAGGCGGCTATTTTGCTGTGTATTCTGCATTGTATTTTG
>DATCOF010000277.1:0-9622 GCA_036564845.1 Chitinophagaceae bacterium | reverse complement strand
GCTCTTGCCGATTTTTAATGAAGCATTTAATAATGTATCCTTAAGTAAAGGATATGTTTGTTGATATCCGTTTAATGCAGATGGATGTTTTAATCCAAGTTGCTTAAACTGGTTTTCAATATATGCCGCAGCCTTGCGTTGGCCTGCTGTAGCGGTTTCCCGGCCTTCCATATCTGCACCGGCAACAATTGTAAGATGTTTTTTAAGATCACTACCGGTAATACCTGACGCATATTTTAGTGCATTATCGGTTTGAGCAAATAATGCTATAGGCAACAGGCAATATACAACCAGGAGAAATTTTTTATTCTTCATTTTTATCTACCATTTATTTTATGGATAATCAAGTGCAGGCAATTTTTTCTTTGCGCCTTATGTGGCGGCCGCCTTCAAAATCAGTATGTATAAATATTTCTATCATTTTTTCTACATCGCCTTCCCGCACAAAACGTGAAGGGATACAAATAATATTTGCATCATTATGCTTTCTCGCAAGCTCAGCAAGTTCTTCTCCCCAACAAATTGCAGCTCTTATATTTTGATGTTTATTAGCTGTGATAGCAACACCATTTCCGCTGCCGCAAAGTAATATCCCAAATGCTGTTTCATTATTTTCTACCGAGTTTGCCACCGGGTGTGCAAAATCAGGATAATCTACAGAGTCAGTGGTAAACGTTCCAAAATCTTTATACTCCAATCCTTTTCCTTCTAAAAAAGATATAATGTCTTCTTTGTATTCTACCCCTGCATGATCGCAACCGATCGCAATGGGTTTGGTTAAATTAAATGGTGACATAGTTTAGAATTTTAATGCCCTAAAGTTAGCTATAAAAAACAGGACGGGATGATTAAAAAGATGCCTGCAAAAAACAATTTTTTTTTAACTTATTATTGAAAGCGGCGAAACAGAAGAAGAAAATATCTTATCAAGATTTCCCTGTTCATCAATAAGGTATTTACAAAAATTCCAGGATGGTTCTTCATTGTTCCATCCATTTTTTTTAGCATCACAAAGCCATTGATAGACCGGTTGCTTTGCCGAACCTTTTACATGATCCTTATGAAATAACGGAAACGTTACATCAAAATTTACTTTGCAAAACTTTTCTATTTCTTCATCCGTTCCCGGTTCCTGTCCGCCAAAATCGTTTGAAGGAAAACCAAGAACAGTGATATCGTTTTTATGATGCCGATAAAGATCTTCCAGTTCATTATACTGCGGCGTATAACCGCATTGGCTGGCAAGATTTACTATCAAAATCTTATTATCCTTAAATTTTTCAAAGACCACTTCTTCTCCATTATTTGCAGTTGCTTTCAAGCTGTAAAAACTTACAGGCGCTATAATTTTTTTATTGTTTTGTTGTTTTGAAATTCCTATCCCTGTTAGTTTTGAGATTTTCATCCTAAGACCATAAAGCTTTGAAATTATATTTTTTATTACGCTCATTTTTAAATAATAATAAATCAAGTTAGATGAAAAAAAAGAAATTCAATTATTATTAATTCAGAAAACAAACACACTCAATTGCCGGAAGTGTATGCGCTGATGGCGCTTATGTGTTTTCATTCATCAAGAAGTGAAAGCCGCTTAACAATAGATGGCGAAATAATTTTATTGCCCTTGCAGGATCGTAAAAAATGGGACGCTGCAATGATAGAAAAAGGAAACGAGAACATGGGCAAAGCTGCTTTAGGTGATATCATCAGCAGCTATCATTTGCAGGCTGCAATTACTTATGAGCATTGCAGCGTAAAAGATTTTAAAGAAACGGATTGGCAAAGAATTTTGCAACATTACGAATGGTTGTGCAATATTTCTGATTCGCCGATAAATGAATTAAATAAAATTGTTGCAGTGATGGAAGTGTACGGGCCGCAAAAAGCATTAACTGAATTGGATAATATTAAAGACAGGAAAAAACTTGAATCCTCTTATTTATATCACAGTTTACTTGGCGAAATTCATTCACGATTGCACAATATCACAAAAGCAAAAAATTATTTCGAAACTGCCATTACATTAACGCATTCAGAAACGGAAAGAAAAATGCTTAAGAATAAAATCCTGGCGTTACTTAATTAAAAAAGATGGCACTATTAGCATCTGTTTAATCTATTTTTCATCCCTTTAAACTGTGATGGTTGTTTTATAATAGCAAGTACAATTCGCTTGTAATTTTTTTTTTTAATTAAAAAACTAAAATGCATTAGCAGTTTACAATTAAATTATATTTCATTTATTAAATATTTCTTTCCACTGCTTAGCATTGGCCTTATATATTTTGTATTTCCTCAATTTACTAATTGCATCAACACCTCCCGCTATTGCTCCAACGTCAGTCATCATTCCGGGATCATAGGGATTTGGCGTTCTAGGTTCTCCAAAAGTTAATTTGTAAGTTTTCCCATTCACATCAATATGTACACCATAACCGAATTGAAGGAATGGCCATTTTATATTTTTTACTTCTGATATTGGCACTTTAAATTGTTCGCCCTGCTGCATTAAAAACGATACTTTCCCTTCTTTAAAAATTAATAACCCCTCTGTATAGGATTTAACAAATCCTGACATTTGCCAAACTTTTGTTTCTAATTCTTTTTCCATAGTATTCTTTTTTGAGATAAATATTTTTACTGTTTTTGAGTAATGGATGTGATTAGTCATACACACTTTTTTTACAATCTGCTGCCAGTTCACTTATGTGCTGCTGTGAAGCTTTACTTACATCTTTGGAATCAGGATATTCCTGCATTAACTTTTTCATTACACAGTTGCAATAATCACTTCCTGCTCTTGAACCTAAAGATTTGGATGCACCCGGAGTGCAATTATCTAAAAATTCCTGTTGGTCTATAGTTGACCATGCCTGGTTATTATTATTAGAATTCGTGTTATTATTTGATTGATTAGAATAGTTCTTTTCACAATTTTGTATGACGCTTTGGGCTTCCGCACTTTGTTTGTCCACATTTTCACTTGGAAATTTTACTTCCAATGCATTAATAACGCAATTGGTAAAATCGTTTATTTGTGAGGCTGGTATATCATTTTTATTGGCATATTTTCTTAAATCATTTTCCATATCGTCCCGGTATGATTTTGTCCAACTACCTGAATTTTGAGAATTATTATTATTCTTATTTTTCAAAGTTGTTACATTTGGCATATCGAATGCATTCTTCGATTCTGATTTAGGGTTACATCCAATTAAAAGCATAAAAGCCAAAGCTAAAAGCAAATACGTTTGTTTCATGTTGTATAATTTATTATTTAAGGATAAGTTAAATAGACAAAAAATAAAATAAATTTTTAAGAAATAATTTGGGATAAAAGCTCTAAAAAAATGTGTGTTCCGCGAAATTTTTATTTAAAGACTAAGTTGTATATCATATTCTACATGCAATACAACATGCAGCGTTACTGTTGTAGGCCTGCGCAGGGTATATCCAAAAAGGTAGGTTATAGTAGAACCTTTCAATAATCCTGAAATATCTGTTGTGCCGGTTTCAGTAAAATCTAAATGTGTAGAATAAACATCAGGGTTATTTTGTACTTGTGCTACATTTACCTGTGTAGGGGCAGCATTACTGTATATAGCCAATCCGCCCGCTACGAAATTCGCAAAATTGTTACTGGTGCTTACAGTTGAAGTTATGTCTACTGAAACTTTACTAACCGTTGCACTCTTTACGTTGGAAGCGCTCAATGTATATCCACTCGTGTTATTAGCTGCAAGCAGTGCATTAACATCAAAACTCACATCAGCATTTTGATACTGTGTACCAACCGCAGTTGGTGGAATATCAAACTCGATATCCTTAGACTTCGCGAAAACATCCGGGAGATGTACCTGGCTTTTAAGTTTATCGCAGGAGGAAAAAGAAAAGAGAATACTAACAAAAGTTGTGGCAACAAGTAAACGGGTCATAATTTTTTTCATGATTTAATTTTTTAATTTAAATGAATATTAATCCACAAGAAAAGAAAATAATTTGCTTACATTTTTGAATTTGTTCTAAACATACCCCTCCCTGTTCTCAACATGTAAAAAAAGTTTCCGAAAAAAATTGCTAAAAATTATTTCAGGTTTAATCTATCAAGTAATAGGTCTTTGTAACTTTTACCAACCGGAAGTGTAACGCCATTTATAATTACATATTCGGAGTTAACGCTTTGTATGTGTTCCAGATTAATTGCATAACTGCGATGGATGCGGAAAAAATTTCTATCATTAAAATTTTCCAGGTATTTCTGAAGTGAATTTCTTACTAGAAATGTTTTATCAGCAGTGTGAACTTTTACATATACATGTTCGCTTTCAAGATATAGTATGTCAGAAAATTTTACTTTATTAAAATGCTGTCCTTCTTTTATAAAAAGAGAATTATTAACAATAAAATTATTAGGTGCATTAGATACTTTAGCAGGTGTCGTGGCAGAAAAATTATGCATGCATATTTCAATAGCAGTATACAGATCATCTTTAGTAAATGGCTTAATAAGATAAGAAGAGGGGTTTACATTTTTGGCGCGTTCAACCGTTGCTGCGTCAGCATTTGCTGTAAGAAAAATAAAAGGGATGTGATAGTCATCTTTAATTTTTGCTGCAAGATCTATCCCATCTCTTTTTCCTTTTAATTGTATATCGAGAAGTAAAAGATCCGGCATTTCTTCTTCTATCATTTGTATGGCTTCTGCATAAGAATCTACAGGCTCAATAACTTCATACCCAAGTTTTACAAGTATTTCGGCAATGTGATCAGCAATTATTATTTCATCTTCAACGATACCAATTTTTAATGTACTCATTCCTGGTTCCTGATATTTGAATTTTTAAAATTAATGACGAAAGCGCTGCCATTGCGGTATTGATAGGTTGCACTTCCTCCTATTTGTTTGCTTAGCCTGTTAATAAGCCGCAGGCCAAGTGATGTGGATTTTTTAATATTGATTTCATTACTTATTCCCGGTCCGTTGTCAGCATAAGTTAATAAAAAATCTCCCGGGCTTTTTTGTTGAAGGTCAATTTTAATTAGCCCGATTATATTTTCTTCGAAAGCATATTTGTATGAATTGGTAAGCAGTTCATTCATGATCAAACCCAAAGGAACCGCAGTATCAATATCAACTAATGTTTCAGGAACATCAATTTCAATTTCAACTTGTGCTTGAGGTTTTTTAAAAATACTGCTTACCTGTTTTGAAAGATCCTGCAGAAATCCACCTAATTCAATAGCAGCAAGATTTTCGTGCTGATATAATCTTTGGTGAATAAGAGCAATAGATGCTATCCTGTTTTGGCCTACTGCAATTGCAGCTTTTGCTGTTTCATCGTTTATCCCGCTTGATTGCAACTCTAACAAACTACTGATGACAGACAGGTTATTCTTAACCCTGTGATGAATTTCTTTTAGCAATATTTCTTTCTCGCCTAAGGATTTTTCCAAAGTGCTTCGCTGGCTTTGAATGAGATTATTTTGTAAAAATAATTTATGCCTTGCCTTTCGTTGCACAATAAATGCCCATGCAGCAATAATCAATAAACCACCAATAGCACCAATCAACCATTCTAATTGAAGAGCATGTTTTTTTTCCTGCGCAACTGCAATCTCTTTTTCTTTGGTATCTAATTTCGCTTCGTATCCGCTGAGCTGATCCTGGTTGCGGTATAAAAAATCTTCGCGAAACCAATCAATAGATCTTTTATACATGTCCGTTGCCATTTTGTAATCACCCATACCATCATAAATGGCGGCTTTGGTATCCCATACATTTGCGTAGAATGGATCTACGCCTGCAACATCGCCAGCAAGATTTGCATAAACAAGAGCAGAATCATATTGATGTAAACCTTGATAGCAGCGGGATATATCATGATAACAATGCTGTGTATTGTAAGGTTGTTGCTGAATCTGCGACAGCTTTAATGCTTTAATAAATAAGAGCAATGCTTCCTGAAAATTTTTAGTTAATTCAAAAGCATAGCCCATAGCTGAATAGGCAAGATAACGCTGGTAAAAATTTTTATTTTGCAATGATATCATTATTCCTTCCTTAAAATATGGTAGTCCTTCTGCCCATTTATCCAATTCAAAATAGTCTGTACTGATATAGAGGTCAATGGTACCAAGGGTTAGAGAGTCTGCAGCAGCAATACTTTTTTCTCTTGCCATTAAAAAATACGGGAAAGACCGTTTTGCAACAGCAGTAAAATGACGACGGGCACACAACGCAAGTTGAAGTAAGGTTCTGCCTTCTAAATTATCATTGGCTGTTTGTCTTGCAATTATTAATGCTGAATCAGCGCACGAATAAGCAAAAGAAATATTTCTTTGTTTCAGATTTCCTGTAGATAATAACAACAGTCCTTCTGCTTTTTCATTTTTCCACATTTGTTCCTGTGCTTCTCTGCCTGCAAGAGCTGCATAATAATACGCTGAGTCGTAGTTCTGGCGAAGGGTAAAATAATCGGCCCATGCAAGATGAAAATGACATGCCTGTAGGGCTGTAAGTGTTACCCGCTTTGCAACAACAGCGTTTAAAATATTTCTGCAGCATTGCCAGTTTCCTTCCTGGCCGTACACAAGCGCTTTCGCAAATAGATCTTCAACATCTGTACCCGGAGAAATGTTACAGGTAACTGCAGGGGCAAAGTTGCTTTTAATAACTTCCTCATTAATTGTCAGAAGATCGTGTTTTATAGTAAGGAGAAAAGTTTTGTTTTGAGAGATAGATTTATTGGACAGGCTAACTAATAAACAAATTAATAAAATTAAAAACCTAAACGAAGGTTTGTTTGACAAGTGCTTCAATGGCTAACAATTTCATGTTGAAAATAAACCTTCTAATTTACTTTTACATAGTTTAAGGATACCTGGATAAAAAATTAATACAATTTTTTTTCTCCGGGAAAATAGCTTACTACAAAAAAGTTATCTAATAACCCATTTAAATAATTTCAACTTTCCTTTTAGTGGCGGATATTTAATGGAAGGGTCGAACCAGTTGGGAGTTTTCATTACTGGTTTTAACCGTGTAAAAGTTTCGAAAGAATATTTGCCGTGATACGACCCCATACCACTATTTCCTACGCCGCCAAATGGCAAGTAATGGTTTGTAAAATGCCAGTCAGCATTATTTATGCAGCCACCGCCGAACTGGATTTTTTCTATCCATTCATCTTCTGTTTTTTTGCTGTTAGTAAATAAGTAGAATGCCAACGGGCCTGCATTTCGCTGAACAATATTCATAGCCTCTTCAATTGTACTAAAATTAATTACCGGTAATAACGGGCCAAAAATTTCTTCGGTCATCAATGATGAATCAAGCGAAACATTATCCATTACTGTTGGTGCAATAAATAATTTTTCCCTGTTGTAATTGCCTCCGGTTACAATGTTACCTTCATCAAGATAACTCAGCAGTTTATCAAATCTTTTTTCGTTGATGATCTTTCCATAATTATAATTTGATGATGCATCGTTGCTGTAAAATTTCGTTATGGTCTCTTTAAGTTTCTCTATAAATTTTTCTTTCACATCATTATGCACCAAAACATAATCAGGTGCAATACACGTTTGCCCCGTGTTAAGAAATTTACCAAACACTATCCGCTTAGCCGCAATAGTAATATCTGCATCTGCATGAACAATAGCCGGGCTTTTACCACCAAGCTCTAACGTAACCGGCACTAACTTTTCGGCAGCCATTTGATAAATTATTTTCCCTACCGGAATGCTGCCTGTATAAAACACATGATCGAAACGAAAATTTTTCATCATCGCAGGAACAACTTCTGCGCCATCGCCCTGCACATATAAAACATATTCGGGTGGAAATATTTCAGTAATAATTTTCTGAAGTATTTTATCTGTTTCCACTGCAAATTCCGAAGGCTTCAACACTGCACAATTCCCACCGGCAATGGCACCCACTAAAGGGATCAATAACAATTGCACCGGGTAATTCCAGGGAGATATGATGAGGGCAACACCTAAAGGGTCACGATAAATTTTACTGGTGGATGGAAGGTTGACGAGATTGGTACCCACTGATGTTGGTTTCATCCATTGCCGCAAATTTTTTAAAGTAACATTTATCTCAGCCAACACTAATCCTGTTTCTGTTGCATATGTTTCTTCACGATTTTTTTTGAGATCAGCAAACAAAGCCTCTTCTATTTCGCTATCATATTTCAGGAGCGATTTTTTTAGCAATTGCAATTGCTTTTTACGAAATGCATAAGACTTTGTTGCTCCGCTGTTATAATAATTGCGAAGATTTGCAAGTGAAGAAATTAAATCACTCATTACAGCTAATTTTGTTTCCTCAAGGTAATAAAAACAATAATGCCGCAAAGTGATGAATATTATATGAAGCAGGCGCTGAAGGAAGCTCAACGGGCTTATGGTGAAGATGAAGTTCCAATAGGCGCTGTGATAGTTATGCAGGATAAAATTATCGCGAGGGCATATAACCAGGTTGAGAAATTAAATGATTCTACAGCGCATGCAGAAATTATTGCGCTCACTTCTGCATTTAATTTTCTTGGATCAAAATATTTACCCGAAGCTACTTTGTATGTTACCATCGAGCCCTGCCTGATGTGCGCCGGTGCACTATATTGGAGCAAGATCTGCAGGATAGTATATGGCGCAGAAGATGAAAAAAATGGCTACAGGAAATACCTCACCCCCGGCCCCTCTCCATTTGGAGAGGGGGGAAATCCTTTTCATCCCAAAACAGAGATTATAAATAATATTTGTAAAGATGATTGCGCAACGCTGATAAAAAATTTCTTTAAGGCAAGAAGAAAGTTTTCGTGATAAGGAAATATTGATGGTTGCACGGTTTTTGTAATGCTTTACAGGTAAATTTGCAGTCAATCATTTTTCTAACACTTAAAAAATAAATATCATGGCATTTACAGTACCGGCTCTTCCTTACGCATACGAAGCATTGGAGCCACACATCGATAAAGAAACAATGACCATCCATCACGATAAGCATCACCAGGCTTATGTTGACAATTTGAACAAAGCAATCGCAGGAACTGAAAATGAAAATAAAAGTATTGAGGAATTAGTGAAGCATGCGGGAACCATTAGCCCTGCAGTAAGAAATAATGGTGGCGGCCATTGGAATCACAGTTTTTTCTGGGAAAGCCTTGCACCCAATGCAGGCGGTAATCCTGATGGAAAACTAGCAGATGCAATCAACGAGGCGTTTGGCTCGTTTGACGAATTCAAAGAAAAATTTAATACAGCAGGCGCTACACGTTTTGGAAGCGGATGGGCATGGCTTGGATCGCAGGATGGCAAGCTGGTAATTTGTTCAACACCTAACCAAGATAATCCTTTAATGGACCTGCCTACCGGACAGGCAGGTGTTGCAGAATGCAAATGCACACCGCTATTAGGTTGTGATGTTTGGGAGCATGCTTATTATTTGAAGTATCAAAACAGGCGACCGGAATATTTAAAAGCTTTCTGGAATGTGGTTAACTGGAAAAAAGTAGCAGAGAGATATAAACCCTAAACCCCACGAAGATTCTTTACATCCGCAACAGGTTATCCTGCTTGCGGATTTTTATTTAGAAGAGATTCGCTAAATTGA
>DATCOF010000276.1:0-4057 GCA_036564845.1 Chitinophagaceae bacterium | reverse complement strand
TGATTGATTTTGATTAGGTGTATTGATCTGTTGGTTAAGTTCATTGATCTTCTTATATACCTTTTGCTCGTTAGCATCCATTCCGGTATTGTTACTGTAAGGTGATTTTATAAGACTGTTATTTTCCGGCGTGTATCCTGAATTATTTTTTGTGATCATTTGCAGAACATTCATACCTGTATCCGGTGCAGGTTTATAATCAGGATCATTTTTTAAATCTTCTTCATGCTGTAAAGAATCTTTGTCAGCCTGGTTATAAAAACTGAGCTTGTCAAAATTTTTCTCATCTTTTAATTTTGCATCCGGTAATTGTAAATTCAAACCTGCAGCAATTTTTTCGTCTTCAGTTTTTTCTTTACCTCCTCCCATTGCCCAGAAAGCAAGTGTAACAAAAGGCAGTACCAGTAACGGCAATGCCAGATAAAATTTTCTTTTGCGCAGAAATTGCGCGGATCTGTTGTTCATGTTATTTATTTTTTTTGTGAATAATATAATTGTTCAACCATCTCAAGGCTATCCATCAAACCGGGGCGTGTTGCTAATAATTTCTTTTTTGTAACGCTGTCAAGTGATTGTTTAAAAGCATGTATCTTCTTTATCTCATTATCAGTTATGCGAACCTGGTTTTGATTTTCATCAGGTATCATTCTCGGTGTTTTAATCGCAGCAGGTCTGCTTATTATATTTGCCGATTTTTTATCAAAAGGTTTAACAATGGCTACCACACTCAATCCGCCCAGCACTATCCAGATCATGGAAAAAAATATCAATTGCTGTTTTGTTTTCCATGAAGCAGATATTTTTCCCAGCACATTTGCAAATTTGTTTTGCACTTTTAATATTCCATTTGCGATCCAACCGGCTGCTTTATCACTAACAGTTGATTTTGTTTGTGTAATATTTTTTCTGAATAATTTCATCTGCTTTCTGTTTTAATATCTTTGTTTTCGAGTGTTGACCAACGCTCAATAAGGAAGCCATGTGGATTATGATCTGATCTTGTCACATTTCTTAAAAATCCTTCTGTAATTAAATTGCGTGTTACAATACTGTTGGGACGGATGATCCGCATGGTGGCATAACATTTAAAATAATATGGCTGTTGCTTTGTATCAACATTTACACTGTCAACATTTATTTTCTGGCTGATGTTACCGGATATGATATTTGAATAGTATCCGGTTTCTTTTAAATTATCATATTGCTTTTTTGCTGAGCCATCTGATAAATACATTGCCTTCGCAAGATTTGCATCGATCACTTTATCATCGGGGTCGAGTGTAAAAAAATATTGATGAAACATAGTAACATGATCCTTTGCTTCAACGGGAACATTATCTTTTCTGCCTGAAGCATATGCTTCCAAAGCCTTGTCTCCTGCGAGGATAAAGATTTTGTCCTGCAGCTTTGCAGACAGTTCATAACTTTTATACAACACATAACTACACAGGAAAAAGCAGCCCGTTAAAAGCAAAAGTGAAAATGTTTTTATATGCCTGAAAGCAGCATCTATATTTTTCATTTGTTTAAACATATCTTAGGATTTACCTGATAATTTATTGCTCATATAATTGCCTGCTGTGCTGACTGAATTGGCAACTGAAGATGTAGTTGATGAAATATTATTCACTACCATTCTTCCTGAATTGCTGGTAAGGCTTGTGACCTTGTACAGCAAAGTGTTTCCTCCACCTGCATGAATAATATAATTCGCAACTGATGGGACAGTGAAATAACCGACAATGCCAATGATCATGAAAATGAGATAAGCTGTGTCTGTTGATGAAAAGAAAGTATCTCCATAATCCTGCACCTGTGCAATATCTATTTTCAACATGTTCTCCTGGATCTTGCCGATGATGGAACCGAAAATATTCGCAACAGGAAGCCACAAGAAAATATTGATATAGCGGGCTATCCATGTTGTAAGCGTGTGCTGAAATCCATCAAAGACAGCAATGCCAAATACCAATGGCCCGAGAATAGCGAGCACAATTAAATAGAAAGTTCTGATCGTATCTACGCAAAGAGAAGCTGCTTCATAAAAGACACGGAGTATTTCACTGAGCCATTGCTTTATAGCATTGCGAAAATTGTAGGATGCTTTCGCCATCGCAAATTTTATATCATTGCCGATGCCTGCAAAAAATCCTTCATCAGCAGGGTCCTCTTCGGGATGTGTGTACTTATACCATTTATCCCTGTCGCCGCTGCCATCAACTCCAACATACATTTGCCACACAGTAGTTTGTTTAATTGCTTCCTGTTTTTTCTGCAACAGAACAGCGATTGCTTTATCTGAATCTTCCACCATGGAAGCTGTTCCGGTAACAGTAGGCTGCATCACACCATTGATCATTGCAATAACAGAAGGGAAAATAATTACCGCAAATCCCAAAACAAAAGGACGGAAAAGTGGATAAAAATCTATCGGCTCTGCATTGGCGATATGCCGCCACACCCTGCTGGCGATATACCAGGTGGCTGCAAAACCTGCAATACCTCTTCCAACACCAATGAGCTTACTGCACAGCGGCAGCATGTCATCATAAAGTTTTTCAAGGACTGAATGAAGGCTCTTAACTTCATCGGCAAAACCGCCTTGCGCCAATGCAATATTTGGAATGATCATTCCCACCGTTACGCATAGCGCAACCCAAACACACTTTTTCATTTTTATATTTTTTAATGTCCAACATTGTATAACTGCTCCGTTACTTTAGTATCAATTGTTTCCTTGCCCCGTTGCATTGCGAGTATGGTTGTACTCCGGTTAAAATTCCTGAGAAAGGAAAGTTTGTCTTCCATATCTTTAAAAATTCTGTCTATTGCAGCAAACCTTTCATCATCACTCATCCGGAGTTTGTTAGCCGTTATTACCATTAATAGTTCATCAAGGCTTTGTAAACTTTTATCAAATAAATTTGTATAAACTCCAGCCATGTAATCGATTTCTTTAATGTTAAAGAGATCACTTTTCTTAAAGCGGTTAAAAGCATTTTTGTATTCTTTTACAAGCATCCCCTGCGCAGTAATAATATCAATCACCCTTTTGTATTTTTTTACAGCAGGGCTTACTTCCATAAGCCCGTCAAGAAAGGCCTTATGCAGATTAAAATTTCCCTGGGAAATATCTTTGATAGTATTATAACCTTTGCTGACTATTTGATATCCTTTGTACAGATCTTTTAATATCTGTTTTAACTGAGTGAGCTTTTCTACATTCAGTAAAAGTTGCTGCGCTTCCTGGGATTGAGAAAATGCAGAACCATAACTCATCATTACAAATAATAGCACTGCATAAAATTTTGTTTTCATTTTAATCCGTTTAATTTTTTTTCAATTTCAATATCATATGCATCATTTCTCCTTTGAACTGAAAGCCCTTTTGCAGTGTGGCTGAAAGATTGTGTAAACACTTGTTTATCCTGCATATCAGCATACAGCTTATCAATTCTTTTTATGCGCTCATCATCTTTCATTTGCGTTTCTCCATCTGTAATGAGCGCAATGAGTTCATCTAAATTTTTGACACAATCATCCAGAAGATTATCAAAGACGTGTTGGAGATATTTTAATTCTGTATCCGTTAATTGTTTTCCATTTCTGCAATCTTTTATTGTAGTATGAACCTGCTTTGCAATTGAAATTTGCATGAGAATTATTGAGGCAACCTTTGAGTATTTTTTCACTGTTGGATTAACAGCGCTCAATGAATTGAAAAAATTATTATGCAGATTAAAATCACCATGTTTGATATCCTGAATTGTATGTAGCCCTTTGGTGGCTATAGAATATCCTTTCTCTGCATAACCAATATAAACTTTCAAAGCTGCGATCTGTTGCAGCAAATATTTTTTCTGTGTCTTTGTTTGTTGAAACCATTCCTCATAGGTTTGCGCATAACTTTTATTGTTTACAAAAAAGACAAGTATCATTAATAATATTTTCATTCTTCACATTTTCATTTTCACAATTACATACAACTATCAATCAGGTAAACCATAAAGCTTCTTTACAACATCTATATCATTTTTATCCTTTGCCCTTTGCAAAC
>DATCOF010000275.1:0-3543 GCA_036564845.1 Chitinophagaceae bacterium | reverse complement strand
AAGCATTGCTAACATAGAACTTGCCTATCAAAACGAAGAGAAAGTAAAACGGGCAGCAGAGTTAATCATTGCTAATAAAGAACTTGCCTTTCAAAAAAAGTTTCTGTCGGTTATTTCTCATGATCTCCGCAACCCCTTAACAGCTTTGCTGATCTCATCAGATCAATTAAGCCGCAATACAGAAAATCATATTTTTGACGGGATTCAGCCATTGGTACAGGTTATCCATCGCACCTCTAATAAAATTCTTCAGCAATTGAATGAACTGGTTGACTGGGCCAAAATGCAACTTGAGAAAACAACTTTTAATTCTGAAAAAATTCATTTGGTTCATGGAGTGGATCAGAGTTTGGAATTGTTAAAAGCCAATGTCACGCAAAAAAATATTGTTCTTGAAAACAAAGTTCCTTTTGATATTTATGTAAATGCAGATACATTAATGCTTCGTTCTATTCTTCAAAACCTGGTTACAAATGCCATTAAATATACTCCACAAGGCGGATTGATAACTATAACTGCTCAACGTATAGATAAGATGGTGGAGCTTTGTATCACTGATTCGGGTATAGGCATGGAAGCAGGTATCAGGGAAAATTTATTTACAAATTTTAATTCCTCCTCGGTATCTGGTACAAATAATGAAAAAGGCTCAGGCCTTGGTTTAATACTTGTAAAGGATTTTGTTACCCAGCACGGCGGCACCATCCGCGTTGAAAGCGAAATGGGAAAAGGAACCTGCATTATTTTTACCGTACCTGAATATTAATGGTTATTTATTCAGAATGTTTTCCCCCTTTTCTGGCAGTTTTTCTCAACTGACAGGTTGCTTGAAAATTAATAAAGCCGCTATCATTTCACTCCAAATAAAAAAGCCCTGAAAGCTAATACTATCAAGGCTTTTAATTTTTAATCCGTGCCCGGAACAGGAATCGAACCTGCACATCCTTGCGAACGGCAGATTTTGAGTCTGCTGCGTCTACCAATTCCGCCATCCGGGCTTTAATTTTGGGAGGCAATATTACGCATTCCATCCAATCTCTCCAAAATGCGTTTCAGGTATTTCTTTTTAAAATAATAATCTTTTACCTGCAGCAATTGTTCATTCGTGGTATTGTCTTCATTATAATATTCTATAATTTTCTGCACCCTATCATACAAATATTTTTGCAGTTGGTTGATCTTTGTTTCTGTTTCTTCCTGAGATGAATCATCAACCTCCATCAAAGCTTCATTAAGTTCCATCATCTCAATTAAAAATTCCGGGGGCAATTGATACTTTTCTTCTTCTTCCAACAACTCTTTTAATTGCAAAACATATTTAATGGTTTCCTCATCATTTTGAAATGTTTTATATGCATTGTTTATCATCGAAGATTTCTCAAGTACATTTGCCTGCTCTTCTTCACTTTCATTTGAAAAAAAATCAGGATGATATTTTTTCTGCAATTCAAAATATTTATTCTGTACGTATTTTTTATCAACCTGCAGACTAACCGGTATTTCAAACAATTCAAAATAATTCATCAGGCAAAGGTAGAGATGATTATTAAATGTAAAATGTAAATTGCTTTAACAATTGTAAGTATGCTTAAAATAGGATTGATAAGAGAAGAAAAAATTCCTGCAGATAACCGTGTTGCGTTTACACCTTCGCAATGCAAATGGATACAAAATAATTTTACAGAGATAAAGATCATTGTTCAGCATAGTGAACATCGTTGCTTTAGCGATAAAGAATATAGTATGGCAGGCATTGAAGTAAGTGAAGACATTTCTGATTGTGATATTCTAATGGGGATAAAAGAAGTGCCTGTTGAAATGCTGATGTCAAATAAAACTTATTTTATTTTTTCACACACAAAAAAATTACAATCCAGGAACAGGAAATTGTTGCAGGCAATTATAAAAAATAAAATTACGCTGATAGATTACGAATGTCTGGAACATGATGATGGCACAAGGATACTGGGCTTTGGTTTTTTTGCCGGTATCGTGGGTGCACATAATGGGATGATGGCTTATGGTGAACGCACAAAAATTTTTCATCTTGACAGGGTTAACTCACAAAAAGATTTCCGGCATCTTATTCATACTTATTTCGGATTAAAACTTCCAAGCATTAAGATTGCTATAACCGGCAGTGGCAGAGTGGCGCACGGTGTTTTGGAAATTATGAACCTCATGGGAATTCACGAAACAGAACCTGATCTTTTTTTAGATAAAATATTTTCTTATCCCGTGTATGTTCATTTAAAGGGCGCTGATCTTTATGAAAATAAAAAAACGGGTAAGTATGATCGCAGGGAATTTCATGCTCATCCAGAAAAATATAAAAACCTGTTTCGTAATTATATTTCTGTAACAGATATTTTAATGAACGGTGTGTATTGGGAAAAAAATATTCCAAGATTATTTGAACTAAAAGACCTGGCGAATAAAAAATTCAATATAAAAACTATTGCGGATATATCAGATGACCGCAATGGTTCTGTGCCTTGTAACATTGGGGATTCAACAATAGAAGAGCCTGTTTATGGTGTGAGTAAAAAGACTTTTAAAGTAATCAAGCCTTATATTCGTGGCTCTGTAGATGTAATGGCAGTAGGCAATTTGCCAAATGAACTACCACGGGATGCGTCAAGATATTTTGGTGAACAAATTGTAAAATATATTTTAAAAGATATTATTAATGGCAGTTCCGAAATATTAAATAAGGCAACTATTGTAAAGAAGGGAAAACTTACAAAACCCTATTCCTACATGAGAGAATATGCCACCCTAACCTCCTAACCTTCCCGAAAAATCGGGACAGGCTCTCTCCCTAAAGGACCGGGAATGCAGTACAATTGTGCATATCCAAACATTATTCCTTCCAATTTTTTCTGATTGATAACATTAAATAATTTCTCACGGGTCAATTTTCTTTCTCAGCGGGGTTTTTATTTCCTGTTTAATACACAAAAATTAATAACCTGGCGGAAATGAAACCCCGCTGTTTTACGGACATCGGGGTTTCACAGAAAATATATTTTAAATATTAGACACTGCGGTGAAAACCCCGCCGGGGTAAATTTATCTTGCGACCAACAATAATCTTCTTAATTCTTATTGAAAAAATTCTTAACTGCTTCTTAGCCATAAATAAATTTTATGGCAGAAATAACTGCTTCAACTAAAAATACAGGTAAAAAATATCCCGATAGCTATCGGGATAAAAATATCATGGTTGATCTTACTCACTGCTGTCCTGAGTTTGCAACTCAGGACTTACAGCCTTCGATGTTAGTTAAAAGTCCGGATTAGAAGATACGTATCAATAATATTTATTTTGTTATAGAGGAAACAGAGCAAAGGTTATGGAGAATGTGAATGTCCTGAGTTACAAACTCAGGACAGCAATACTTTTATTATTGTGACTCGTCCTGAAAAAAGTTTACACTTGTGATTACTAATCCTGTTATAAATGTACTCTTAAAATGTAATCCTAAAATAGCTTTACATTTGTGTTGAAGATAAAAACGGAAGCAGGCTCTGCTGAGGAGC
>DATCOF010000274.1:0-8470 GCA_036564845.1 Chitinophagaceae bacterium | reverse complement strand
GAAAAGTACATACAAAGCTTTTGGATGTTTCCCTTTCTTTCTTACATCTGTATCTACAGGAATTATCTGGTCTTCCATAATGAATTTTTTATTTGAAAATAAATATTTATATGTTGTAAAATACAGATAAATTCTAAATGCTAAATTCTATTTATATAATTCCGATGTTAAAAAATATTTCAACTTATTTATCAGAGAAAATATTTTACAAAATTTGAATGGTTAAATTTGTATTACTTTAGAACCCATTAAACTAATTCCTTTGAATATTCTTATCCTTGGCAATGGCGCAAGAGAACATGCATTCGCATGGAAGATCAGCCGCAGCACACTTCTCACAAAATTATTTATAGCCCCTGGTAATGCAGGCACGCTTCAATTTGGAGAGAACATTGATATTTCTGTAAATGATTTTGATGCAATAAAAAAAGTTTGTATCAAACAAAATATCGAAATGGTTTTTGTTGGCCCCGAAGATCCATTGGTACATGGCATCTATGATTTTTTTAAAAACGATAATAAATTAAATAACATAATTGTCATCGGCCCTTCGCAGGAAGCCGCAAAGCTGGAAGGCAGCAAATCATACGCTAAAGCATTTATGCAACGGCATAATATTCCAACAGCTGCTTACAAAGAATTTGATATAAATAATTATGAAGAAGGAATTTTATACATAAAGGATCATCCGCTGCCGGTTGTGCTGAAGGCTGATGGATTGGCAGGAGGGAAAGGTGTTTTAATTTGCCAGAATCATATTGAAGCAATGGCAGAATTTGAGCTGATGATACAACAGTCAAAATTTGGTGCTGCCGGAAAAAAAGTTGTTGTAGAAGAATTTTTAAACGGGATAGAGCTAAGTGTTTTTGCATTAACTGATGGGAAAAATTTTGTTTTACTTCCTGAAGCAAAAGATTACAAACGGATAGGCGAAGGCGATACAGGCCTTAATACCGGTGGCATGGGAGCCATAAGCCCGGTGCCATTTGCGCATGAAGCATTTATGCAAAAAGTTGTTGACAGAATAATTCAACCAACAATTGATGGCCTGCAAAAAGAAGAACTCGTTTACAAAGGTTTTGTATTTTTTGGTCTTATAAAAGTTGAGGATGAACCGATGGTGATCGAATATAATTGCCGCATGGGTGATCCCGAAAGTGAAGTGGTTTTATTAAGATTAAAAAATGATCTTGTTCAATTATTTATTAGTTGCTCATGTAGTGAATTAAACAAAGAAAAAATTGATATTGATCAGAGATGTGCAGCAACAATTGTGGCGGTTAGCGGCGGCTACCCTGGTGAATTTGAAAAAGGCAAACCGATCGATCTTGGTTATTTGGAAAACACTGAATCGATAAAAACAATTGAAGCAGAGGGAGGCATAATGGTTTTTCATGCCGGCACAAAAAAAGAAGGAAACGAAATAGTTACCAATGGTGGAAGAGTACTGGCGGTTTCGGCCCTGTCAGATACAATTGCAGAAGCAGTTGAATTATCAAAAAATATTTTAGGGCAGATATATTTTGAGGGTATGTATTATCGCACAGATATTGGCTATGAATTTGCCGATTAATACTTCGCGATTGTATTTTAATTCAAAATAGTTTGCATAAAATTATGTTTTGTACGTTAGATTTTCTGCGATGTTGAGAAAGATAGAGGAAGCTTTTATTTATCAAATGTTTGGCATTGTTAATTCAAATTATTTCCTTCAACTTTGCAGGCATTGTTTACACTTTAATTTTTACCCCAAAGCATGGGCCTTTTTAATTTTTTTACACAAGAGATCGCAATAGATTTGGGCACCGCAAACACGCTCATTATTCATAATGATGTAGTGGTTGTAAACGAACCCTCTATCGTGGCGTTAGACAGGAACAATCCTAAAAACTTATTAGCCGTAGGAAAAAAGGCATTGATGATGCATGAGAAGACGCACGAAAGCATCCGCACGGTTCGCCCGTTAAAGGATGGTGTGATCGCAGATTTTAATGCGGCCGAATTGATGATAAGGGCAATGATCAAAATGATCTACCCAAAAAAACCTTTGTTTCCTCCAAGCTGGCGTATGATGATCTGTATTCCTTCTTCAATTACTGAAGTTGAGAAACGTGCGGTAAGAGACAGTGCAGAACAGGCAGGCGCAAAAGAAGTTTATTTATTACACGAGCCTATGGCTGCAGCGTTGGGTATTGGTATTGACGTAGAAGAGCCAGTTGGAAATATGATAATTGATATTGGCGGCGGAACAACAGGCATAACCGTAATTGCATTGGCAGGTATTGTTTGCGATCAATCTATCCGCATTGCAGGTGATGAATTTACTGCAGATATTAAAGAGGCATTACGTCGCTATCATAGTTTATTGATCGGTGAGAGAACTGCGGAACAGATCAAGATACAGATAGGCGCTGCGATGAAAGATCTTGAGAATCCTCCTGATGACATCCCTGTAAACGGACGTGATCTTGTTACCGGTATTCCTAAACAAATATTTGTTAGCTACCAGGAAATTGCTGAAGCATTGGATAAATCAATTTTTAAAATTGAAGAAGCAATTCTTAAAGCGTTGGAAACAACGCCTCCGGAACTTGCATCTGATATTTACCGCAGGGGATTGTATTTAACAGGCGGCGGTGCTTTGCTAAGAGGGCTTGATAAAAGATTAGCCGCTAAAATAAAATTGCCTGTACATATTGCTGATGATCCATTAAAAAGTGTAGTTAGAGGAACAGGTATAGCACTGAAACATTATGACCGTTTTCCTTTTGTAATGAGATAGCTTTTGAAGTATATAAAGTAAAAAGGTAAATAAAGTAATTAATGTATGAATCCCCATTCATTTGGTTTTGAAGAATTAGAGATTTGGAAAAAAGCCCGTACATTAAAACTTGAAATTTCCAGTACAGTAAAAACATTTCCTGCTGAAGAAAAATTTAGATTAGTAGATCAGATGATACGAAGTTCAAGATCTATTGGAGCATTAATTGCTGAAGGACATGGCAGATTTTCTTATCCTGATCAAATTCATTTTTGTGTGCAGGCAAGAGGCTCATTGACAGAAACTATAAATCATCTGATTGATGCTTTGGATTCGAATTATATTTCAGATTTGGTACTGGAAGATTATAGATTAAAATTTAAAGAGCTTGAGAGAATGTTGGATGGATACATTATTTATCTGCGCAACCAAAAAGATTTAAAATCTTCAAGTGCGGTGTAACCTTATTTACTTTAGATACTTTATCTACTCTATAAACCCTGCTAGTGCGTAACATCTTTTTATTCATCCGCCGCTATTTTAATTTCCTTCTCTTTTTATTTATACAGGGGTTTTGTCTTTACATGGTTTTTAATTACAACCGGTTCCAAAACGCAGTGTTCATGGGCGTTGCCAATGAGGTTACCGGAAAAATTTACAAACAATACAATAGCGTAGAATATTATTTTCAATTAAAAAGAACAAACGATTCCCTGGTAAAGGCAAATGAAATGCTGTACAATAAATTAAAACAGGATTTTGAAATGCCGGATACCGTAAACAAAATTGCCATCGATACCATTCGCATAGATTCCACAAAAAAATACAGGAAGTACCAATACATGCATGCAAAAGTTATCGGCAATTCTGTTAGCCTTCCTAATAATTATATACAATTAAACAGGGGCTCGCTGCAAGGGTTACAAAAAGATCTTGGCGTTATAGATGTAAACAATGCAGTGATAGGAACGGTGATAGATATCAGCAATAATTATGCAGTGGTAATGAGTTTGCTTCACCGCCAAAGTAACATAAGTGCAAAACTTAAAAAGACCGGTGAAACAGGAAATATAGTATGGGATGGCAAAAAACCAAACATAGTTCTATTGAAAGATATAGGCAAGAATGCAAAAGTAAGTAAAGGCGATTCTGTTATTACCAGTGGCTTTTCAGAGAAGTTTCCTTATGGATTGCTCATCGGCACTATTGATGAAATTGTTGAAGACAAAAGCAGCAACGTGTATACGCTTAAAGTGAAAACAGCGGCCAACTTTTATAATATGGAATTTGTTTACATCATTAATAATCTTCAAAAAGAAGAGCCTGCAGAATTATTAAAAAGAGTTAAAAAAACAAATGAGTAACCTGGTAAAAAATATAATAAGATTTATTCTTTTTATTTTGGTGCAGGTATTTGTGCTTAACCAGGTGCCGCCGCTGCATCATCTTATCAACCCATACCTTTATTTTTTATTTATTCTTTGGCTGCCATTTAAAACAGGAAGAAGAACTTTAATGTTCGTTGCTTTGGCATTAGGTCTTGCGCTTGATTATTTTACTAAAACCCCCGGTCTTCATGCTGCGCCTTGTGTTCTCATCGCCTTCATGCGTCCGTTTATAATAAATATTTTAATAACCCAGGAAGGGGTTGAAGCAAACTATGAAGAGCCTTCTATAAAAAGTATGGGCTTCGCATCTTACTTCATGTACGTTTCCATTTTAACCATTATACATCACGCACTTCTTTTTCTGCTGGAAGCATTGCAGTTTGCCGGCATTTTGTATTTCCTTGGTAAAACACTTTTATCAGTGGTAATATCTTTGTTCTTAATTTTAATTACAGAATTATTATTTGTGCGTAAACAAAAATTTAGAACAAATACAGCGTAGAGATATTAATTTTACATTTATTCCGTTCTCTCTTCACACCGTTTATAAATCACAATTAAGTGTCTGTTTTTAATCAGTCCCGCAAAAATGTAATCAGCCTGATTTTTATTGTAATGTGCCTGGTAATTATTTTTCAATTATTCAACCTTCAGGTAATTAGTAAAAAATATTCTATCATGGCTGATGAACAGGGGAAATTTAGAAAAGTAATTTATCCCGACAGAGGGATTTTATTTGACCGCAAAGGCAGGCCCATCCTGCAAAACACAATCATTTACGATCTTATGGTAACGCCGGCAAAATTAAAAGGCGTAGATACTTTTGCACTTTGCAGGATTCTCAATATTGATACTACTGAATTTAGAAAAAGAATTATTACTGCCATCATAAAAAATAAAAGCTATCGTCCCTCAGTATTTGAAGCGCTTTTGCCGGAAGAAAAAATTGCAAAACTTAATGAGAGTATGTACAAATTTGTCCCTGCATTTTATTTGCAGGAGCGGCCGGTGAGAGATTATCCATACGATGCTGCAGGAAATATTTTAGGTTATTTATCAGAAGTAGATTCTCCGTTTCTAAAAAAACATGCAGCCGAAGGTTACCAGATCGGTGATTATACAGGCTGGACAGGCATTGAACATAGTTATGAAAAAGTATTGATGGGAGAACGCGGAATTGAATTCTGGAAAAGAGATAATAAGAACCGGCTAACAGACAGGTTGGAAAATGGAAAATATGATACAGCCGCTATCGCCGGGCAAAACATGCACATGGCATTGGATATTCAATTGCAGATGCTGGGAGAAAAATTAATGGATAATAAAGTGGGCGCGATCGTTGCCATCGATCCCAAGACCGGTGGCATTTTGGCAATGGTAAGTACGCCAACTTATAAGCCTAAACTTTTAACAGGCTCCGAAAGAAAAAAACATTTTGCTGAACTTTTGCTCGATCCAAGATTGCCATTAATGAACCGCACCGTAAACTCTACTTATTCGCCGGGTTCTACTTTTAAAACTTTACAGGCCTTGGTGGGTTTGCAGGAAGGCGTTATCACTACTGACTTTCGGGTTACCTGTACCGGCGCATTTTATGGATGTGGTTCGGGAAAACCCATGAAATGTTTAGACCGCGGAACATTTAATTTGCGCAGTGCGATCACAGTTTCTGACAATACATATTTTGCTACGGTAATGCAAAGGGTTATCAATAATCCTGAGTATCCCAGTGTGGACAGTAGTTTGTCTGTGTGGAATAATTACATGTATGCATTCGGTCTCGGGCATAAATTAGGAGTTGATCTTCCTTCAGAAAAAAGAGGAAACATTCCAACGCCGGCCTATTTTAATAAAGTGTATGGAAAAGGAAAATGGAATTATTGCAATTTTCGTTCAGTGAGTATTGGCCAGGGCGAAGTGGATGTAACGCCATTGCAGGTGGCAAACGAAATGGCCTATCTCGCCAATAAAGGATGGTATAAAACTCCTCATCTTATAGATTCAATTGAAGGTGGCGATACCTTTGGCATGCTTACAAAATTTAATGAAAAACATACGGCTGTAGACATTCCTGATAGTGTTTTTGATGCAGTGCATGATGGTATGCAAGGTGTAATGGAAACCGGAACAGGAAGCGCAGCAAAGGTTCCCGGCATTGTTGTTTGTGGCAAAACCGGAACGGTAGAGAATTCTTACCGCGGGGTAAAACAAAAAGACCATGCATTTTTTGCGGCTTTTGCTCCAAGAGATAATCCTAAAATTGCTATCGCTGTAATTTGTGAGAATGCGGGCTTTGGTGCAAGTTCAGCGGCGCCTATTGCGGGCTTTATGATAGAACAATATTTAAAAGATTCCATCACAGAGCCCGACCGCAAGGCAAAGGTTGAAGCCATTTCAAAATTAAATTTAATGCCTGCAAGAATTTACCGCGAGCTTCGCTATCGTGATTCTTTAATGCATTTAAAAGATACTTCTTATCTTCTTGCAAAGGGATATATAAAGATCATAAAAGATACAATGGATATGGATGAACAGGATGACCAGGAAGCATTGGATAAACTAAAAAAAGCCAAACAAAAAGAAGATCAAAAGAAAAAAGAAATTCCCGAGAACAAATCGAACACAGATGCTCTTTTACCTGACGAACAAAAAAAACCGGCAAAAGATTCTTTACATTAAATAATTCCTAATAAAATAATGCGTAGCGAAGCGGGAATATCAAAAGGTGTTGACTGGATAATGGTATGGATGTATATTATTCTTGTAGCTATTGGCTTTCTATGCATTTTTTCTGTAGAGCACCGCAGCCAGGAAAATATTTTACAGACCATAGTCGGGTTAAAAAAAAATTATTCAAAACAACTTTTATTTATTGGCATCTCTGCGGTAGTAGCAATTTTTTTACTGCTTACAGATAGCAAACTTTTTACTGCGACTGCCAATCTTAGTTATGCATTTGGTTTATTGTTAATGATGGCAACTTTTGTTGTTGGCAGGGAAATCAATGGCTCCAAATCATGGATACCACTGGGTTTCTTTAATCTTCAGCCGGTAGAAACATGTAAAATTTTTACAGCGCTTGCGCTCGCAAAATATCTCTCGCGGTCAGAAACAGATTTTGATAAAACAAAGTCGCAGATCATTGCTGCACTTTTTGCATTGATACCAATTGGGTTCTCTTTGATGCAAAACGAAACTGGTTTGGCGCTTGTATATTTTGCATTTTTATTTCCCATGTATCGCGAAGGGCTGCCGCCGATATATCTTATAATCGGTTTTTCATTAGCGGTACTTTTTGTGGCCACCATTCTCATTGAAAAAAATACGCTGGCAATAATTCTAACGCTTATTGCCAGTGCGGTTGTGTATTTTATGAGAAGAATAATTATGCGCAACAAATCAATTTTATTAGTCATAGTGGGCATTTGGATCTTATGTGTAACCATTCAGCTTTTTGCAGTTCCTTATGTGTTTAAACATGTGATGCATCCGTACCAGGTAGAAAGAATAATGAACACTTTTGGCGTTGATTATGTTCCTGAAAGCAAAGTAGCCGAAGTTGAATTAACAAAGCAAAAAGAAAACCTTGCATCCAAAAAACAAAAGAAAGAAAAATCGGATTATAATGTTAAGCAATCCAAGATCGCGATTGGCTCCGGAGGCTTATGGGGTAAAGGATTTTTAAAGGGTACACAAACCCAGGGCGATTTTGTGCCGGAGCAACACACTGATTTTATTTTTACTTCGGTGGGAGAAAATTTTGGTTTTTGGGGAAGTTCTTTGGTTGTGCTTATTTATCTTTTATTTTTATTAAGAATTGTTTTTGTTGCAGAGCGGCAGCGAAGCACATTTAGCAGGGTGTATGCATATAGCGTGGCCGGCATTATCTTTTTTCACCTCACCATTAATGTTTGTATGACGATCGGGCTTGCACCTGTTATCGGTATCACTTTACCATTACTAAGTTATGGTGGATCATCGTTGCTGACATTTACTATCCTCATTTTTATTTTAATAAGATTGGATGCTGACAGGCAGATGGTGCTGAGGTAAATAACTTCGCATCTTTTGGAAAGTTTTAAAACTTTCCAAAAGATATATATCACCTGTTATCGGAATTACATTGCCATTGTTGAGTTATGGTGGATCATCGTTGCTGACATTTACTATCCTCATTTTTGGTAATGTGGTCAAAAATGGTTGGTGGTTTTATTGATAAAATTGTTTTTATTAGCTTGTCAATCTGAAGAGGAAGCGAGCTCTGCCGGAGGGCAACTTGCCAGCAATAAGATTGATGAGTATACTGCAAATAAAAGGTGGA
>DATCOF010000273.1:0-5362 GCA_036564845.1 Chitinophagaceae bacterium | reverse complement strand
AAAGCAGATGTGTTCACATTTTCAGGAGTTCCCGCTCTCTTAAAAAATAATACAGAACTAAAGACGAACGGAACAGATCTTAGTGCCGGCGCAGAGTTTAAGATCACTAAAAAATTCAGTGCATGGCTGGATCTTAATAATATTTTAGATCAGAAATATCAACGCTGGAATAATTATCCTGTGTATGGCTTAAATGTTATCGGCGGAATAATTGCTCATTTTTAATTTTCTATTTTTACGCAAAGACGCAAAGAAATATAAGGCGCAATGTTCTTTTCTTTGCGCCTTTTTTATTTTTTCTTTGCCGCTTTGCGTGATATTAATTGCATAATGTAATTTGCACCCCGATATGCATTCACTCATTACATCTTATTTACTCCAAAGCAAAGAATGTATTTTGCCTGGCATTGGTATGTTACAGATCATACACACGCCTGCCTCTACGGATACTACTACCAGCCGCATTTTGCCGCCATTTGAAGGAATTATTTTTAAAAGAGAAGACTATTCAAAATCTCCGGGCCTCGTTAAATATATTGCGGACAAAAAACACATTGAACAAAGCGAAGCCGAAAATTTGCTAAATGATTTTTGCAAAGAGTGGAAAGAAAAAATTAATGCAGGAGAGAAGCTAAGTTTTAAAACTGTTGGCTCAATACAAAAGAATGCTGATGGAGAAATAGTTTTTGAAAAGGAAAACACATTTAATTTTTTGCGACCAATTACTATAGCAGATGCTTACCATAGAACTGAAAAGCAGGCAACAATAACTGAAGATCCAATCGTGCCTGAAGTATTTGAAGAGAAAGAGGAGAATACTATTGTTGAACGTAGCTATTGGGGGCTCTGGGCATTGATCCTTCTGGCTATTGGAGCTGTTATGCTATTCTATCATTTTAAAGATCATAAACTAACAGGTACATACATCGGGAATCAAAATCATTATGCCGTTGACTCCGCAACCGCTACTCATCATTAAAAATAATTATTTATTTTATCACTTCGTATTTCAGCGGGCCGTTAACACCAAACAATCTCAATGCTAATTCTTTTCCTAAACCTTTGGGATCTTTAAATAGTATACGTTGATTGGGTACAATAGTCTGCCCTGCACCATTCTGAACAGAATAATTTATTTCATACTTCTCTTTTTTCTTTTCAAAATTTATGTTGGCAAGTGCAGCATAAGTGCCATCATCAACCCAGTTCACATTACAGTCTTCCATTTCGTTGGTTACTTTTTTTGTAATGCCATCACTAACGCCGGTCATATTCAATCTCATTTTTATTTTTATTTCGCTGAAAGGTATAAGTTGTGGGTATTCTGAAAAATAATATGCCACCATGGAATTATATTTTTCTTTATCGCCACTGTTATCATATTGCCTGGCAAGGGTTTCAGCTATCCTGGCTAAAAATAATTTTTCATGTACAGTATCAAGACGTGTATTGTAAAGAATATTTTCAAAAATATTTTTGCCCTCACTGTTACCGCCTGTTTTAAAAAGAAAACTTCCATAAAAGAATTGCATATAGCGCTGTATGTTCTCCCGTTTTTCAGTTTCCATTTTTTGTTTATAGAACTTTGTAAAATATTCGGGGCTTATATCTTTTATCATATTCCATATCTCATCAAAACCAATAACATTTTCGCTGCTGAATAAAGTGTATATCACATTTTGCCGTTCTGGATTATTGGCGAATTCATTTACAATCGCAAACCGAAGCAGGAACCTGTCACCAAACAATTGGCTCATTTTTAAAAGATCAGTAACTGAATACCACCAGCCTGTATTAAAAAATTTTATGCATTCTATTTTTTGATTTACCAACATGAGCTTAACTACATTAACTGCAAAATCATATTGCGCCTGACCTAATGTTGTTGCCAAATGAAGTTCTTTAAATTGTGCTGCTTTTTCAATTGCTTTTTCGCAACTATCCAGTTGGCCGTTATACAAATAACTTCGTGCCAACGCAATATTGTACCAGCCAAAACCAGGCGTAGAGCCATTTTGCGTAATAATTTCGCTGGCAGTATGTATCCCTTCAATTGATCTGCCGCTGTTGATGTAAAGTGTTGGTAAAAAATAATAAGACTCAATTAATCTTTTATCAAAAGAAAATTTTTCTTTTTCAAAATTGTCAATTGCTTCAGAAAATTGTCCTAAGGTATTTTTGAAGTGTGCGTAGTTATTATAAGAAATTCCACCGTTTTGCAGGAGGTAATCATAATAATATTTTGTGGAATCAACATTTTGTAAATAATTATAAATGATAGCAAGGTAAAAGTTTGCAGTTGTGTTGCCTTGTGCCTTGGCCTTGTATAAATGGTCTAATGCCATCTGTTCATTTTCTTCAACAGTATTTTTTAAAAAAGAATATTTGTTGAGGTAATACCTGTTGCGGTGAATTGTCCATGCAGCTTTAATATGATACTCCATAAAATCATAATGCAGGTTCCAACTCTGAACTTTATCCAATATCCACATGGCAGAATCCGGTTGCTCAATGTTTGAGTAGCTGTCATATAATGTTAAACAGATATTTCGAATGTCTACCTGTTTTATATCATACGTTGCATTTGCAAAATCTTTTTTAAAATCCTTTTCAAAAAGTAACAGCGCTTTTTTTAAAGGCGCAATACAATTTTTGTAACCCAAATAATCTGCTGCCCTTTCATATTTATAAATGCCTTCGTAATAATGCCCGACATAATATGTGCTGTCAAGTCTTATGAACTCACGACTTCTTGGCAAAGCGTCCTTGTCGTAAGGTTGTACGCTAAGCCGCTTTGCGTCTATCTCGTAGCGTTTTGCAGCATCCTGGGCAAATGCAGAATGAAAAATGAAAAATAAAAAATGAAAAAAAATAATGAGTTTAAAAAAGTTCATTAGTAATTATGAATTAATTTTTAATTTACTGAGCCTTTCCATTTCTGCATTTCTGATATTTGCAAGCGCATTTGCTTTTGCTTCTTTATTGCGATAAATAAGGCGATGATCCAAGACCGGCTGGCACAGATCATTTATATCATCCTCGATAATATAAGTTCTTCCATTAACCAATGCGTATGCCTTTAAACATTTAAGAAAAGTAATTCCGCTTCGTGTGCTTGCACCTAACATAATATCCTGATGCATCCTTGTTGCCCAAACAATATTTCTAACTGCTCTTATAAGTTCTTCATGAACGAAAACATTTTCACTTTGCTCCTGCAAAAAAAGTATCTCATCAATTCCTAACACCTGCTGAATATTATTAAGGTTGTTATTTATGCCGAGGTAATCTTTATAAATATTCAATTCAGTTTCCTCGTCCACATAACCAAAAATTATTTTTATAAAGAACCTGTCTAACTGCGCAGCAGGCAGGGGATAAGTGCCTTCCATCTCCACAGGGTTTTGTGTTGCGATTGTAAAGAAAAGTTTATCGAGCTTGTAAGTAATCTCACCCATCGTTATCTGTGTCTCTGCCATACACTCCAGCAAAGCAGATTGTACTTTTGGCGAAGCCCTGTTGATCTCATCAGCCAGCAACACATTGCAAAACAGCGGACCCTTTTTAAAGATGAATTCTTTTTTTATATCATCAAAAATATGTGAGCCGATAAGATCCATGGGTAAAAGATCAGGTGTGAACTGGATGCGTTTAAAGTTTACACTTTGATCATGGCTACCGGAAATACTTTGCGCCAAAGTTTTTGCCATAACGGTTTTGCCGGTTCCGGGATTGTCTTCCATCAAGATGTGTCCTTTTGCAAGCAATGCTGTCAGCACAAATTTTATTTGGTTTCGCTTGCCTTTAATTACCGTTTCAATATTATCGGTTAGCCGCTGAATATTTTGCATAGCCGTTTCATTGTTTACCTGCTGTTCCATCATTTATATTTTTGGTTTGGTAAAATAATTTATGGTTCTATAGATGTTTAAAAATTTATTAAAACGTTGTTTAAAAGGAATTTCATTTTTAACTGACTTGTCAAATGGCGAATAAAAATTTGTAACAATATTTTCTTCAGATGATGTAAGCGGTTGTGTTGAATATTTTGTTTTTAGATAAGCTTGCACGAAGGAAGAAAAATTTGTTTTGAATCGTAGATCGATTTCCTGTTTTGCAAATTGCAATGGCGAAAGATCATTTCTTACAAAGCCTAATTGATTTAACAGGTACATCGCTGAAGTGTACGACCAGTAAGCCTTTCGTTTTGGATCCTTATTTTGCAATGCCTTAAATCTAAACCAACGGTGGATGAACCAAGGCATACTCAATATCAATAAAACAATTGCGCCAATAATTGCCAATGATATCCATAATAGCGTAAGAAGACTAAGTGGCTCTTTTACTTTTTTTATTTCTTTTTTCTCCTGCTTTTCTTTTTCTGTATCAAGAATTGTTATCTCATCAATAGGCGCAGGCTTTGGAATTTTTGAAAATATCTCCTGTGAACTGTTGCTGTCAATTGGTATGATATTTTTTATCTGCTCTGAAAAAGACATGGCAGTTATTTCCATTCCTTTTTTCAGATCATTTATTGAAACGATTCCTGTGTCTTTATTGATTGTTGCGATTGATACATCCATGTCAAGTTTTACAGGTTCTTTCAGCTCGAAAACTTTATCATGAAAGATCATTTTGTTTACCTCCATCTCAACTCTCTTCTTAGCAGTATCAACACTCAGCACTTTACCAAACGAAACAAACTGCGCTGACTGAACTGTGATCGGTGGCGTACCATCGGGTGCCGGAGATTGTTGTTGCTCTGTACTCGGAACTGTTGTGTCAAAATCTATCCATCCATAGCCGGGAAAATATGCCTGCACCCAAGCATGCGCCTGATCCTCGTAAAACCAATACCAGCCTTTGTTCTTATCACTTCTGTCAACAGTTAAAAAACCTGTTGCCACTCTTGAAGGAATTCCCAAAGCTCTTAATAAAAATAATGTTGCGCCGGCATAATAAGCGCAGTAGCCTTTTCGGTTCTCAAATAAAAAGTAAGTGAGTTTGTTAGCGCTTGGCAAACCCGGTATGCCGGGATTCTCAGTATATTTAAAAAGCGGCTGGCCATCTTCGTCTTTGCTTAAAAAATAATTTCTTATTGCGATCATTTTATCAATCGGTGTTGCCGCATTTGTTGTAAGCTGTTTTGCCAAAACTCTTATCGAATCATACGAATCACCTTTTGGAATGAAAGTGTAATAATCCATGAAATTCTTATCCTCATTGTTCCAGTTGGTTACTTTACGAAGCTCTGTAAACCTTTGCTCCTGGAAGCTATCAAGCGATGCATTCCCTGCCGGATTGTAAATAAAATAGGCGCTGTTAAGATCGCTCACATACATTTTAGCACGGTATGCACTTT
>DATCOF010000272.1:0-6451 GCA_036564845.1 Chitinophagaceae bacterium | reverse complement strand
CGTTTATTATTATCGCTGTAATATTTTTTATAGAATTGAGTGCAGATCTGCATTGTAGCCTTATCCTTAAACGGATTCATTACTTCGATCTCATGGGGAAGATCAATATTTAAATGAAGATGTTTAAAAAAAGTAAGAATGTTATCTGAGAATAGCATGGAGAAAATTTAATATCAATGTGCCTCCAGCCAATTCTCGCCAACACCAACTTCGGCATCCGCAGGAACATCATTTGGTAACAGCAAAGCGGTTTGCATACAATTTATGATGATAGGTTTTATGGTTTCCACTTCATCTCTGTGTGCATCAAACACCAATTCATCATGTACCTGCATTATCATTTTAGAGCGGAACTTTTGATTTTTAAATTCGTTGTAAATTTTTATCATCGCAAGTTTTATCATGTCTGCAGCTGTTCCCTGTATCGGAGAATTAATTGCATTGCGTTCTGCATAACCGCGAACAGTAAAGTTGGATGAATTGATATCTTTAAGCCAACGCTTACGTCCCATAAGGGTTTGAACATATCCATTCTCACGGCAAAAATTAATTGATTCGTCCATGTATTTCTGGATGTTGGCAAATTGCTTTTTGTAATTATCAATAATCTCTTTTGCCTCACTACGGGAAACACCAATGTTTTCTGCGAGACCAAATGCACCTTGCCCATAAATAATTCCAAAGTTTACACTCTTGGCTTTGTAGCGCATTTCTTTTGTAACATCCTCTTCGGCAACATTAAAAACTTTTGCTGCTGTTGCTGTATGAATATCTTTTTTTTCTTTAAATGCCGCACACATTGCGGGGTCGCCACTAATGGCTGCCACAATTCTTAATTCTATCTGCGAATAATCTGCAGAAATAATTGCGTGATCAGAATCTCTTGGTATAAATGCTTTTCTTATTTCTCTTCCCCGTTCTGTTCTTACAGGAATATTTTGCAGATTAGGATTATTGCTGCTAAGCCTTCCTGTTACTGCAATTGCCTGTCCGTAGCTGGTATGCACACGGCCTGTTTTTTTATTAATGATCAGTGGCAATGCATCAACATAAGTAGATTTTAATTTAGTGAGCTCACGAAAACCAAGTATGTCATCAACGATTTTATTTTGGTGAGCAAGTTTAAGCAACACATCTTCGCCTGTTGAATATTGACCTCCCTTTGTTTTTCTTCCTTTAGCATCAAGTTGCAATTTTTCAAACAGCACTTCGCCCAGTTGTTTTGGTGATGCTAAATTGAAACGAACACCTGCCTGCGTGTAAACACTTTCTTCACAACGCTTAGCTTCTGTTTCTAATTCTTTAGAGTATTGATTTAAAAAATTTATGTCAACTTTCACACCTTCATATTCCATATCGGTCAACACTTTCACCAGCGGGCTTTCCACTTCTTCAAAAACTTTTTCTACTTCTTTATTTTTTAATAACGGAGTAAAAACATTTTTTAACTGCAGGGTTATATCCGCATCTTCAGCGGCATATTCTTTTATCTTTTCAATCTCAACATCTCTCATTGTTCCCTGGCTCTTTCCTTTTTTGCCAATTAATTCTTCAATGGAAATTGGCTGATAGCCGAGATACTGCGCACTCAACATATCCATGTTTCTTCTGCCTTCGCTTTCTATCACATAATGCGCAAGCATGGTGTCAAAAACTTTTCCTTTTAGTTCAATGCCATACCATTTTAAAACCAGTAGATCGTATTTAATATTTTGCCCTACCCATATTTTTGATTCATCATTAAAAATATCGGTGAAATGATTTAAGATGATACTGGCTTCTACAATGTCCGCAGGCACGGGAACATAAAAACCTTCTCCCGGTGCAAGACAAAAACTTAATCCAACCAGCTCAGCATTGTTTGCATCAATGCCTGTGGTTTCTGTATCAAAAGAAATTTCTGTTTGCTGAGATAACTTTTTTACTAATTCTTTTATGGCTGCTTCTCCTTCTACTGCAAAATATTTGTGTGGTGTGTTATTAATATTTTTATCCGCTACAATTGCAGGCTTATCTTCCAGCGCAGCAATTTTTTCAGGCTTTGGAAGTGGTTGTTCTATTACATTGCTAAACAGATCCGTTTGTACAACAGTGCCGCCGCCAACTGCGTAAACAGTATATTCTTCACCTAAAATTCTTCTGCCAAGCGTTTTAAATTCAAGGTCATTAAAAATATCTTTAAGCGCTTCGGTATTGTATGCTTTAATTCTGAAATCTTCTTCATGAAATTCGCATGGCGCATTGGTAACAATCGTTGCCAGTTTTTTACTCATGATTGCAAGATCTTTTCCAGCCCTTATCTTTTCTCCCAACGCACCTTTAATGTTATCTGCATTGGCTAAAATATTTTCAAGTGTGTCATATTCGGCAAGAAGTTTTGATGCAGTTTTTTCTCCTACACCTGGTATACCGGGAATATTATCAACAGCATCACCCATCAATCCTAAAATATCAATTACCTGTGAAACGCTTTTTATATTCCATTTTTCACAAACTTCCCTGGCTCCCATTATCTCCACTTTGCCACCCTGGTAACCGGGCTTATAAATTTTTATTTTATCAGTAACCAGTTGGCCAAAATCTTTATCAGGTGTAACCATGTAAACTTCGTAACCCTGTTTTTCTGCCTGCTGTGCAAGACCGCCAATTACATCATCTGCTTCAAAACCGTCACATTCAATTACGGGTAAATTAAATCCTTTGATGATTTGTTTTATATCATTTAATGCAAGCAAAATATCTTCTGGCGCTGCAAGGCGGTTAGCTTTATAATCTACAAAATCTGTATGTCGTTCTGTTGGTGCAGCCGTATCAAATGCAACTGCAAGATGGGTAGGTTTTTCCTTGGTAATAAGTTCGAACAATGTATTTGTAAAACCAAATTGAGCATTGGTATTTTTTCCTTTAGAAGTAAGAATGGGGTTGCGTATCAGAGCATAATAAGCACGGTAAATAAGTGCCATGGCATCCAGCAAAAACAATTTCTTCTCCATCCGGCAAAGATAAGTGTATGGCGGCTGTTGGTAACAGAGTCTGTTTAATAATTTTTTACCGAAGAGAACATAAGAAACAGAGATTTCGCAGAGAAAAGAATCACTTAATCCTCTGCGTAAACTCTACTAACTCCCTTCTCTGCGGTGAGATTTAAAATCGTGTTCCCAAATAATGCGGAAGCATTGCACGCCATGTAGGCCAGTCGTGTTTCATATCTTCTTCCCAAATATCCAGTTCATAATTTATGCCTTTGCTATCCAGGATGCCTGCGAATCTTCTTGCTGCATCAGGGTCTTCGTAAGCACCACTGCCACTAAGGATGTGGATGTGGTTGCTTCTGCGGATAGTGTTTAAAATATTCTCATCATTAAGATTGGAAAGATGATGTTGTGGAGAATTAAAATATACCTGCTCATCCCAAAAACCTTTGGTGTATTCTGAAAGGTCGTACACACCGCTCATGGCGATAGTGCCATTGATAAGATCGGGGCGTTTTAAAAATAAATTCATGCTGTGCAATGCACCAAAGGAAGCTCCGGAAATAATTATTTCTGTTTCATTGGATGTATTGTTTTTTATGAAAGGAATTACTTCATCAAATACATAATTGTTGAACTGGTTATGGCGGATGGCTTTATGCTCGGGGATCATATCATTATTAAGCCAGCTTTCGTTATTAATGCTATTGATGGAAAAGACTTTCACTTTTCCTCCATCAATAAAATCCTTTAGTGAATCTATTAATTGAAAACGCTCATACTCCAGGTAATCAGCCGCTGCAGTAGGCACCAGCAATAGTGCAAATCCATAATCACCATAAACGGCAACAGGCATTTCCCTTGCAAGCGATGGGCTGTACCATGAAGTGAGTTCTCTTTTCATGAGCGTATTTTATCTGTACAAAGTGGTTTAAAAAAATTTAGGCCGGTTACTTTGTAAAAATTTTGTTGAAGAAATCCTTCATATCATTCCATGATGCTGTATCTGCTGCTGCATTATATTCAATAGGCATGTTGTATTTTTTTCCTTTTTCAGTTGCTGCAGGATTAGTAAAAGCATGTGTTGCGTTTGGATATGCTTTAAAAGTATAAGCAACACCGGCAGAGTCCATGGAGTGTTTAAATGCATTCACTTCCGCTTCCTTTACAAATTGATCGGCTGCACCATGGCATACTAATATCTGTGCTTTAAGCAATTCTTTTTTTACAGGCGTTCCGGTTAAATTTCCATGAAAGCTTACAACGCCTTTTAGATCCGCTCCCAGCTTCGCGGCATTTAATACAACAAACCCGCCGTAGCAATATCCTATCGCTGCAATATTTGCTGTATCCACCTGCTTATATTCTTTTAATTTATTAATTGCTGCATCCAGTCTTGTTTTTGTTAATTGAGGATCATTATAAAATGGAGTAGCAAGTTCCTGGGCAGTTTTAGGATCTTCTGCTGTTTTACCATCACCATACATATCTACAGCCATAGCAACATAGCCAAGCTCAGCCAATTGTTTCGCTCTTTTGCGTGGATAATCAGTAAGGCCCCACCATTCGTGAACGATCAATACTGCAGGGCGCTTATCTTTATTGTTTGCATCGTAGGTAACATAGCCAATAAAAGTTTTTCCATCCAGTGTATAAGAAACTGAATCTTCTTTTATTGACATGGTTGAGGCAGAGGAATCCTTTACAGAATTGGTTTGTGTACTGCTTTGGTCATTACATGCAACAGCAGCCACAGCACCGGTTATTATGCTCATAAGTATCAATTTAATTTTCATCTTATTCCATTTTTATTTCAGACATCGTTAAAGTATTGCCAAAAGCGATATTTTCTAATGCCCAGCCCGGAACGAAGATAAATAGAATTACAAAAGCTAAAAACCCTTTTATTGAAGCAGTGAAGCAAGTCGAGCCCGAACTACTGCTGATATTGATATGCTGCTCATTATTATTCCTTCATCTCCGCTTTGGCAATAAGATTGTTTTAGGCAGTCAAGGTCTACTCGAATGTAAAGTTGTTACAATAATTTTTCTTGTTGTTTGTGTTTTGATATTTGTCAAAAGTAAAGTTTGTTAAAGGGATACGTTCTAATCCATGAAGAATATGTCCGCTATAACCTAATGATTCCATAAACTTAAATGTTTCTAATACTTTTTCTTGTCCTACATGTAGAGCCTCAATTTCAACAACAATTTTTGGTTTGTATTTTGTTAATGTATCAACGCCGCCTTGAAAAATTCTTAACTCATTTCCTTCAACATCAATTTTTAAAAACTCTGGTTTAATGTTGTGTCGGTTACAGTAAGAGTCTAAAGTTTCAGTTGATACATTTTCGGTTGTACCAAATCTTGAATTGTTTTTATGTTCTACAATTGTCGCCCCAGGTGCAGATCCTTTGCTTACTTTATTTGTCGGAATATAAAGTGTTACCGTACCATCTGAATCTGATAAAGCTAAATGTTCAATTGTAACATTGTCCCAGTTGAATAGCCCTTTAATTTTTTTGATATACTGATAAAGATATGATTGAGGTTCAAATGCAAATACTTTCCCTTTGTCGCCTACTTGCTTTAACATAAAGTATAAATAACCTGCTTTATGTGCTCCAATGTCAAGAACTGTTTGTCCTTTTTTGATTGTGGAGTTGATATAAGCGATACCTCCTATGTCGTCTTTGTTTTTGTACTTATTTGCTCTGAGTCGAAGTTTAATGCTTTCAATTAGTTTCATCCGAACTTTGAAGGCAGGGATTTGATTGCCTACATCAAAAGTAATAAAGAAAATAAGTTCTAAGATGTTTACATCTCATATAAAATAATTTTGGTTAATACTTTACAAAAATTAGCGTCAATAGAAAACATTTCATTGGCATAAAGTATCTTAATGTTATTAATTTTTCTACTTAAAAAAGATAGTAAACCCAACCATTTATATATATATAGCATCAATGGAAGAAGAACGCCTGTTAGTGGAACAAAACACAATGCTTATTGAAGGATGCATTAAGGGGGATAGACAGTCCCAAAGCCAGCTCTATGCGACGTTGATGCAAAAAATGTTTGTTGTTTGCCTCCGCTATTCCAAAAACCGTGAAGAGGCTGAAGAAATATTACAGGAGGGCTTTATAAAGGTTTTTGAATTTATACATCAATATAAATTTTCAGGGTCCTTTGAGGGTTGGGTAAGAAAGATAATGGTGAATTGTGCCCTGCAGAAATACAGAAGCAAAAAGCTGCACGCTGTAGTTGATATTGATACTGCTACGATTGAAAACATAGGCAATGAAAATATTATTTCTCAAATTGGTACCAAAGAGCTTTTAAAAATGGTACAACTTTTACCACCTTCTTACCGCATGGTTTTTAACCTGTATGTTTTTGAAGGAATGAAGCACAGGGAAATTGCAGCCCACTTAAAAATTTCAGAAGGCACATCTAAATCTAATCTTTCAGATGCAAGA
>DATCOF010000271.1:0-7598 GCA_036564845.1 Chitinophagaceae bacterium | reverse complement strand
ACAGGAAACATCAGAGCAATTATTAAGTATTTCATTATTCTAAATTGATCTTTATTGCCGCATAAAAATAAAGTTTTAGTTTTAGACTTTGGAAACTTTAAATTGAAAAAAAACACTTCAGGCACATGGAAAAGAAATTACAAACGTTGAGCAAAGAAAAGTTACAGCAAGATTCATCGGCGAAGATGAGTACGCAGGAATTGTGCAAAAAGTACGGAATTCCCTTTCAGGATACTACAAAGGAACATCTCGGAGAAAGCTCGATAATATTCTTAAAAAAGCACAAAAAAAATTAAGGAAATAATTATTTTTTCACACTTACTTTATATCCAAATTGTAACAATAATTCTATTGCTGCTCCATTCTTTATTACCGGTACAGATGGTAAACGGATTGACTATAGCTAAGATCGTTTATTTTCCGTTGTCAGCATCAGTATACAGATTTTGACAAACAACGAGCAAAAGCAAATGCGACTGATTTATAAAAAAAGGCAGTGTATAAACACCGCCCGGTTTGTTAAATAATAGCTTTCGCTATGTGCTGCAAAGTTACTTTTTAATAAGGCAGCTATCAAAATTAATACCTGAGTTACATTAAAAAGTATAAATTTTTGCTACCTTATTTGCTACCTGTATAAAATAAAAAAGTGCAAACCAACGTCCATAGCATGTTTGCACTTTTCCCTTGCGGAGACTGAGGGATTCGAACCCTCGATACAGTTTCCCGTATACACACTTTCCAGGCGTGCTCCTTCAGCCACTCGGACAAGTCTCCAAAAATAGTTCGCAAAGTTACGTTGTAAAAATTTGACATCACTCTGCCTCCAAAACTTTTTCCATCTGCATACTTCGTGAACCTTTTATCAGCAGTTGTGAATCTTCAAGATGCTGAGTATTCAGCCATGTTTTGGCCGTTGCAGCATTATCAAAATGGGTATATGAATGTTTGATATTTTTAAAATTATTACCAACCAGTATTACATTTCTCCATTTATATTTATCTATAAGTTTTATTAGCTCTTTATGTTCTTTTTCACTTTCATTTCCCAGTTCCATCATGCTTCCAATAAATAATATTTTATTTGTTCCCTGCATTTGTGCAAAGTTTTCAATAGCGGCTTTCATGCTGGCGGGGTTTGCATTGTAGGCATCAAGGATAATTGTATTGCTGCCTCTTTTTATTAATTGTGAGCGGCTGTTTGATGGTGTGTAATTTTCAATTGCACTTTTTATTTTTTCATCGGCCACATTAAAATATTTACCAATGGTTACTGCAGCAAGCACATTAAGCAAATTGTAACCACCCACCATTTGTGTTTTTATTGATCCGGTATTGGCGCCTTTAATTATTTCTATTTCTAAAAAAGAAGAAGTGCTTTTAACTTTACCGGTTACAGATCCTTCTGCAGTTCCGTAAGTAATATTTTTTATCCCTTCGCTTATTTCTTTTATATAATTATCATCACAATTCACAAAAGCAGTTCCGTTATTTTTTTTAAGAAAATCAAATAATTCTCCTTTCCCTTTTTTTACTCCTTCAATTCCCCCAAAGCCTTCCAGGTGCGCTTTACCGAGATTTGTAATAAGCCCGTGTGTAGGCATGGCGTATGAACAATATGCTTCAATTTCTTTTTGATGATTGGCACCCATCTCTACCACCGCGATCTCTGCATCACGCTTAATTTTTAGAATGGTTAGTGGTATGCCTATATGATTATTTAAGTTGCCTTCTGTTGTAAACGTTTTGTAAGAAGAAGATAAAACCTCATGCACTAATTCTTTGGTTGTTGTTTTACCGTTGCTGCCGGTGATCGCAATAAATGGAACCTGCCTGCCGGCAGGCAAGGTATTAAATTGTTCCCGATGATGTTTTGCCAACTGCTGAAGGGTTAGGAGTACATCATCTGTTTTAATTATTTTTTCGTTCTTATAATTTATTTCTTCATCAATAATTGCATAAGATGCGCCGTCTTTAATTGCCTGCTCTGCAAAATGATTACCATTAAAATTAGGACCTTTCAGGGCAAAGAAAATATCTCCCTTTGCTATTTTTCTTGTATCAGTTTTTATTGATGGGTGCTGCAGGTAAATGTTGTAAAGATCTTTTATACTCATAAGAACAAATTTCAACTAAAGAATTCAAAAAATAAATTTTACAAAAAAATTACTTCAGATAATCAGATAAATAAAAAAGCCTCCAACTTTCGTGGAGGCTTGTAAATATTCTTAATGAATTTATTTTCTCTTTCTGCTGTTTTGTTTGCGCTTTCCAAAAATGTTTCCTTCTTTAAATCCATTTCCTTCAGGGCTTCCAAGCCTTGTCATTGCACATCTAAAACCAATTGTGCTGCTGGCCTGGTCTTCTTCAAGATACCTGCGGGAGCCTGGTGCTAACCAATAAGGCATATCATTCCAGCTTCCACCTTTTACAACTCTTGATCTGTCGCTTACTAAAGATGATATTCCATATCCATAGCTTACGCCTGATGATGAATCACCATCTAAATAATTAATAACATTACCTTTTTGATAATTACGACGGTTAACACTTTCTGAATCTGTTACATCAACTTTTTTCAAACGTCCCAATGTATCTCTTTCATATTCACCTGATGAATTCTTATAAAATTTTTGAAATTTATTACCACGGTAAGGATTGAAATCATCTTCATCAGTAGAGGTAAGAGGTCTGTAAACATCACCCACCCACTCACTCACGTTGCCACTCATATTATATACGCCATAACCATTTGGATAAAAAGATTTGATAGGGCCTGGTATTGCAGCACGGTCATTCAGGCCACCGGCAATACCCATGTTATCACCATTACCTCTTTTAAAGTTTGCTAAAAATTGTCCCTGCCAGCTGCCACGGCGGTTATCCCGCAATCCATTTACATTATTGCTCCATGAGTAAACCTGTTGGTTGGATATCAACTCTTCGCCACGGACTTTCTCTTTCTTTTTTGGATTAGGATTTTGATTGATTATACCATAAGCAGCATATTCCCATTCTGCTTCTGTTGGTAAACGATAACCCGGTAATAATAACCCATCTTCAAAAGTTATTACTTTTCTTGTTCTGCCGGTAACATCTTTTAAACCACCTTTTTTAGGTGCGGTTTTATTATTAATAAGTTCGGGATTCATTAAATATGTATCCGTATTAAAAGTTTGATCACCGCCACCTTGTTTCATTGCGGCTAAAGGAGCTTTCTTATTTAAATAATCTTTATCAATTAATATTTTTTCATTAACACGGTCTGTTCTCCAGATACAAAAGTCGTGCGCCTGCTCCCAGGTTACACCAACTACAGGATAATAATTATAAGCAGGATAACGGAAATAATATTCAACATAAGGTTCGTTAAAAGCTAATTCACTTCTCCAAACCAATGTATCAGGGAGAGCCCTGTTCATAACCATTGTATCGTTGTCGAATGTATTACCAAGCCAATAAAGATATTCGCGGTAATGAACATTGGCCACTTCGGTTTCATCAATATAAAATGAATTTACAGTAACACGGCGTGGAATATTATTCCAGTCGCCCATTACATCTTCTTCCTTAGCACCCATTGTAAAAGTACCGCCCTGAACAAAAACAAGACCCGGTCCGGCCTTTTGTTCTTTAGCTTTTAATACATGGAAATTCCCATAATTCTTATCATCATAATTCCAGCCGGTAGCTGAAGATTTATCTTTCTTCTTGCTAAAAATGCTTCCATTTTTACAAGAGATAAATGAAAAGGAAATAAGAAACAGGATAAATGTATTCCTGGCAGATAATAACTTTAACATGTGCATTCGTTTAGCGAGTTTATTAACGAAGGGTTTTCTTGATTATTGTGCATTGGGTTACGAGTAACAATTGCGAATATAATTACTTTACTGATAAAGAAAGAAACCTTACCGGCAATTTTAAAAGCCGGATTCATACTTTTGCAAAGTATTCACAAATCAGCATTTTTATTTTCAATTTTTATTTCTTCTGCTTATAAGAAGTTGGTTTTACAATAAAATCTTCTGATACCCGTTCAATGAAACAAAATAAGGAGGTTTTAAAAAAATCCTAGGCAGCGATATTTAGTAAAAAATGTCTTTTAAGTATAATTTAATATTTTAGTTGCCCGTTTAAAGAAAACATATATTTTTACAACACATAAAATACACAGCTATAACTCCAGCTTTACCTAACTCAAGACCCAAATAAGCATGAAACAAAGGTTTAAATTGATTGTCTTATCAATTATTACAATAAGCACACTAAGTGTTAGCGCACAAACCAATCCTATTAATGTGGTTACTACTGCTGTACCTTTTTTAAGGATCTCGCCGGATGCCCGCTCAGGTGGTATGGGAGATGTGGGAATTGCTACAGCCCCTGATGCAAATTCCTCGTTCTGGAACCAGGCAAAAATTCCATTCGCCATAAGTAAAGCTTCAATTGCTGTTTCTTATACGCCATGGTTAAAAGGCTTAGGCCTCAACGATGTATATTTAGCCTCTGTGGCAGGATATTATCAATTAGATGAAAACCAGGCCATATCTTCTTCACTCCGATATTTTAGTTTGGGAAATATTCAATTTACTGATGCTTTAGGAAATGATCTTAGTACCTACAGGCCAAGAGAATTTGGATTTGATGTAGGTTACTCACGCAAATTATCAGATAAGTTAGGGTTAGGTATAGCATTAAGGTATATCAATTCCAGCCTTGCAAGCGGCACTTTTAACGGACAGTCTTACAAAGCAGGTTCGGCGGTTGCAGGTGATATAAGTTTGTTTCATGATGGAACAGGCAGCGATCCCAATGCATCCGGTTTAAACTGGGGCATTACCCTTCACAACTTAGGTTCAAAAATTTCTTATACAAACGATGCTACTCAAAAAGATTATATACCAGCTAACTTAGGTATCGGTATTGCTTATACAAAAGTTTTTGATGAAACAAGTAAAGCTACTTTTGCTTTAGATATAAATAAATTATTGGTTCCTACGCCTCCTGTAATTACCGGAAATACCAGTACTGATTCTGCAAATGTTGCAAAATACAGGAACAAAGGAGTTGTAAGCAGCTGGGTTAGTTCTTTTGGCGATGCACCCGGTGGTGGCAAAGAAGAATTAAAAGAAGTACAGGTTTCTTTAGGTGCCGAGTATATGTATAATAACCAATTTGCTTTTAGAGCAGGATATTTTTATGAAGCTCCTACAAAAGGTAACCGTCAATATTTTACAATTGGTGCTGGAATAAATTACAACATGATAGGAATAAATTTGTCTTACCTGATTCCTTCGGGAGGTGGTGTAAACAGAAATCCTTTAGCCAATACAGTGCGCTTTAGTTTGATCTTTAATCTTGATAAAGAATCAGCAGCTCCATCTAACTAAATAAAAATATTTTTTTAAAAGAACGTCTCAATTTTTTGAGGCGTTTTTTTATGCATTTTAATTAAGATATTAATTGATATTTACAGAAAATAAAAATACATGTCTTTTAGAATTGGCTTCGGTGTTGATTTTCACCAATTGGTTACTGATAGGGAATTATGGATCGGGGGTGTAAATGTTCCGCATTCAAAGGGAGCTTTAGGCCATAGCGATGCTGACGTTTTATTGCATGCCATCTGTGATGCAATGTTAGGGGCTGCCTGCCTGGGAGATATTGGAGTACACTTTCCTGACACATCATCTGAATTTAAAAACATAGACAGTAAAATACTTTTGAAAAAAAGTTTTGATCTGATCTCTTCAGCAGGATACAGGATAGTAAATATAGATTCTACATTATGTCTTGAAGAGCCTAAAATAAAACCTTACATACAACAGATCCAGCAAACAATTGCAACGATCTTATCTCTAAAAATTTCTGATGTTTCTATAAAAGCAACTACCACAGAGCGCATGGGATTTATTGGAAGAGAAGAAGGACTGGCTGCGTATGCAACTGTTTTGCTTGAAAATATTTAGCGTGAATAGTCAATAGTGAATGGTTACCATTCACGTTGTTTTTGTTAAAATTAATTTTATTCTCGTCTAATGTTTTTGCATCCCTAACTTTGTCGCTATGCCGGAGGTTTTAATAAAAATCATAAATCAGTCTGATAACAATACACCTCATTATGCAACTCCCGGTTCAGCAGGGATGGACATTAGAGCTAATTTGCAAGCACCAATTACATTGCAGCCTTTACAAAGAAAAATGGTGCCTACAGGTTTATTTATTGAGCTGCCTGATGGATACGAAGCGCAGGTACGGCCTCGAAGCGGACTCGCAAATAAGCAGGGCATTACCTGTTTAAATTCTCCGGGTACAGTTGACAGTGATTATCGCGGCGAAATAAAAGTGATCCTGATAAATTTATCAAACGAAGAACAGGTGATACAACATGGTGATAGGGTCGCCCAAATGATCATTTCAAAAGTAGAAAGAGCAAAATGGGAAGTGGTAGAACAATTGAACGAAACACAAAGAGGCGAAGGTGGTTTTGGACATACAGGCGTTAATTAATAATATCAAAACTTACAACATGAAAAATATTTTACCAATATTAAGTGCTGTTATTTTACTGAGCATTATCAGTTGCCGGTCTACAAAAAAATTACAGACAGCGGTAAATAAAAAAGATACAGTTATCACCGTAAAAAATGTTCCGTCCGTTGATTCACTTAAAGGTGGCAAGGACCTGGTTAATACGCTTACCAAAAACATGATTGATTTTAAAACTTTTTCTGCAAAAATTAAAGTTCAATATGAAGATGCAAAAGGCAAGCAGCCTCCTGTAATGGCTTTTGTAAGAATGAAGAAAGATAGCGCCATTTGGATATCCATCGTTGGTAATATCCTCTTTGTTACAAAAGAAGCCTTTAGAGTGTTAATTACAAAAGACCATGTAACAATAATAAATAAAATAAATGAAGAAGTTCAGGAACGCCCGTTTAGTTTTATTGAAGAGATCGCAAAAATTCCACTGGACTTTAGAACGCTGCAGGACATCATCATTGGCAATCCTATTTACCTGGGAGATAAAGTTGTTTCTTATAAATTAACTGAAAACCATATTTTGCTTTCTACCATAGGGAAATATTTTAAGAATTTACTAACGCTCTCAGCCAATAATAATTTAGTAGAAAGAAGTAAACTTGATGATCTGGATGTAACACTTAACAGAACAGGTGATCTTACGTATGGCGATTATGAAAATAAACCAGGCTTTTTCTTTTCTACCTATCGTGAGATAACAGTTGCTGAAAAAACAAAGGTGGATATAATTTTAAATTTTAAGCAATATGATTTTAACACTGAATTGTCGTACCCTTTCCCAATTCCTAAAAATTATAAAACAAAATAAGCGTTGTCAATTTAGTAATGCCCTAAAATTTTGTAATCCCTAAATTACTTCCATGCAAAAGATCATTCTCACTGTTGCAGTTGCTTTACTCTTTCTTAATTCTTTTGCCCAAAATAAAGATGAATTACTAAAACAGAGACAGCAACTTAAAAAAGAAATTGACGAAACAGAAAAGGTTTTAAACGAAACGAAAAAAACCACCAAAGAAAATCTTGGACAGTTATCCTTAATAAATAAACGCCTC
>DATCOF010000270.1:0-5104 GCA_036564845.1 Chitinophagaceae bacterium | reverse complement strand
TTATTAAGCTGATTAGAAATCCTGAAAACGATTTGCTTTTAGGTGCAAGAATTGTAGCCCCCGAAGGTGGTGAACTTTTAATGCAATTAAGCCTGATGATATAAAATACCATTGAAAGAAATCGTAGGTATGTTCCATCCTTATCTCACTTTAAGTGAAGGAGTGAAATTAGCGGCAATGTCCTTTACAACTGATGTAAAGAAAATGAGTTGCTGTGCAAGCTAAACCATCTTGAATAATATTTTTTATGTAACAAGCTACAACACTTTACTGGCTTCTTTTCGGCTTCAGAATAAATCCAGGCATCAGTAATTCTCACATCAGCTCGACCCACGCTGCAAGGGTTTTTAAACTTGATTTTACATTCGATTAGTCAATTCAAATTGTCTTTCCTTGATTGTGTGATTTGTATAGAAATGCTTTTATTAATATTTAAAACTATTAGGCTGCAATCTTTGCTAAAAGCATCAAATCTTCCAGAAAAGAGTTCGACATTTGTTCGATAGGGACTACCAGAATTGGAAAAAGTGAGACTTTAAAATGATACTTTGTAAATAATATTAAACCAATTTATATGGCACAAGACAACACCATAATACTCCATACATTTAATGATCTGCAACTGGCCACTATAGCACAGGAAAAACTTAAGGAAAACGGTATAAGTTCTTTCCTGGAAAATGAAAACCCTATCGGGCTAAATCCTTTGGGCGGAGTAGAATTGAAAATATTTGAAAAGGATAAAGAGAAAGCCGAACAAATCATAAAGTAATATCCCGGGGTCATCTTCTGTAAAAAAGTGATGATAAAAATTGATAGAGCCTGACAAGGCTTTTTCTTATGCATGTAAAGCTAATAGGTTCTATAGTCGTAAATTTGAGGCTAATAAAATTTACTCCCGGAAAAATAAGTATGATTTTTAAAAGAACTATATGCAATTAAAACAAACATTTCGTTGGTTTGGGCCTGATGACCCTGTGAGCTTGCAAGATATTTTACAAACCGGCGCATCCGGCATTGTAACTGCATTACATCAAATTCCGCATGGCGATGTTTGGCCTGTTGAAGAAATTAAAAAGCGCAAAAATATTATTGAAGCAGCAGGACTAACATGGGATGTGGTAGAAAGTGTAACCATTCATGAATCAATAAAAACGCAAACAGGAAATTACCAGCATTATATTGATCTGTACAAACAATCACTCCGCAATATTGCGGAATGCAACATTAAAATTGTTACGTACAATTTTATGCCGGTAAATGATTGGACACGAACAGACCTTAATTACAAAATGCCCGATGGCTCCAATGCTTTATATTTTAATTGGTTTGATCTTGCCGTGTTTGATATCTATATTCTCAAAAGAAAAAATGCGGAAAAAAGTTATACTGAAAATATTCTTGCCGAAGCAGAGAAGCGTTACAAGGCATATACAAAAGAAGAATTAGAAAAATTACAGGAGATAATTATGTTTGGCATCCCCGGAGAAAAAAAGCAAACCATAGAGCAGATGCAGGAAAAACTGGATGCTTACAAAGACATCGATCATGCAAAACTTCGTGAGCATTTAAAATATTTTTTACAGCAGGTTTCTCCCGTTGCGGATGAAGTAGGAATTAAATTAGCTATTCATCCGGATGATCCTCCATTTGATATTTTAGGATTACCACGCATTGTCAGCAGTGGTGATGATATTGATTTTATTCTTTCATCGGTAAAAAATAAAAGCAACGGCATTTGTTTTTGTACCGGTTCACTTGGTGCAGGAAAACATAATGATCTTATATCGATCGCAAAAAATATCGGCACACGAATGCACTTTGTTCATTTAAGAAATACCAAACGTGATGAGCATGGAAATTTTTATGAAGCCGATCACCTTAATGGTGATACCGATATGTATGCGGTGATGAAAGAGATATTGCAAATACAACAAACAGTAAATGCACCAATTCCTTTTCGCCCGGATCACGGTCATCAAATGATGGATGATCTTAGTAAAAAAACAAACCCCGGCTACTCATGCATTGGGCGCATGAGAGGTTTGGCAGAATTGCGCGGGCTGCAACTGGGAATTTTAAGAAATATAGATATGAGCAGTTAATTACTTAGTTTTAATTCATTAAATAATCATATGGAAAAAATCGGGAGGTACAGGTGGACGATCTGTGGATTATTATTTTTTGCTACAACAGTAAATTACCTTGACCGCCAGGTATTAAGTCTTTTAGCGCCTATTCTCTCAAAAGAATTTGGATGGACGAATACAGACTATGCTAACATAACAGCCATATTTCAGTTCATCTATGCGATATCGATGTTATTTGCAGGACGTGTAATTGATAAATTGGGCACTAAATCAGGTTTCGTTTGGGCTATTTGTATTTGGTCGATCGGTGCCGTAATGCATGCTTTTGCAATTCCTATCGGAACTACTTTTTCAAACATTCTTGGCTGGATTGGAATTGGAGCAATACCTGTTTCTATTCTTGGATTTATGATCGCCCGGACTATATTGGCAATTGGAGAGTCAGGAAATTTTCCTGCTGCTATAAAAGCAACCGCAGAATATTTTCCTAAAAAAGAAAGGTCTTTTGCAACAGGTATATTCAATTCAGGATCAAATGTAGGTGCAATACTGGCACCACTTACTGTTCCCTGGATCGCATTGCATTGGGGATGGCAAACAGCATTTTTACTTATTGGTTGTATAGGTTTTTTATGGATGTTTTTTTGGATATGGCTGTATAATAAACCAACAAATCAAAAGCGATTATCTGCGGCAGAATTTGAATATATTAAAAGTGACAATAAAGATACCGTGGCCGCCGATGAACAAATTGGCGCAAAAGAAAAAGTTGCCTGGTTCAATCTGTTGGGATATAAACAAACATGGGCTTTTGTATTTGGTAAATTTATGACCGATGGTGTTTGGTGGTTCTTTTTATTTTGGTTACCCAAATATCTGGATGCACAATATGGAATGACAGGTACACAAATTATGCTACCATTAGCAGTGCTGTACAGTATGACAATGGTGGGAAGTATTGGTGGTGGCTGGTTTCCCATGTATTTTATAAGAAAAGGATACACACCTTATGATGGACGAATGAAGGCTATGCTTCTGATCGCTCTTTTCCCCCTGGTTATTTTACTTGCACAACCATTAGGAGGATCTACTTTTTGGATACCCGTATTTTTAATAGGCATTGGTGCTTCTGCTCACCAGGCATGGTCAGCTAATATATTTACTACGGTTTCGGATATGTTTCCAAAAAAGGCTATTGCTTCTGTAATTGGTATCGGAGGAATGGCAGGTGGATTTGGTGGTGTACTGGTATCAAAATTGGGGGGTGCATTATTTGATCATTACAAAGCGTTAGGCCATATACAAACCGGTTATACCATTATGTTTGCTGTATGCGCTGTCGCATATCTTATCGCATGGGTTGTTATGAAATCGCTGGTGCCTAAATACAAACCAATTACTGATCTGTAATAAAAAGAAATCAAAACTCAATAGTTACCTTCTGTCTTTGGTCATTTACATATTTCCATTTCGGACCATGCTGTAATAACCTTGTTGCTTCATCATCACAAGGCTTGCAAAGCGAATGCTCAACCTTTATTTTTTTAGGATTGCCTCTTTTATTTATTTCAAATGAAAGCACAACCTGGCCTTTATAATTTTTTCCTTCTTCATCTTTGGGAATATTAATATTCTCTTTTACGTACTCATTAAATTTTGTCAGTCCTGCGGGTTGGAGTGTTGAGTCACTAACAATTATTCCGGGAACTTTAGATTCTAATCGCTTTGAAAGGCTCAACTCTTTTCGTTGCCTTTTTACTCCATTTGCTGTAACAACAACTTCTTCAAGCCTGCGCCTGTCATGCTCCATTACAATTACCTGCTCTTTCTTATCACTAAGAATTTTCTCTTCTGTTTTATATCCCGGTGCTGAAATATTTGCTGTTAAAGAACTGTCGTTTGCCTTCATCTTAAATCTTCCTGCAGAATCTGAAGTGATGATCGTTTTAGCATTCTTATCTTTTATAATTGCATATTGGATTGGATTTCCCTGGCTATCTACTACATGTCCCTTTATAAGATTTTTTTCAGTGGTAATTAAAATATCTCTCTTCCCTTCCTGGCTGGGTGTTGTCATTACACTTTGCTGTTGCACATCTGATGAATTTTCAATTGCAGTTTCCCTGGAGACATTAGTATCCTTTTTTATTTTTTTATTCTCATTATTTATTACAGTCTTGTTAGTTGTAAGAGGAGACACAGCTGTTTCTTTTTGATCATTTATTGAATCACTTTTAGGAACAACAATTTGACTAGTGTCCTTTTTATGATCATGGATGTCTTCCTTTTTTGCAAGTTCATTATTTCCCTTATCCAAATTTAATTGGTAGGTGACGTAACCAATACCCGCAATTAAAATAAACAGGGCTGCAATTCTCAGCAATATATTTTGCTTTTGTATAACTAAAAAAATATTTTTCTTTTTCTTCTTTGCAAAAAGTTTTTCTTTTAAGTCATTAATATCCTTTACCGGTGAAGTTGTATAAACATATCCTTCAAGTGCATCAGCAAGAAAAGGATCTTCTAATGCTGCTTTCTCAAGCGCATGCATTTCTGTTTCCGTCATTCTCCCTGAATGATAGCGCTCAAAATCTGCTGCTGTATATTTATAATTCTTTGCCACTATTTATTTATTTTTTCATCCCTGTCCTTTAGTTGTGTTTCCATACATATTTTTAAATTGCGTCTTCCATTCTGAATAAAGCTTCTTACTTTATTAATTTCAATTGTTGTTATCTCAGAAATTTCTTTATAACATTTTGCATTAAGATAAAATAATTCGATCACCTGCTTTTGTTCAACGTTCAATTGCTCCAGGCAATATTGCATCTGTTTAAAATTCTCCTCTTTTTCCAGCTCATCATCAAGATGTATTTTTTCTTCTAATTGCACAACAGAGAGATCAATATTAACCGGAATTATTTTTTGCTTGCGCAACTTCATCAGGCAGTGGTTCTTTGCCAGCTGGTAAAGCCATCCTTTAAAATTATCAACATCATGCTTTTTTAATTTGC
>DATCOF010000269.1:0-4808 GCA_036564845.1 Chitinophagaceae bacterium | reverse complement strand
TAGCTGGTTTTTTGCAACAGCAGGTTTTAAATTTAATATCGGAGAAATTGCATTTGCAATTACGGGCATTGCGGGCATTGCTACCATGTTTTTTAATCAAAAAAACCAGTGGCATCATTGGAGTAAATTTCTATTTGGAATTGGATTTTTGTTTTTGGGACTGGATTTTATGAAGACCGGAATGATGGAACTTGTACAGAAAATTGATCTCAGGGATTTTAGTAATTATCCTGCAGTGATATTTCTATTGATTGGCTTACTGATTACTTCTTTAATTCAATCCAGTTCAGCTACTATAGTAATTTTATTAAGTGCATTGTATGCAAATGCAATTAGTTTGTATGCTGCAACAGCCATGGTACTCGGTTCCGAAATTGGTACAACTTTAAAATTTCTTTTAGCATCGGTAAATGGTATTGCTGCACAAAAAAGAGTTGCTTTTGGAAATCTCTTATTCAATGTTATTACTTCACTGTTGGTGTTGATATTTCTGCAACCTGTGAATTATTTTATTACTGATATAATAGGTGTTAAGAACAACTTGTTAGCATTGGCATTTTTTCAAACCCTGATCAATGTAATTGGCATCATATTGTTTTTCCCATTTCTTAATTTGTTTGCTAAATTTCTTGAGAAACTCTTTACAAAAACCGACGGGGATACACTTTTCATTCATAAAGTTACTTCAGAAAATACCGATCTTGCCTTAGATGCATTTGAAAAAGAAACTAAATATTTTCTATATTATGTAATTGATTATAGCCTGGGTGTCTTCGGAATAAATACAACAGGTAATAAACAAATTATGTTATCTGAAAAATTCAGGACCAATACCCTTTCAGGTAAATACGATTTCATTAAGCAACTGCACGGCAAATTGCATGCGTATTATATCGAGCTGCAAAACGCCTCTTCCAATAAACAGGAGACAATAAAGTTAGACCAGCTTATTTCTGCTGTCCGCAACAGTATATATGCTGCAAAGAGTATGAAAGATGGCTGGCAGGATGCTGAGATGTTACGCAATTCTTCCAACGATTCTAAATATGATTTTTATCGGCAGACCTCCAAAAAAGTTGAAATTTTCTATACTAAAGTATCTAAGGTAATACTGCCGGAGGCAGATTATTTTAAAGAACTGGTAAACCTGTTTAAAGAAGTTGAGGATGGTTATACACAAACGCTGAACGGGCTTTACAGGCAAGACTTTATGAAAAAATTAAGCGATATGGAAATTTCGATGCTTATAAATTTTAACAGGCAGATATATACTTCTTTTAAAGCAATGGTGCTGGCTGTAAAAGATTACTTTCTTAATGAAAAAGAGGCAGACTATTTTGATGCGTTGCCAGGTTTTATCCATTAGTGGGGTTCCAAAAAAAAATATAGGTTGCATTATTGATTACTGTCATTGCTGATAATGATAATAGTCATTGATTCCACGAATTAATAGAAATATCTTTATTTAAATTAATCCTGGTAAAGGATTCTAATATTCCTCTTTAGCGGTGCCAGATAGAATTCTAAAAAAAGTATTTGAAAGCGTTTGAGATATTTGAGTTTTCTGAAAAAGATTTTCTGAAAGAATATGACCATATTACTTTGATCGAAAATTATTAATAGAGAGAAATAAAATTCTTATGAAGAAAAATGAAATAAAAGAAGTTATTACCAGCCACTTTAAAAAAATTGACAAGTTATTCCATGAAATAATTATTGGTTTTGAAATAGAAGATATTCATAAGTTCAGAACACAAATAAAAAAGCTAAGGGCTTTTCTTCATTTACTTAATATGGAAGTTGAGGAAGTTCTTAAAATTAAGATAACAAAAAAAATGAAAACATTTTATGGATACATTGGCATTATCCGTAACCTTCAATTGCATCTGAAAAATATTAATAGCTATTTTGAAAATTCAACTGACAAAATCCCAAAAGCTTATACTGCAACAATTGAGAAGGAAATAGAATACTGGAAAGAAAATACAAAAGAGGTTATAGATTTTCATAACAATTTTTATAATGATGAAGAAAAAATAACATCGGAGTTACCTGATAAATTGAGAAAACAGTCAATTAAAAAATTCATACAATACATGGTTTATGAATTACACAATAAGTTAATCCGTTTAAATGATGATGAAACTTTACACAGCATTCGCAAACTTTTAAAAGATATTTTATACAATTGGACTTATGTTCAACCTTATATTGCGCCTCTATCACCAGGTTTATCTCAGGAAGAAGAAATCGGTTCATTCATAGAAATGCTTGGGGTCTTTTGTGATAAATGTATGGGCCTTACACTTATCCAAAAGTATAATAATGATTCAGCAGAAGATGAGGAAAAAATAGTGTTGGAGGAAATTATACATACATGGAGTACAGAAAAACAAGAGCTTAAGGAAATAATTTGTTCTAAGCTAGAGTTGCTACCGATTAAACCCATGATAGCAAGCAGCTTCTCTTATAAAAATTGGTTTTGAGCAGGCGTTGGCAAATGAGAATACTTTTTTATGAGTTTACTTCGCACTTACTTACTGATAAAAATCATATTTCATATTGATGCAGGTTCTTTATATCCCAATTAACCATACATAGGTTTGTACTATAATTAAATTACGTTATAAAACATTTATAAACTACATTTTCTAAAATTATTATATGAAACTAAAAATCTTCACAAGCATATTTTTTCTCTTCATGCTGGGTTGTTCAAGCTCAAAAATAACTTCTTCATGGAAGGCAGAAAATGTACAGCCAAAAAAATACAGCAAGATAATAGTGCTGGGTTTAATAAGAGAAGCAGACCGTACCTTACGTGAAAAAATGGAAGCGCATTTGGTTGGCGACCTTCACGATATAGGGTACAATGCAATATCTTCTATGTCTGTATTTGGCCCAAAGGCTTTCAAAAGAATGACTGAGGATAGCGCTATTAATAATATCAAAGATGTGGGTGCAGATGCTGTAATAACCATAGTGTTACTTGATAAATCAAAAGAGCAACGTTACATACCTGCACGAAGGAATTTTTATGGCGCTGCTAATTTTAACCGCTTTGGTGGCTACTATACAACCATGTATGATCGTGTGTATGCTGCCGGTTATTACGTAACAGATACACGATATTTCTGGGAAAGTAATTTATATGATATGGCCACCAAACAATTGCTGTACTCAGTACAAACACAATCTTTTTCTCCATCATCTTCAGAAGAACTGGGACATGAATATGGAAAAATGATTGTTAACAACATGGTTAAAAAACATGTGCTTATGCAACAGTAATACAATAAGGAATTAAACAAATAATATTAATTGAAGCTAAAAAATATGTGCAGTCTGAAAACCACTATTATTAGTGCTGGTAAAATACTATCCATTTTCACCAGTATTTTTTTTATAACCAATTACGCGGTTGCACAAAAGAATTTACTTATTCTCTCAGGTAATCTACACAACGATGTATCAATAAATCTTATTCACCCTTCACTTGTAAATAAATTATATCAACTCACGCAAAATAAATTAATTTGGTTTTTACCGGGAGAGCAATCACAACTTTTAAGGCAAGTATTTAAAAACAAAATTGACAGTTCAATAAACCTGGGTCTTCAAAAAAATAAATATCACAGTAATGAATTAAAACAAAATGCTGATAAAAATTTTTCCCTTGAAGATAGTTTGGCAGCTATGCAAATGGATAGAATATTTACAGATGCTGCAATTGCATATTGCAAAGATGTTTACCAGGGAGTTGATATTGATCGCTGGATGAGCTATGATGAAATTTCAAAAAAGTACGAAGAGGCAGATAATACTTATTTAGTAAACAACTTAATTACTGTCAGATCCGCAGATGATCTTCTTCATTTTTTAAATTCTCTTGAGCCTAATGATAAAGAATATTTACTTTTAAAAACTGAATTACAAAGCAAATCATCTTTAACTTTTTTACAAAAACAACAGCTAACTATTTCTCTAAATCTTTACAGGTGGATACATCATTTTCATTTTGAGAAATATATTGTAGTAAACATTCCATCGGCCAGCTTGCGGTATTATGAATATGACAGTGCGAAATTAAGTATGAAAGTTGTTGTGGGTAAGCCTTCTACTAAAACACCAAGATTTGCTGCTTACTCCAACCAGGTTATTTTATATCCTTACTGGAATGTTCCTGCAAGCATTGCAATGAAGGAATTATTGCCCAGGTTTAAAAGAAATCCACGCCAGGTTAATGAACTGAATATCCAGTTAATTGATTCAAAAGGGAGAATTGTTGATCCCGGAAAATTAAACTGGAGAAATTATAATAAAGCCTACTTCCCTTTTCGTATGCGGCAGTCAACAGGTTGCGATAATTCTTTAGGTATGATAAAATTTGATCTTACTTCTCCTTACTCTGTATACCTGCATGACACTAATAACAAAAGTGTTTTCCTGTCTTCATCCCGCTATTACAGTCATGGCTGTATCCGTGTTGAAAAGCCTGTAGAACTTGCTAATTATTTATTACAAAAAAAAATTGATAGTAAATTTCTTGAAGCCTGCTTAAAAGAACAAGTTCCTATTCCTGTAAATTTGGTAAAGCCTGTTCCTGTTTTTGTTGTCTATCAAACAGTAGATACAGACATTAATAATGGGATCAAATATTATAAAGATGTGACTCGTCCTGAAAAAAGTTTACACTTGTGATTACTAATCCTGTTATAAATGTACTCTTAAAATGTAATCCTAAAATAGCTTTACATTTGTGTTGAAGATAAAAACGGAAGCAGGCTCTGCTGAGGAGCAACCTGCCA
>DATCOF010000268.1:0-34118 GCA_036564845.1 Chitinophagaceae bacterium | reverse complement strand
AATACAACCTACCCTTGTAGGATATGGCTTGATAGTACTTGTTATTGCAGCAACAGTAACTGTGTTGAGGTGATTATTTACTACATCGGGAGAAATAACAAGGCATGGTCTTGTCTTATTTATTTCACTTCCTAAAGTTGGCTCAAGGTTTACCAGCCATACTTCAAACCGCTTAACTACCATGTCCATTCTTTTTTATCAAAATCATTTGCAAATCCTTCCAGCATAGCCTTATCAGGAGTATGCCCTTCTTTTATTGCCTTTTTAAAAAGCTCGTCCCATTGTTCTCTGGGTTTTACTTTTACCGGCATAATCAATAATCCATTTTCCTGTGCAATAATTTCAACTTCATCATCAAATTGGTATTGTTCCAATAATGTTTTGGATAATGTAATTCCCTTTGAATTACCAATCTTTTTTAAACGTGTTTTCATAACAGCTAAGTTATAACAATGTTCTAACTACTGCAATTCTTTTAAAAAAAATTTTTACAAAGTAAATATGATTTGCAAATGGCTGCGCAAAAGATAAAACGTCTTAAATTAACCCCATACCAACATAGCCGTACGGCTTAACTTTAAAAAATATTATAGGGAATTAAAATTCTATGACTTTTAAAAGTTTATAATTATAAGGAAGCTCATTATGAATTATTTCCCATACTTTTTCATAATCAATACCAAAATATTCATGAATTAATAGATTCCTGAATTGTGTCATCAGTTTCCATTCTATTAACGGTTGCTTCATTTTAAATTCTTCTGATACCAGTTTAGCTGCTTCGCCAATTATTTCAAATGCCCGTATAACAGCATATACTTTCATCTTATCATTTATAAAATCTTCGTAGCTGTCATTATTTACAAACTGGAAAACTGCTTCTGCATTTTCAATTATATCAGTAAGCAATAAATCATCTCTCTTTTAGGCATAAATAAGGTCATCCTTTAATCGTTCAAAATATTGAGGTCGTATTCCGCCACGGCTAACTATCTGTACTTTTATCCCAGGAAACAAATCTTCAAGTGTATAAGCAGTATCACAAAAATTCCGGAAACTATGTGTGGATAATTTTACCATAATATCAATGTCACTTTCCATGTGTTGTTCATCTCTTGCATAACTGCCAAATAAAGCCTGTTCAGTTAAATTATATTTTTCCTGCAACAGGGGTTTAATTGCTTTTAGTTTTTGTAATATTTCCTTTTTTGTTGTACCCATAAAACAAATAGTATTATTCAAATTTAATAAAATGGAATTACAAGACAATTCCTAACTTAAAGTTTCTTTCTAAAAAATTTGTTGTTCTAAAAACTTATCGTAATATTGCGATACGATTATGGGAGCAACAAAAAGATTGGAGTTTACAGTTAAGCACAACAGCCTTGCAAAATATGCAAAGGCGCTGGCGCATCCTGCACGTATTTCCATTTTACAATTACTGGCTAAAAAACAAACCTGCATCTGTGGAGATATAGTTGATGAATTGCCTCTCTCTCAAAGTACCGTTTCGCAACATTTAAAAGAATTAAAAGACGCAGGTTTAATTAAAGGCGATATCGATGGTGCAAAGGTTTGTTATTGCATAGATGAAAAAGAATGGAAGGCAGCTCAACAAACACTAAATAAACTTTTTGATTCCTTTAAAGGAAGTTGTTGCTGAGGATTTTGTGTGGATGGCAAGTCCCCTTTTAGGGGGATTTAGGGGGTTCAATCATCGTTATATTACGATAACTATTAAATATAAATACAATGCAAACTCAAGACAATGTAAAAGAAATGGTGAAGCAAAAATATTCAGAGATAGCTTTACAGGATAAAGAAACCAATGCAGCTTCATGCTGTGGTTCGGGATGTTGCAGTGATGAGGTTTACAATATCATGTCAGAAGATTATAACCAACTGGAAGGCTACAACCCCGATGCAGACCTTGGTTTAGGCTGTGGCTTGCCAACGCAATTTGCTAAAATAAAAAAAGGAGATGTAGTGATTGACCTGGGAAGTGGTGCAGGCAATGATGCTTTTATTGCCCGGCATGAAACAGGAGAAACAGGAAAGGTAATAGGTATTGATTTTACCCCGGCGATGATCGACAAGGCAAGAAAAAATGCTGAAGCAAGAGGTTTTAATAATGTTGAGTTCAGGCAGGGTGATATTGAAAAGATGCCTGTTACAGCAAACACTGCTGATGTAATTGTAAGCAACTGTGTTTTAAATCTTGTGCCAAATAAAGATGCTGTGATAAAAGAAATCTATAGAGTTCTAAAACCGGGAGGACACTTTAGTATTTCTGATATTGTATTGGTTGGCGAGCTTCCTGCTGATATTAGAAATGCTGCAGAGATGTATGCTGGCTGTGTTGCAGGTGCAATTCAAAAAGATGAATATCTGGGTTTGATAGAAACCAATGGTTTTAAGAACATCACTTTGCAGAAAGAAAAACTGGTCACAGTTCCTGATGATATTTTGAGTAATTATTTATCAGAAGATCAAATTATTTCTTTTAAAAATTCAGGCACAGGGATATTCAGTGTTACAGTTTATGCAGAAAAACCTGCTGCATGTTGCGATAGTAATTGTTGTAATTAAATTAAACCCGGTGGTAACTTAGGAAGTTGGAGAAAAATAATTTCATGGAAAGAAGAAGCCGTACCATTGGTGTCAATTAAAAATTAATCATGTCAGTAAATAATTGTGCACCCGCAAACGAAAGAAAGAGGTTGAATTTTTTAGACAGGTACTTAACCTTATGGATTTTTTTAGCAATGAGTGTTGGTGTTGCAATTGGATATTTTTTTCCATCATCATCAACCTTCATTAATTCATTTTCATCCGGCACAACAAATATTCCATTAGCAGTTGGGTTGATATTAATGATGTACCCGCCTTTTGCTAAAGTGCGCTACGAAAAATTGAAAGAAGTTTTTAAGAACACAAAAGTATTAGGCGTTTCATTATTGCTTAACTGGGTAATTGGCCCCATACTCATGTTCTTACTTGCCATTATATTTTTACATAACTACCCGGAGTATATGGTGGGCTTAATTCTTATTGGGTTGGCCCGTTGTATTGCCATGGTTATTGTTTGGAATGAATTGGCCCAAGGAAGCAGGGAATATGCAGCAGGGCTGGTAGCGTTGAACAGTATTTTCCAGGTGCTTTTGTATAGTGTGTATGCGTATGTTTTTGTAACACTGCTTCCGCCATTGTTTGGTATTACAGGTTCGGTGGTTGATATTACGATCGGGCAGATTGCAAAAAGTGTTGCTATTTATTTAGGCATTCCTTTTTTAGCGGGCGTTATCACACGTATCATATTAAAAAAAGCAAAAGGGGAAGACTGGTATCAAAATAAATTCATTCCAATTGTCTCTCCTATCACTTTGATAGCATTACTTTTTACGATCGTTGTAATGTTTAGTTTAAAAGGTAAGCTTATTGTGCAGATACCTTTTGATGTAATAAGAATTGCTATTCCCTTAGTGATCTATTTTGCCATTATGTTTTTCGTAAGCTTTTTAATCGGCAAGAAAATGGGAGCTGATTACGCTACCAATACATCTATTGCATTTACAGCTGCCGGAAATAATTTTGAATTGGCGATTGCCGTTGCCATAGGTGTATTTGGTATTAACAGCGGCCAGGCGTTCGCAGGTGTAATTGGTCCGTTGGTTGAAGTGCCGGCATTGATCGCATTGGTTAATGTAGCATTTTGGTTAAGAAGAAAATATTATTCTGATAAAAAATTATATGCAGGTGGATGATCATTTTCACATTTTAAATTTTGCAAAAAAATTATGAAACGCATTTTAGTACTATGCACAGGCAATAGTTGTAGAAGCCAGATAGGCGAAGGTTATTTACAATATTTTGCAAAAGAAAAAGCTGAAGTATATAGTGCAGGGATAGAAATGCACGGTGTAAATCCTAAAGCCATTACTGTGATGAAAGAAGATGGGATAGATATTTCTCATCACACTTCTAATAATGTGGATGAATACCGCAACATCAATTTTGATTTTGTGATAACGGTTTGCGATAATGCAAAAAAGCAATGCCCCGTGTTTCCATCAACAGCAAAACAGTTTCATTATAATTTTGCTGATCCGGCAAAAACCACAGGCACTGTCGAAGAAGTTATGCAGCAATTCAGAAAGGTAAGAGACGAAATAAAAAATTTCTCTAAGCAATTTGTAATTGATAATTTGTAAAGTCTGCTAAGATTTTAGATAGATAGCCTACTTTTAATAACAAGATGTTTATTGCAGGATCTATTATCGAACAATTCTGAAATTTAGCATTGCCTAAGATTACTTAAATAAAAAAATTGCTGACAAACCTTAAAGACATAAAAAATATTTTCCCAACACTGGATCCTGAGTTGTTATCAGACATTGAAAAGAATGCTGCTATAATTCAATTTACCGAAGGAGAAGACATCATGAAGACCGGTCAGAATATCAAGTCTACCTTATTGGTATTAAACGGCCTTATAAAAGTTTCCAGGGAAGATGATAATGGCAAAGAGATCTTTATGTATCACTTAGAGCCAGGCCAGGCCTGTGCATTATCCATTTTGTGTGCTGTACAAAACCGGAAAAGTGAAATAAAAGCAACGGCAGTAAAAGAAACTGAAGTGTTAGCCATTCCAATTCAATATGTGGATCAATGGATGAAAGAACATAAATCATGGTATCAATTTGTTTTGGCCACCTACCGCGAAAGATTTGAAGAATTACTGAATACCATTGATGCCATTGCATTTGCGGGAATGGATAAAAGGCTTGAGAATTATCTAAAAAACCAGGTAAAGCAATTGGGAAATAATATAAAAATAACGCACCAGCAAATTGCCAACGACCTTAGCTCCTCAAGAGAAGTAATAAGCCGGTTATTAAAAAAGATGGAAACAAAAGGCTGGTTGATCATCGATAGAAATTCAATCGAATGGCTTAAGAAGAATTAATTACTTTTCATATCGCTTCAATTTTTTTCCCTTCGTAATTTCTTTACAAATATTTCAATTGCTTTTGTAACTATAGGTTTTCAAAAAAAAATGGTAAGTGACTAATGTTACAGTGTTGCCGTTTTAATGCCGGTAGTTTTGCTCTAAATAAAAAAATTAATGAGCAAAACAAAACATTTTCTTTCGGTGGCTGTTGCAGTTGTTTTTATCACCAACACATTATCTGTTTCAGCGCAGGATACTACAAAGTACATAAGCCTCCCCGATGCAATTGCAGCAACATTAAATAACAACAAAGCCATTCAATTAGCCAGGCTGGATGAGAGTATTGCAGCTTCAAATTACAAACAAACAGAAGCCATTTATTTACCACAGGTTGGTTTTTCTTACACCGCCATGAGCACAAACAACCCGCTCAACGCTTTTGGATTCAAGCTTCAACAAAAATCTATCACGCAAAATGATTTCAATCCTGATCTTTTAAATCATCCTTCAGGCACACCTGATTTTACAACAAAACTGGAAGTACAGCAGCCATTGATAAATATGGATCTGTTATACAAAAGAAAAGCAGCAGCAAAGCAAACAGAATTATATCAATTCAAAACACAACGCACCAAAGAGTATTTAACTTTTGATGTTCAGAAAACCTACCTGCAATTACAATTAGGATATGATGCAATAAAAGTTTTGGAAGAAGCATTGCAAACAACAAAGTCTGTTTACACATTTACTGATAACCATTTTAAGCAGGGATTAATTCAAAAGTCGGATGTGCTGAATGCGCAGGTGCACATAACAACTGTTGAAAGCAATCTTGCAAAAGCAAAAAGTAATATCCGCAATGTGTCTGATTATCTCAGTTTGTTAATGGGACAAGGAGATGGTATTATCTATAAAGTAGACACTACTTTGATTACAGAAATACTAAGTGATACAACTACAAAAATTGCAGCTTCCCGATCAGATTTTTTGGCGATGCAAAAAGCAATTGAAGCGTCTGACCTGATGATAAATGCAAATAAAATGAGTTGGCTTCCGAAGTTAAATGCATTTGGAAGCTACCAGCTGAATGACAGGCGGATGCTGGGTTTTGGTGCAAATGCATATATAGCAGGTATGCAGATCAAATGGGATATTTTCAAAGGAAACAGCACAAAAAATTCCATTGCAACACAAACATTGGAGCGTAATAAATTATCAGAACAATTAATTCAACAAAAAGATCAAAGTCAGCTGGAATTAAATAAAGCGTACCGGGATCTTTCAGATGCTCAATTCGATATTAATCAACAAAAACTTTCTATACAACAGGCATCCGAAGCATTGGTCATTTTACAAAACCGTTATCAACAAGGGTTGGTGAACACTACAGATGTATTGCAGGCAACAACACAACTCTCACAACAAAAATTTGCATTGGTCCAGGCAATATTTACCTCCAATGTTACCAAAGCATATTTACAATTATTAACAACATCAACAATAAAATAAACTATTTAAAAAAGATGAGCACGATGGTACACACAAAAAGAATGTTGCAATTATTTACCGGCGCAGGGTTGCTGGTATTAAGCGCTTGTTCTCAAAAAGAAAAAAAAGATTCAACTGCAAATACTCAAACTGCAATTGTTGTAACGGTTGCCACCCCATCAGGTGATGAGCAACAGGGTTTGAATATAAGCGGGCAAATTGAAGCTTCTCAATCAGCAAATATCAGTACAAGAGTGATGGGATATATAACTATGTTGAAAGTAAAAGTAGGTGATCATGTTAGTAAAGGCCAATTGCTTGCAACCATCAGCAACCAGGACATACTGGCAAAAAGATCACAAACAGACGCAATGATTGGTGAAGCACAGGCTGCAGTAAAAAGTGCACAAAAGGATTTTGATCGCTTTACTGTTTTATATAATCAGCAAAGCGCTACTGCAAAAGAATTAGACAATGTTACATTACAATACAGCGCAGCAAAATCAAGACTTGAGGGAGCAAGGCAAATGCGCAATGAAGCAAATGCAATGCTCGGTTATACAAGTTTAACGGCACCGTTCTCCGGAACCGTAACTCAAAAATTAGCAGATGCAGGAAGTATGGCCAATCCGGGCATGCCTATATTAACCATTGAGCAAAGTGGAAGTTACCAGGTAAGTGCATCAGTTCCCGAAAATGTGATCAATCAAATTCACCAGGGAACAGAAGCTATTATAACTATTAAAGCGATTGACAGAATAATTAAAGGTACAGTGAGCCAGATCAATCCATCATCACAATTTACAGGCGGACAATACATCATTAAAGTTAGTATCCCTGATAAAGATAAAACCGGTTTGTATGCCGGCATGTATGCCAATGTTTCTATTCCGGTAAAAGAAAAGGTTGCAGCTAAAACAACAGAAAACGCAGTAATGGTGCCACTCTCCAGCATTGAGCATAAAGATCAGTTAACAGGATTATATACCATCGGAAATAACAACACTGCCTTGTTGCGTTGGGTTCGTTTGGGAAAAACGTATGGCGATAAAGTGGAAGTACTTACAGGGTTGGAAAAGAATGAACAGTTTATAGTAAGTGCTGATGGGAAATTATATAACGGTGCGCCGGTAAAAATAAAATAGTAGAAAATGGTCTGACCGTCCCGGTCTAACCATGCATTAGGAAGGTGATTATGGAACAGCCAGCAAAACATCTTTTAAGCTTTTAATACAAATGACCGATATAAAAATTTATAAACGAATTAATACAATCAAATGAAAAATGGTTTTTCAGGAAATATAGCCAAAGGTTTTTTGCAATCGAAATTAACGATACTGCTTATGATCGCCTTTTTACTTATTGGCGGTTACAGCACTTTTTTAATACCACGTGAAGAAGAGCCGCAAATAAAAGTGCCGATGGCAGATATTTTTATCGGCTATCCCGGCGCTGAGCCCAAAGACGTAGAAACCAAGGTGGCTGCGCCTTTGGAAAAAATGATCTCGAATGTAAAAGGAGTGGAATATGTTTATTCCACTTCAATGAAGGGGCAGGCGATGATCATTGTTCAGTTTAAAGTGGGCGAAGATGTGGAGCGTTCGTTGGTAAAACTGTATAGCGAACTGATGAAGAACATGGATAAAATGCCGCAGGGTGTTACACTTCCATTAATAAAAACAAGAGCTATAGATGATGTGCCCGTATTGGGTTTAACACTGTGGAGCGATACGTACGATGATTACAGGCTGAAACAGATCGGGCAAGCCTTTACCAATGAAATAAAAAAGATCACTGATGTTTCAGACATAAATATTTTAGGAGGCAGAAGCCGTGAAGTAAAAGTGTTACTGGATAAAAATAAAATGGCAGAAAACCATGTAGATTTTTTATCCATCAGCAAACAAATACAGGGCAGTAATGTACAGATGCAATCAGGCAACCTGTTGCAGAATGACACCGCCTTCTCTGTTGAGACAGGTAACTTTTTAAAAACTTCGGATGATGTAGCAAACCTTGTGGTGGGTATTAATCAGCAGCAACCTGTTTATTTAAAACAGATCGCAAAAGTAGAAGAAGGCCCTGAAACATCCAGCCAGTATGTATTTTTTGGATATGGTAAAGCAGACACTTCAAAAGCAAATGCTTTCAGATCAAATTATGCTGCCATCACTTTATCGGTTGCAAAGAAAAAAGGTTCAGATGCCATGAAGTTGTCTGAACAAATTCTTGCAAAAGTCGAACATCTAAAAAAAGATCTGTTACCAAACGAAGTTCATTTAACTGTTAGCAGGAATTATGGAAAAACAGCATCGGATAAAGTTTCCGAATTATTGTTCCATTTATTTATTTCTATTGTGGTGGTTACTTTATTTGTAATGCTGGCAATGGGATGGCGTGGAGGACTGGTGGTGTTTTTATCAGTGCCTGTAACATTTGCGCTTACGCTCTTCAGTTATTATATGATGGATTATACATTGAATCGTATAACACTTTTTGCACTGGTATTTATTACAGGTATAGTGGTGGATGATTCGATAATTATTGCAGAGAACATGCACCGCCATTTTAAGATGAAAAGGTTACCGCCGTTGCAAGCTGCTATCTATGCCATAAATGAAGTTGGCAATCCAACAATTCTTGCAACATTCACAGTTGTTGCAGCGGTATTGCCAATGGCATTTGTATCGGGTATGATGGGGCCTTACATGAGCCCGATGCCGATTGGCGCATCCATTGCTATGATGCTGTCATTGATCGTAGCGTTAACACTTACTCCGTATCTCGGTTATATTTTCCTGCGTGAAAAAGAAAAAAAAGGAGCAGGCCATAAAGAAAGCAAACCGGTGTTACTGGAAGACAGCCGCATTTATAAAATTTATCGCTCATTCATCCGGCCATTATTGGAAACCCGCTGGAAACGTTGGGCATTTATCCTTAGCATTGTTATGATCCTGTTAGGTTCCATGATGTTGTTTTACACCAAATCAGTAGCATTAAAAATGTTGCCGTTTGATAATAAGAATGAGTTCCAGGTGGTGATTGATATGCCCGAAGGAACAACATTGGAGAAAACGCAGGCTGTTGCAAAAGATATTGCAGCGTATGTTTCAACACAACCATTGGTGGAAAATTACCAGGCTTATATCGGCACATCAGCGCCCATTAGTTTTAATGGTTTGGTAAGGCATTACGATTTAAGAAGAGGCGATAATGTTGCAGATATTCAAGTGAACTTAGTTGATAAAGAAGACAGGAGCATACAAAGCCATGCAATTGCCAAACAAATGCGTGAGCCCATTCAGGCTATTGCAAAAAAATACAATGCTAATGTAAAAATTGTTGAAGTGCCACCGGGCCCTCCGGTATTATCAACATTGGTTGCAGAGATATATGGCCCTGATTATGATGAACAGATAAAAATTGCAAAGCAGGTAAAAACTTTGTTTAATAAAACTGCTGATGTTGTAGATGCAGACTGGATGGTAGAGGCTGATCAACCGGAATATCATATTGAGGTTGATAAAGAAAAAGCGATGCGCTATGGTGTTGCAACGGCACAGGTAACAGCAACGGTTAATGCAGCTTTATCAGGAATGTCTGTCGGTAATGTTTATCAACCGGCATCGTTTAATCAAACGGTGATCAAACTTCAGTTAAGTGATGCAGATAAAAGCAGTATGGATGATATCCTCGATTTAAAAATTGCAGGCATGCAGGGAAATGCAGTACCCATCAGGGATGTAGTAACTGTAACCAAACAAATAAAACAGAAAAATATTTATCGCAAAAACCAAAAAGAAGTTGTGTATGTGCTGGCAGATATGGCAGGCAAATTAGAAAGCCCTTCTTACGCCATTGCAAATATTTCGGACAGTTTAAAAAATATACAGGTACCAAAAGGTTTTTCTTTAAATGAAGAATACACACATCAGCCGGAATTGGAAGATAATTATTCTTTGAAATGGGATGGCGAATGGCAAATTACATTCGAAGTATTCAGAGACTTAGGTATTGCATTTGGCGTGGTTATTTTATTGATCTATATATTAATTGTAGGTTGGTTTCAAAACTTTACGGTGCCCCTGGTAATGCTTGCTGCTATTCCTTTATCGTTAATAGGAATTGTGTTAGGCCACTGGATGCTGGGTGCATATTTCACCGCAACTTCAATGATAGGTTTTATTGCATTGGCAGGTGTAATGGTTAGAAACTCTGTGCTGCTGATAGATTTTATTAATATCCGTTTAAGAGAAGGTATTCCTTTAAAACAGGCGATCATAGAAGCAGGCGCAGTAAGAACTACACCTATTTTATTAACCGCAGGAGCAGTTGCATTAGGTGCTGTAATTATATTGTTCGATCCAATTTTTCAGGGCCTTGCAATTTCATTAATGGGCGGAACGATCACATCAACATTCCTCACTTTATTAGTAGTGCCTTTATTGTATTACAAAATGATGCGTAAAAAATATCCCAATAAATAACAACTAAATAAAAATACCAGTTATGAAATTATTTATAGTAACCTGTTTAAAAGAGTACCGGGAAGATGTTTACAAAATATTTAAACAGGCAAATATCCACGTGTTCAGCGCAACAGACGTAATTGGATTTAAAGACAATCAAACGCTTAATCTTTTGGAAGATTGGTTTGCAAGCGGCGATGAAAAATTTGATTCAATGATGTTGTTCAGTTTTACTTCAGATGAAAATGCAGCACATGGAATGGATCTGATAAAAAAATACAACGAAGAATCTGAAACAGTTTTTCCTGTCAGGGCATTTATTGTGCCTGTTGAGAAAACAAGTTATTAAACATTAAAAAAAAATAAAATGAGAGAAAGAATTGTTCGTGCCGTTGCCGGTACAATTGTATTAGTAAGCATCGTGCTTGCATTCTATGTAGATCTCCATTGGCTATGGCTCGGAGTTTTTGTAGGAGTTAATTTGCTGCAATCATCTTTTACAAAATTTTGCCCGTTGGAAAAAATATTGGATGCAGTGGGTATAAAAAAAGATAATTAATATAAAATTAGTCACCTGAAAAGATGATAGGCAAATGCTTTGTAGGTGATTGAATCTTGTGTTTATAATAATTGTTAAAGAGATCTTTTTGTTACAATGTGACTTCCGTCACAATTAATGATTGATCAATTAACCAACTTTGCTTTTTAAATAATAACAATCATGGAAATAAAAAATAACGCAACAATCGTAGATGTAAGAACGCCGGAAGAATTTGTAGAATCTCATTTCCCAAATGCAATCAATATTCCGTTAGACCAGGTTCAGCAACGCATCAATGAATTTATTAAAATGCCAAAACCGATTATTACCTATTGCCGAAGTGGTGCAAGAAGCGGTATGGCAATGTCTTTTTTAACACAATCGGGTATTGCCGAAGTACAGAATGGTGGCGGCCTGGAAGATATGTTACAACAAAATAAAATAAGATGATAAAATTTTTCAAAAATATTTTTAAGCCTGCAACTGATTTTTCAAAACTCTTGCAAGAATGTGCAGTAATAATTGATGTTAGGTCGGTTGGCGAATATCAATCGGGGCATATTGATGGCTCTAAAAATATTCCGCTCGACAGGATCAATAAAGAGATTCCCAAAATTAAAAATTTTAAAAAACCCATCATCACCGTTTGCCAAAGTGGTGCAAGAAGCAGGATGGCAAGATCAATTTTAACTGCTGCCGGCATTGAAACTTATAACGGCGGCGGATGGTTAAGTTTAAAAAGAAAAATTTAATAGATATGAAAGCGATAATGCAAGGTTGGAATTTTATGCGGATCATAAGATTACTGTTAGGATTAGGTATTTTTATACAGGGCATAATAACAAAAGATATCACGTCAATAGTATTGGGAATTGTATTTGTAGCAATGCCTGTATTTAATATTGGTTGCTGCGGATCAAACGGTTGTGCAGTAAATACTAACCCTTCAATAAAAAACAAAAACGAAATAGAATATGAAGAACTGGATACTAAAAAATAAACTTTATTTTATTGGAGCATTGCTGGGTGCGTTAGCAGGCTTTTTATACTATAAATATGTTGGCTGTGTAACGGGTACCTGTGCCATCACTTCCAATCCTTTTAGAAGCAGTATTTATTTTGCTTTTTTTGGCGCTGTTTTATTGGGAGTGTTTAAGCCTGATAAAAAGAAAAGTAAAGAGGTTAATTGAGGTTTGTTTTATTAAATAAAACGATATGCAGATAAAGCAATTTGAAGATAAAAACCTTTCGCATTTTAGTTATGCCATTTTAAGTGATTGTGAAAAGAAGATAATATTGATTGATCCTTCCAGGGATATATCGTCCTATCTCTACTTTGCAAAAGAAAATGAAGCACAGATAACAGGTGTAATTGAAACTCATCCTCACGCTGATTTTGTAAGCAGCCATTTGGAGCTGCATAAAAAAACAGGCGCAACTATTTATGCAAGTAAATTAACAGGCGCTTTATATCCGCATCAAACTTTTGATGAAGGGCAAACTATAGAATTAGGAAAAATAAAATTAAGTGCCCTCGATACACCCGGCCATTCACCAGATAGCATCTCTATTGTATTAGAGCATGACGGAAAACAAAAAGCAGTTTTTACAGGCGATACACTTTTTATTGGCGATTGCGGAAGGCCCGATCTGCGTGAAGGCGTAGGCAATATTCAATCAACAAGGCAAACGCTTGCCAAACAGATGTATCACTCGTTGAGAGAAAAATTAATGCCGCTTGATGATGAAGCATTGGTTTATCCTGCGCATGGCGCCGGTACGCTTTGTGGTAAAAATTTAAGTAAAGAAAACAGCAGTACCATCGCGGAGGAAAAGAAAACCAACTGGTGTTTGCAGCCATTATTAGAAGATGAATTTATAAAAGAACTTTTAGCAGACCAGCCTTTCATTCCTGCCTATTTTTCTTTTGATGTAGAGATGAACAGGAAGGGTGCAGAGAATTTGAAAGAGAGTATTTCTAAAATTAATGTATCAGTAAAAAATGATAACAGTGAGTTGGATGCATTGGACAAGGCTGTATGGATTATTGATACAAGAAAAGACCAGGGCTTTAAAGCAGGCCATCTTCCTCATTCAATAAACCTTATGGAAGACGGAAAATTTGAAACATGGTTAGGAAGCATTATCAAGCCTGGTGAAAAATTTTATTTGGCTGCAGAAAACGAAGAGCAATTACAAAAAATGATAGTAAGAACAGCAGCTATTGGTTATGAAAGTTCTATTAAAAAAGCAATGATTGTAAACGATGGAAAGATCATAGAATCAGAAATTGATCTTGACATATTTAAGAACCATACGGATGAATATACTATCGTTGATGTAAGAAATGTTTCAGAAGTAAAAGAAGGAAAAATATTTTCCAACAGCATTTCAATCCCATTGGCAGAATTAAGGGATAGGATAAATGAAATTCCTACAGATAAACCAATCGTTGTTCATTGCGCTGGCGGTTATAGGAGTGCCGCCGCCAGTTCTTTAATCAATTCCAAATTAAATGGAAGTGTGAATGTGTTTGACCTGGGCGAGGCGATGAAAAATTTTCAAAACAAATAATCTAAAAATATGATACGGAGTTTACTGTTATCTCTTTTTGCAATTTCTATAAGCGGGAATGCAATTTCTCAAAACAAATCAAATGAAGAATTTCATGGCGCTGCTGCAACATTACAGCAATACAATGCGGTATACATTTTAAATCAATCTGATGATAAAAAAATCAAAGGGTTGATCCGCAACATCAACAATGCTTTGGAAGACCCACGCTTAAAAGGAAAATTAAAAATTGAGCTGGTTGCTTTTGGAGAAGGTGTTGAACTTTTTAAAAGATCGAATCACTATGACACTTTATTAATGGCACTTAAAAATAAAGGTGTGATTCTTGCTGAATGTGAAAATACCATCAGGGAAAAGAAAATTAATAAAGATGAATTGTGGCCCTTCATTTCGTATGTACCTAGTGGAACAGGGGAGATCATTATCCGCCAATCCCAGGGCTGGGCCACTATTCATCCATAATTATAAATTGATTTATGCAGTTATCTATAGCATACATAAATGATGTTCATGGTTATCTTGAACCACATGAAGAATTATTTTATGATGGCGGAAAAGAAGTTACAGCAATAGCAGGCGGATACGCAGCATTGGCTACTGTAATAAAAGAACTAAGAAAGCAAACTAAAAATTCATTGCTGTTTGATGGTGGTGACACTTTTCATGGCACATTACCTTTGGTACAATCAAAGGGAGAGGCGATCATTCCTGTTTTGAATGCACTGAATTTTGATGCAATGGTTGGTCATTGGGATTTTGCCTATGGTCCGCAGCAATTAAAAAAACTTGCAGCACAACTAACCTATCCTGTTTTAGCAATAAATATTTATAACGATGACGGCTCCTTATTTCTTCAGCCCTATATTATCAAAGAAGTTGAAGATATAAAAATTGCGATCATCGGTATTTGCTCCAATATCATTGATAAAACAATGCCTAAACATTTTAGTGAAGGTTTAAAAATTACAGATGGATCAAAAGAATTATCCTTAATAATTGAACAGGTTAAAGTTGAAGGCGCTGATATAATAATATTGCTGTCTCACAATGGCTTTCCGCAGGATGTTGCATTGCTTGAAAAAACTTCCGGAGTTGATATTTGTTTAAGTGCTCATACGCACAACAGGTTATATGAAGCAGTAAAAATTAAAGAATGTATTGTTATACAATGTGGATGTCATGGATCTTTTTTAGGACATTTAAAAGTGGAGATAGCAAATAAAAAAATCACAGGATATAATTATGAACTGGTAACGATAGATAAAAATATTACGCCTGATACAGAAGTAAATGATATGGTGAAAGAGATAATGGCGCCGTACCAAAAATTAATAGAAGAAGAAGTTGGCGAAACAAATGAAATACTACACAGGTATAACACGTTACATTCTTCAATGGATGAACTTTTATTAAAAGCGATAAGTTTAGCAGCAGATGTGCAAATTGCTTTTTCCAACGGATGGCGCTATGGTGCGCCGATACCAATTGGAAAAATTACCAAATGGGATCTGTACAATATTATTCCCATGGATCCTGTAGTATCAACTGTAGAATTATCAGGAGAAGAGATCATCAAAATGCTGGAAGAAAATCTTGAAAGAACTTTTTCTTCAAAAGCAATGCAGCAAATGGGTGGTTATGTAAAAAGAACTTTGGGTATAAGTGTAAAAATGCGCATCGAAAATCCAAAAGGCCATCGTATTCAACAAATATTTATTGGCAGTGAGCCATTACATAAAGAGCGGTTTTATAAAGCAGCGTTTGTTACATCGCAGGGTGTTCCGGAAACGTTAGGTAATAACAGGAAAGATCTAAAAATAAAAGCGGTAGAGGCCATGGAAAAATATTTAAAAAGTAATGCGGTCAGCATTTTATTACATGACAACATTTTTAGTTTGGTATAATTATTAAAAGCTGAAGTATGGAAGAAAAAAAGAATAATGCCAGTGATCATTTAGCCAATGAGCGAACGTTTCTTGCGTGGATAAGAACAAGTATCGGAATAATGGCTTTTGGTTTTGTAGTGGTAAAGTTTTCATTATTTGTAAAACAGGTTTCCTTAATTCTCGGTAAGGAAAACATCATTCATTCAAAAGGCTATTCAGGAATTGTAGGCATTGTATTGGTAGCCGTGGGTACCATCACAGCATCGTTATCTTACTTACGGTATAAACAATCCGCAAAGCAATTGGACGGAGGTGTTTATAAACAATCATCTGTACTTATCTCCTTACTAACAGTATTCATTTTATTAATAAGTGTATTTCTGATAGTTTACCTGGTAAATAGTATTTAAAAAAAACCTCATGAAAATCAAACAGCATTGGGAAAATATCTATAATACTAAATCTGAAGAAGAATTAAGCTGGTTTCAATCATACCCAAAAAACTCGATGGATTTTGTAGCACTGTTTGATCTTCCCCTTACTGCAAACATTATTGATATAGGAGGAGGAGACAGTCATTTTGCAGATGCCTTGCTGGATAAGGGTTATCAAAATATTTGGGTACTTGATATTTCCGCGAATGCAATTGAAAGAGCAAAAAAAAGGCTGGGAGAGAATGCGTCAAAAATTCATTGGATCGTTTCAGATGTAACAACATTTGAGCCACCGGTGAAATTTGACCTATGGCACGATAGGGCAGCGTTTCATTTTCTTACTTCAGAAGATAAAATATATAAATATGTTTCAATTGCTGAAGACGCGGTTAAGCAAAATGGATATTTGATACTCGGTACCTTTTCAGAAAGCGGCCCCGAAAGTTGCAGCGGTCTGCAAATAAAACAATACTCAGAAAAATCCATGTCATCAAGATTTGAAAATGCTTTTGATAGAATTAAATGTATACACGAAGAGCACAAAACACCATGGGAGGCCATTCAAAATTTTCTTTTTTGTAGTTTTAAAAAAAGATAAGCCGATCCTGCAAAAGCTACGGGAATGCAGAAATACATCCTGCACCAATTTAGAAATGTTAGAAATGATATAAAGAATATGGTAAAACTTTTATAATTGAAAAACGTTATCAGAAGAACAGCGTAAAATGATTGAAGACAGAAATTACAAAAGGGCCAAAGCGTAAAAGGATTCTTCTCTCGTTTAATTATATTATTTTTACAGGGAATGAAATTTTTTGCTTTCATAATGGCTCTTTTATTTTTTGCGCAAAGCATTATGCCTTGTGCTGATACAATTGTTAATGAAAGCAAACAAAATACCCAGGTTGTTAAAAGCCTGGAACAATGTGATAACCATACTGACGACTGTTCACCTCTTTGTCATTGCTCTTGTTGTTCCGGTTTTTCTATAAATCATTTTATCCCCTCTATTATAAACAAGGTGTTTTACAAAAGCAATCCATCAGGTAGCTTTTTAATTTCTGATGTTATAGAAATTGCCTTATCTATCTGGCAGCCTCCTCCGCAATTAGTATAATCATTTTTTTTTAGTATGACGCAGCCTGCAAGAGCTGTAGATTAATTATTATTTACAAACAGAAGATTATATAATGTTAGAAAAAATTATAAGGTTTAGTATAAAAAATAAACTTGTTATTGGCGTAATGACAATAGCATTAATTGCCTGGGGTTTATGGAGTGCCGGCAAATTACCTGTCGATGCATTGCCCGATGTTACCAACAACCAGGTGCAGGTAATCACACGGGCTCCAACATTAGCTGCGCAGGAAGTGGAACAATTTATAACCTATCCTGTTGAAAAATCATTATCCAATATTCAGGGTGTTGTGGAGATGCGTTCTTTTTCCCGTTTTGGATTAAGTGTGATCACTATTGTATTTAATGAAGAAGTAAATATTTATTTCGCACGGCAGTTAATAACAGAAAAATTAAAAGAGGCTGAAGAACAAATTCCTAAAGGCGTTGGTACTCCCGAGCTGGCACCCGTTACAACCGGGCTTGGAGAAGTATACCAATATGTTATCCATCCTAAAAAAGGAAGTGAACAAAAATATTCTGCAATGGATCTGCGCACCATGCAGGATTGGATTGTTGCACGGCAGCTAAGTGGTATACAGGGTGTGGCCGAAGTAACAGGCTTTGGTGGAATAACAAAACAGTATGAAGTAGCTGTTAATCCTGACAGGTTAAAAGCGATGAATGTAACTATCCCCGAAATATTTACTGCCCTTGAAAAAAATAATGAAAATACAGGCGGTGCTTACATTGACAGAAAACCAAATGCTTATTTTATCAGGGGTGTTGGCCTGGTAAAAACGTTTGCTGATATTGAAAACATTGTTGTAAAACAACAAAACGGAATTCCTGTATTGATAAGAGATGTTGCTACAGTACAGTTTGGTTCTCCGCCCCGTTACGGCGCTATGACTTATAACGGAGAGAAAGAAGTAGTTGGTGGCCTCGTACTTATGATGAAAGGCGCCAACAGTGCATCTGTTGTGGGTTTGGTTAAAGAGCGTATAAAAACAATAAAAAAATCATTACCCGAAGATGTTGTGTTCGAAGCCTATTTAGACCGCACTGATCTGATTGACCGTGCTATTAATACAGTAAAAACTAATTTGATCGAAGGTGCATTGATCGTTGTGTTGGTACTTGTTTTATTCTTAGGAAATTTTCGTGCAGGTTTAATTGTAGCATCTGCAATCCCCTTATCCTTATTATTTGCATTGGCACTGATGAACCTGTTTGGTGTAAGCGCTAATCTTATGAGTTTGGGAGCGATAGATTTTGGATTGATAGTAGATGGCGCAGTTATTATTGTAGAGGCAACATTGCATTTTTTATCTACCTCAACCAAAGCTACGCCTACAGGCAAATTAACACAATTGCAAATGGATAATGCTGTTGGCGGAAGTGCAAGACGAATGATGAGTTCTGCAGCATTTGGTCAGCTTATTATCCTCATTGTTTATTTGCCTATTCTTTCGTTACAGGGTGTTGAAGGAAAAATGTTTCGCCCAATGGCAGAAACCGTAGGCTTTGCAATTTTAGGTGCATTGATATTATCACTCACTTATATTCCAATGATGAGTGCTTTGTTTCTTTCCAAAAAGATCAGCCACAAAAAAACATTTTCTGATAAGATGATGAATTTTCTTCAACGCAAATATTCTCCGTTAATGAAAAGGGCCATCAAAATAAAATATGCAGTTGTTGGAGTTGCAATTGCTTTATTAATTGTTTCCATTGTCCTCTTTAAAAACATGGGCGGTGAATTTATACCCACATTGGAAGAAGGTGATTATGCAATAGAATTTGTACTGCCGCAGGGTTCATCGCTTTCACAAACAACAGAAACAGTAATGATGGCAGAACGGATGTTACGCACATTTCCTGAAGTAAAAATGGTAGTTGGAAAAACAGGTGCAGCCGATATTGCAACAGATCCTATGCCACCGGAAGCATCAGACCTTATTGTAATTATGAAACCAAAAAAAGAGTGGACAACCACAAAAGATTTTTATGCTTTGGCAGATATTATGAGAGAAAAACTTTCAAACATACCCGGTGTAATAGCAGAACCAAGCCAGCCTATACAAATGCGTTTTAATGAATTGATGACAGGAATCAGACAGGATGTAGCAATAAAAATATTTGGAGAAAACTTAGATACACTTGTTGCATATGCTGATAAAGTAGCCAAAGTGATTGCGCCAATTAAAGGCGTTACACAACCACAGGTTGAAAGAGTAGATGGCTTGCCGCAGATCACTATTGAATATGACAGGGCAAGGCTTGCGGGTTATGGATTAAATATTGAAGATGCTAATCATGTTATCAGCACTGCCTTTGCAGGGGAAAAGGCCGGATCTGTTTACGAGAATGAAAGAAGATTTGATCTGGTAATGCGCCTTGACAGCAGCCACCGGACTTCATTGGAAGATGTAAGCAATTTATATATACCTATGAATAATGGCAATCAAATTCCATTATCTCAGATAGCAACAGTATCATTTAAAACCGGCCCGGCACAAATAAGCCGTGAAGCAGGCAAGCGCAGAATTTCTGTAAGTTTTAATGTAAGTGGAAGAGATGTATCAAGTGTTGTAGAAGAAGCACAACAAAAATTAAATGATAAAGTAAAACTTCCCACGGGTTATTATTTTACGTACGGCGGCACTTTTGAAAACCTTCAAAAAGCATCAGCCAGGTTGATGATCGTTGTACCGTTAGCACTCCTGCTGATCTTCTTTATGCTATACATAACTTTTAATTCAATGAAAGAAGCAGCCTTGATTTTTACTGCAATACCCATGAGTGCAATAGGTGGAGTGTTTGCTTTGCTCATAAGAGATATGCCATTCAGTATTTCGGCTGGCATTGGTTTTATTGCATTGTTTGGTGTGGCTGTTTTAAATGGAATAGTATTGGTAAGCACTTTTAACCTGCTTGAAAAAGATGGAATGAAAGATGTGATCCAGAGAGTTTTGGAAGGAACAAGAATTCGCTTACGGCCTGTATTGATGACAGCAACAGTTGCATCATTAGGTTTTTTGCCAATGGCTATTTCAACAGGTGCCGGTGCAGAAGTGCAAAAGCCTTTGGCAACAGTTGTAATTGGCGGATTGATAACCGCTACCATACTCACGTTAATTGTACTTCCATTGTTGTATATCATTTTTTCAAAAAGGATGAAGCGAAATGTAATGCCTAAGATCGTTACAATACTGATTGCAATATTTGCATCGCAAACATTATTTGCACAGGAAATAAATTCTCCCAATCGAATTTCATTCAATGCAGCGTTCGATACCGCTTTAAAAAACAATCTGCAATTGCGTGCTATTGATATACAGATCCAACGAAGTAAAATTTTGCAGAGTACATGGTTAGAAATTCCGAAGACAGGAATTTTTATTGAGAATGAAGATATGAATCCACTGGATACAAAAGGAATTCTTAAAATAGGTTTATCGCAAAGTATTGAATGGCCAACAGTTTATAAAGCAAGAAGAAATTTATTACAGGAGCAGGTTAAAACATTTGAAATAACAAAGCAGTTAAAAGCATTGGAAATTAAAAAGAATTTGCAAACAACCTATTATACACTTTGGTATTTACAAAGTAAACAGCATTTATGGCAAAGGTTAGACAGCATTTATACAACTTTAGCCAAGGCCGCAGTATTAAGAGTTAAGACCGGCGAAAGTGCAGGACTGGACAGCATTTCAGCGATGGCAAGAGCAGGAGAAACAACTGTTCAATTAAACCTGCTCCAAAGAGATATACAGGTACAACAGGAAAACTTAAAAAGAATTTTAAATGTGTCCCCTAATTATTTAGCAGATACAACAGCAATGCAAAAAATTGCATTTTCATTTTTAGATACTGCAGCAATAAATAGTAACCCACAATTACAATTGCAACAACAAAATATTTCAATTGCACAGGCAGAATTAAATGTTCAGCGACAAAACCGTAAGCCAAATTTTGAAGGAAGATTTTTTTCACAGCGATTATATGGCGTATCAAATCCTTACACAGGCTTTTCCGTTACTGCGGGTATTCCGCTCTTTGGTATTAGATCTTATAGAAATAAAATAAGAGCTGCAGAGATGGAAAAAAGTTATCAGCAAAGCCTGCTTGAAAATGAAAAACAAAATTTAATTGCAAACTATAACCAGGCATATCAACAGTTACAAAAAGATCTTGAGCTTGTAACCTATTATGAAAATATGGGACTGTCGCAAGCCAACGCAATAATAAAATCATCCAACCTTGCTTATCGTGGAGGTGAAATAAATTTTGCAGAGCTCACACAATTTCTCAGCCAGGCAATCGACATTCAAAAAAGTTACCTGGAAGTTCTCCATCAATATAACCAGTCAGCAATACAACTAAACTTTTATTTAAATAAGTGAAATGAAAAAAATTCTTTTAATACTAAGTATAATAATCCTGTTAATAGCATGTGGCAGCAAAAAAACGGAAACGGAAAAAGTTAAGGAAGAAGAGAAACATGAAGAGACGGAAAGCAATGTTGTTTCTCTAACAGAAATGCAAATGAAAACCGCCGGTATTGAATTAGGCACTATTGAACCTAAGAATTTAAAAACTTCCATTAAAGCAAATGGTATGCTTACCGTGCCAAATCAGAACAAGGCATTTATCACATCTGTAAACAGCGGTGTAATAAGAACATTATTAATTCAGCCGGGCAGCTTTGTAAAGAAAGGGCAAGCAGTGGCAACAATTATTAATCCCGATGTTGCCAATCTTCAACAACAATTACAAACTGTAAATGCGCAAATAAGTTTAAATGAAATAGAATACAACAGGCAAAAAGAATTGGTAGAGGGCAATGCTGCTCCATTAAAAAATGTTCAGCGGGTACAAACAGAATTAGCAACGCTGAAAGTAACACGAAACTCATTGCAAAAACAATTAAGTGCAATGGGAATTTCTTTAGCAGGTGTAAGTAGAGGTAATATAATTACAACCCTTACTGTTACTGCACCGATAAGCGGTACAGTTAGTAATGTGTCAGCTCAGATCGGCTCCAACGTTAATCCATCAACACCCATTGCAGAAATCGTAAATAATTCTCAACTGCATGTTGATCTGTTTGTATTTGAAAAAGATTTGCCCAAACTACAGGCTAATCAAATTATACATTTTACGCTCACTAATAATCCGGGCAAGGAATACGATGCACAGATCTTTTCTATTGGAACTGCATTTACTAATGAAAGCAAAACAATACCAATTCATGCAGTGGTGAAAGGAGATAAAACAGGATTAATTGAAGGGATGAATATTACTGCAATAATAAGTATTGGCGAAAGCGCTTTGCCTGCTGTTCCTAATGATGCAATAGTAAACTTCCAGGGGCAGGATTATATTTTTATTTTGAAAAAAGACAGTTCAACAGTACAGCAACAACAAAATGAAGGATTGAACTTTGAAAGAATACAGGTAGTGAAAGGCTTGTCAGATATAGGATTTACTGAAGTAACATTTTTAAAAGACATTCCTGCAAATACAAAAATAATAGCGAAGGGTGCATTTTTTGCTCTTGCTAAAATGACTAATGTTCGCGGGGATTAAAACTAATTCAGGATCATTTTTTTTCTTTTCTACAACAGCTTTTCTTCCACCTCGCAATGGACTCCTGATCATAAACAGTGTTTCCTTTTTTATCAGTAAATCTAAAACTCCTGTTGAGTTTTTTACTTTCCGTAAAGTATCATCAGCCTGTCATAAGCTTTTTCTACCCGCGGATCTTTTTGTATAGCTTCTTCATAATTTTTAATGGCTACAGAAATATCTTCTTTTTCTTCCGCATCATCGGCTTCTTCAATTATTTTTTTTAATGATAATACTTTAGCCATAATTATAAAGGCTTACAATAATACATAAGCCCTGCATCACCAAACACCAAATCCTTTCCATCTGCTTTATATACATTCATATTCCACGAATCTTTTGAAGTTGCGATATGTATTCTTTCGCCATTAAGCGTAATAGTGCAGGGAAGTGTTTCCAGTTTTTCTGTTTGATAAAAAGTTAATTCACCTGTGGCCGTATGTTCATCTTTAATGTCGGTAACGTTAAGTATCCTCATAAGTATTCTGTTATTCTCACTGCCGGGTTTAGCATCTCTCCTGTAAACTTTCCATTTGCCAAGAAGTGCTGATGTATTTACTGAAACGGGAGTTGTAAACTTTTCAGGCTCTACATAATTGGTAGGCAATGTTTCATGCCAGAACTCCTTTTTTCTAACAAGTGTATGGAGATATTCTCCGTCATCTAAAACCAACTGATTATTATTCATTGATCGTATTGTAAAAACATCTGCAGCCGCCACCAGTACATTTCCAGGGTCAATTGCTGCTTCCCCTTTCAAACTCATATTTACACCGTCCCTGCTGAACACATTCTCTCCTGAAAAATTATAAAACAATGTATCCTTAAAAGCCAGAGGAGAACTTTTTCTGTCAGTGCGGCTGACTTCCTGCCACTTGCCGTTAAATTGATCGAGTGTGTACATAGAAATATTGGCAGGTACATTTTTAGTAACATCTAATGGAGTAACACCCTTGCGTTTTACTTTTAGTTCCTGCGATTGAGCAGAAAAAATAATTACAGTTAAAAATGATAGCAATAAGCATTTGAGTGCCATAAATTATTTTTTTAATTTTTATTTACAATTGCAATTAATTTCATGCAACGTTTATGCCAAAGGCGGAATGTTAATGTGATAAATGACTGCTAACATCTCTTTACAATAATCTATTTTTGTCCCTAAAATTTTTTATTATGAAATACCACGTAAAACGATTTATTCTTGCGATTGCATTTTTTAGTTTTCTAATTTCATGCAACAATAACAGTACAAACTCCACTGCAAATAAAGACAGCACACAGGTTGTTGATACAACTGCTGCAACCTACGACACCACTTTTAAAACAGAAGCCGAAGCTTTTGCTGACATACAGGTGCTTCGTTACCAGGTGCCGGGGTTTAACCAGTTAACGCTTCAGCAAAAACAACTTTCTTATTATTTATATGAAGCTTCACTTAGTGGCCGCGATATTTTTTATGACCAGAAAAGTAAGTACGGCATTATGCTTCGCAAAACTTTGGAAGCAGCGTACAGCACATTTACCGGTGATAAGAACAGTGATGACTGGAAAAAATTCCAGGAATATTGCGGAAGATTTTGGTTTAGCACAGGCAACCATCATCATTACGGAAATGAAAAATTTATTCCCGCCTGTTCATTCGAATATTTTTCATCAATTATCAAAGCAAGTGATTCTACACAATTGCCAAAAGATGCTGGGGAAAGCATTGATGCATTTTTGAATCGGATAAAACCAATCGTGTATGATCTAAAGTTTGAACCCAAGCTCGTTGATCAGAGCGCTAACATTGATAATGTGAAAGCATCGTCAGTAAATTTTTATGAAGGTGTTACACAAAAAGAAGTAGAAGCATTTTACAGCAAGTTTGATAGCAAAGGGCAGCAACCTATGTGGGGACTCAACAGTAAATTGATGAAAGAGAATGGGCAGATAGTAGAAAAAGTTTGGAAGGTTGGCAGCATGTATTCAGCCGCAATAGAAAAAATTGTAGGCTGGTTACAAAAGGCAGTAACTGTTGCCGAGAACGATCAGCAAAAAAAAGCTTTACAATTATTGATAGAATATTATCAAACCGGGGATCTAAAAAAGTTTGATGAATACAGTATTGCATGGGTAAATGATGTTAACAGCCGCCTTGATGTAGTGAATGGATTTATTGAAGTATATGCAGACCCTATTGGAAAAAAAGCAACGTATGAAAGTATAGTTTCATTGAAAGATATGGAAGCAACAAAGCGTATAAAAGCAATTGCAGACCAGGCACAATGGTTCGAAGATAATTCTCCTTTGATGACGGAGCATAAAAAGAAAAATGTAAAAGGCATCATAGCAAAAGCCATTACAACAATTGTTGAAGCCGGCGACCTTGCACCCAATACTGCTATCGGCATCAACCTGCCGAATAATGAATGGATAAGAAAAGATTCCGGTTCTAAATCTGTTTCTCTCAGCAATATTATTTATTCATACAATGTGGCCGGCGCAAAAAGCGGTGTAGTTGATGAATTTGCTTTGAACGATACGGTTGCGCAACGGATGAAAAAATGGGGGGCACTTGCTGCCGATCTTCATACTGATATGCATGAGTGTATCGGTCATGCATCAGGAAAAATTAATGACAATGTTGAAACAACTGATAAAACTTTAAAGAACTATGCTTCTGCTTTGGAAGAAGGCCGTGCCGACCTTGTTGCATTGTATTATATAATGGATCAAAAGCTGATAGATATTGGCGTTATGCCTTCTTTTGAAGTTGCTAAAACAGAATACGATAGTTATTTAATGAATGGTTTAATGACGCAGCTTACAAGATTAAAATTAGGCGACCAGGTTGAAGAAGCGCACATGCGTAACAGGCAAATGATAGCACGATGGGTGTATGAAAAAGGTAAGAAGGACAATGTAGTTCAGTTTGTAAAAAGAGATGGCAAAACATATGTGCAGATAAACGATTATAATAAACTGCGAACTCTTTTTGGAGAATTATTGCGTGAGATACAAAGAGTAAAATCAGAAGGAGATTTTAATGCAGGCAAAAATCTTATTGAAAATTATGGCGTAAAAGTAGATCCTGTTTTACATAAAGAAATTTTAGAGCGCTTTGCAAAATTGAATGTAAAACCGTATAGAGGATTTATTCAACCACGTCTTGTTCCTGTTATGGATGGCGATAAAATAACAGATGTTAAGATAGAATATCCAACAAGTTTTTTTGATCAGATGATGGAGTATGCTAAAAAATATTCTTTCCTTCCGGTAAAGAATTAAAATAATATTTCACGCAAAGACGCTGAGATAAAAAAGGCGCAAAGAATATTTTTCTTTGCGCCTTTGCTTTCTTATGACCCTTTGCGTGAAATTATTTTTTATTCCTCATTTGATATAAGGTTTCAGTCCATTTTAAAAGTTCTTTAAACATTCCTTCTGCAGCTTTATTAATTCCTTCGTCAGCATTAAATTTATTTTGCTCATCAATATACTTTGTAAAAAAAGGAACGTTTACTGCTTCTACAACCGGAACCATATTTAAAGCAGTTATTACCTGCTTTAATGCCTGCATACTTCTTGTGCCGCCGGCAATGCCACCATAGCTAACAAAAGCAACGGGTTTGTAAAGCCATTCATTGTTTAAAAAATCTATTGCGTTTTTTAATGTAGCAGGGTAACCAAAATTATATTCAGGCGTTACAAAAATAAATGCGTCAGCAGCATTAATTGTTGCGCTCCATTGTTTGGTATGTTCCTTTTCATACTTCTGAAATCGTGGGTGATTGGGTTCATCTAAAAAAGGAAGATTTATTTTAGCAAGATCTAAAAGCTCTGTAGAAAATTCTGTATATTTTTTTGCAACTTCAAATATCCAGTTGGCCAAAGACGGGCCTTTTCGTCCCGGCCTTGTACTGGCTATAATAATTTTTAAATTATACATCGATGATTTTTTTGCTGCCAAATTAAAAACCAAGAAGGTTTCAAAAACCTTCTTGGTTTGGCGTAACTAAACTGTAGCTTCTTCTTCTACAAGTTCTCCCACATTTTGTTTTACCAATTGTATCTCACAAAAAATACGGATCTCATCGCTTACTACTACCTGCCCTGCTTCTGTTACTGCATTCCAGGTAAGTCCATATTCTTTCCTGCTTATTTTACCGGTAACTGTAAAGCCTGCTTTTGATTGTCCATAAGGATCAACAACACTGCCACCATATTCTACATTTAATTTTATTGGCTTTGTAACATCCCTGATTGTAAGGTCGCCATTTAATGTTGCATCATCGCCGCTGCCTTTGTAATCATTGCTTACAAATTTTAATTGCGGAAATTTTTTAGCATTAAAAAAGTCTTCAGACTTAAGATGCCCATCTCTTTGTTCGTTGTTTGTTCCTATTGAATCAATATCAGCAGTGAACTGAATGTTCTTTGCTGTATTAAAATCATCAGTTTCTGTCTCAACAGAAAGGTCAAACTTTTTGAAATACCCTGTAACGTTTGTTACCATAAGGTGTCGTACTTTAAATTGGATCTCTGAATGTGCAGGATCTATTTTCCATTTAGTTGTCATAATTGTATTTTTTTATAAGTTGTTAATAATTTAAAATATCAAATACCCTGCCGTTAGGCTGTAGTATTATTTGCGGTTATCAATCTATCTACAGAATATTTTCCGCTGCCTGTAATAAAAAGTGTTACATAAACAAGTAAATAGATCATGGCCAATTCCTGTTTTAAAAATCCCTGTGTTCCCAAAACAACAAATGCTGCTATCAACATTGTTATTATCAAAGGAATTACGGCAAGTCTTGTTGCAAGCCCAACTAAAATAAGTATGGAGCAACCTACTTCAGCAAATACTGCAAAGGCAAGCGATGCTGTTGCGCCTACACCAAGTGGATCAGGAAACTGTATAGGAGCGCCGGAAAAAAGTGTTTGCAATTTTGTTATGCCATGAAAAAGCATGAATGAACCAATAGTGATTCTTACTAAAAGTAATATCACATCTAACTGTTGTTTTTTAATTGATGGTCTGAAAATTTGTTTCATTTTATTTAATTATTATTTGTTTTAAAATTTATTTTTTGTGAATTATTAATCTTCCAGATAACCGAATTTTCCTTTGTTGAAATCTTCAAGAGCCTGTTCAAGTTCCTCATGCGTATTCATCAGGAATGGTCCGTAAGCTGTAATGGGCTCATTTATCGGCTCGCCGCTTATTACAAATAAAATGCTGTCTTCGGCTACCTCTACTGAAATTGTTTCGCCTTCATTTTTAAAAAGAATAAAATTATCTGCAGGCGCATTTTCTCCATTTACTTTTACGGAACCTTCCACTACAAGAATGCCGGTATTAAAATTTTCAGGAAGATCAAATGAAACAGAATTGCCTTTTTTTAATTTTGCATTATACATTTCTATTGGCGTAAAAGTTGACGCTGCGCCTTTTACTCCTTTAAATTCACCTGCAATAACTTCTACCGTTCCACTATTATTTGGCAATTGATATTTTCCTAACTGATCGTTGGTTATCGGCTGGTATTTAGGCTTGCTCATTTTATTTTTTGCAGGCAGGTTAACCCACAACTGTATCATTTGAAATGGCCCGCCTTTTTTGCTGAACGCTTCTTCATGGTATTCTTTGTGTAAAATTCCTGCTGCTGCTGTCATCCATTGAACATCGCCTTCGCTAATCACACCACTGTTTCCTGTACTGTCGTTGTGTGCTATCTTTCCATGATACGCAATGGTTACTGTTTCAAACCCACGATGCGGATGTACGCCAACACCTCTTGGTGTTTCTCTTGGTGAAAAATCTACTTTGGAATTATAATCCATCATAAAGAACGGGCTCATACGGCTCTTGCCAATATTATATCCTGATGGAAAAAAATTATGAACCCTGAAGCCATCTCCCACCATGTGTGGTGCAGGTGGCGGTAAAATTTGTTGAATTATTTTTGCTTTCATATCCTATCTTATTTATAGATACAAAGCTATGACGATGTAAAAAGGATGACATTGATGTATGGTAAGAAATCAGTAAGGATGAAAATTTTTTGTGGCAAGTTCTTTTCTAACACGGCTTAGTGATTCAGGTGTTATGCCGAGATAAGATGCTATCATCCATTGTGGAACGCGGAGAGTGAGGTTGGGATAGAGTTCTATAAAATCCAGATAGCGTTGTTCTGCAGTAGCGCCGAGTAGTAAACTGATACGCTTTTGCATAAATCGGATAAAATTGTGCAGTATCATTACACTGAATGTATTAAAACCCGGAATTATTTTTTCTGCTTTTTCATAAAATTCTTTAGGCACATAAACCACTTCGCTATCTTCAATAGCATCGATGTAAAACATGGCCGGCTGATTAAAATAAAAACTGTTGCGGTCAGATACCCATGCATCTTCAGGGCCAAATTGTATGATGTGTTCTTTACCGAAGTCGTCGATTGTATAAGCACGCAGCAATCCTTTTGCAACAAAAAATACCTGGCTGCAAACATCGCCTTCTCTTAACAGGATAGAATCTTTTTTTATTTTTTTTGAAACAAGATCTTTGGCAATAAGATAAAATTCTTCATCAGTGATCTTTGTTTTATCCTGCAGATATTTTTTAAGTTGAGATAGCATGTGTTGAAAATTAAAATTACGGTTTTACAATTGCCTGTAAATACACTGCTCTAAATACTGGCCATGAGTTATATTTGAACCCCGCCTCATTATATAAAAAAAGCTACCAGTAGGCAGCTTCTCTGGAATCATTTTAAGATAAGATCAATGATGACGTGGATGGCGGCGAATGTGTCTTACGGGATGTTTTATTCCCAGATCTCTTGAATCCTGTTTTATATCTTTTCTGTCATTTTTTATATCCTGTCTTTTAAGCCTGGCATCATTCTTATCTCCGTTCTTTACGTCTGATTTTAGTTCTTTCTTGTCCTGTTTGATGTCTTTAACATCGTTTCTAACATCTTTTCTTTCTTCTTTTTTTGTAGGTGTTGTTTGCGCAAATAATGCGGTTGACATGGTGGCAGCAAAGGCCAATAAAAATAGTTTTTTCATGATTAAAATTTTATTAGTGAAACTGTATGACGCAATTAGCAGGGATTGGTTTAATGGTAGTTTTACTCTTTTAAAATTTAATATAACCGCCAACCTCAGCATAAAAAGTATTGCTTAAAGTCTCTGTTCTATAGGTTAACCCATTATTGATTGAATATTTAAATCCATTTACAGGTAAGCTATAAGTGGGTGTAAAAAACAAACCCCATTTGGCTTTGTCATAATTTATGGGAAGTGAGAGCTCGTAATCCAATATGGCAAATTTCTTTGCTACAACAATTACTTTTATGGCATTAGGATTAGTAGTTTGTCTGCGCTTTCTTTTTGCCGAAAATTTTCGATTCGTAAAGTAGTCTTCATAAAAATTTTGAGTGCCTGCATTTACTAAAGCGGTTGGGGTTATTGCAAAACTGTTATTATCAAATTCAAATTCATGAGATAGTCCCAGGTTTACTCCTATATCAGTTTTAGTGGCAAAAGAAATATCTGCTCCCCCGTTAATAGATACGGGGCCGGCTTTATAATTCAGGGAACTTCCAATTGCTCCCTTTACTTCTCCATGAACAGAATAACTGCTGCTGCTGGTAAAAAACTTTGATGCATAAACGGAGCCGGAAAGTTTTTCATTTGCATTATTAAATTCATAACCTGCTGTAATAGCTCCGGCATCTATCTGTGAAGCTCCGGCACTTGACAGGTATGATAATGATCCTTCAAGATATAACCCGCTTTTATCATTATAAGAAATAGATGGTATTATGTAGGGCACGGCAAAAGAATCCTTGCGTCCATAGTACACCGCATTGGATAAATAACTTGCAGAAAATTTAAAGTATGATTTTTGGGGTTCGGGGGCTTTCTCATCCTGTGCCCGGGATGAAAGTGATACAAATAAAATTAAGAAAGAGAGAAGAGTAGCTTTGGTTAATGGCATGGTATTTAGATTTACACTTTTGTAGACTGCTAAGGTATTGCATAGTTTAATGGACTACCCATTAATCTAATCAATGGAACACAGATAGGTATCCCGCATGCTAATTAAACATGGCATAGCAATTACTTCCCACCTTTCAGGATGGTATGTAACCTATATGTTTTTTTTGAAGGAATGAAATACAGCGAAATTTGTAACGCCATTAGTATCTCAAAGGGAACTTCTAAATTAATTTTTAAAGGGCGATGGTATTTTTTAAAACGCAATGTTAGTTTGCAAATACCTATAATATTTATTAAGCCACTTTTTCAGAAACTCTAACGCCACCTTTATACTCTCCAAGAATATTTACATCCTTGTATTTTTGATATTGTTTTGCAGAAAGCTCCATCGCTGCCCTGGTCTCGCTTCTTATTTTTAATCCCTTGCTTTCGCCTTTGTTACTGATCTCGATGTAAAAGCCATCCATTAATGTTATAGCTCTTTCTCTTGGTCTACCTGTTCTCATTAGTATTGTTTTAAAATTTATGCATTTATGGCATTTCGAACTTCGATTCTTATATTACCATTGGTTTGGGTAAAGATAATGTAAAGGAACAAATTATCTCAAATTTAAACCCAATGTTTTTAAGGAATGACTTTTTTAACTTATTAGTGCTCCATTTAGTTTATTTTTTGGACATGCCAGTGTATTTTTTTTACCAAAAGAATAAATAAGCCCCAATGTATGGGTATAAAAATGGTCTTTTTTTGATGGGTTAGCCGCTTTACTAAACCCATCCAGGTAAAACAATTAGTAAATGTTCCTCATCTTATAACCCCATTATATGCTACGTTATCTAATTTCTAATAAAATATTTTATACGACCGCTTTATTTTTAAATATTTCAGACTGCACTTCATCGGCAAGCAAATAAATATTAAGATCATTTAGTACGCCGTATATAAAACATTGTGTCATTACTTCGTCAAGGTATTCGCCTTCCTGTTTTGTAAAAAACGGCAAGCCATTATCTCCCGGTAAATTTTGTATAACATCTGCGGGATCGAATGGATGTTGATAATTTTTATAGATGTCTTTTAAAAATGATCTTACTGATTCTTCGCTATAGATTTGAAAAGATTTCATTTTATTATTTTTTAGAAGTTTAAAATTAGCCTCCATGTGAAAACACAGAGGCTTACCAAAAACAGCCTATTTACTTATTAACTCTACTATCTTATCGGTTTTACTTTTACAAAATTTCCTGAGACATCAAATTGAATTGCATATTTTGTATTGTTGGCTTCTATTACCACACAGTATCCCTGCACAACGCCATTCACAGTTATTGAAAATGCTTTATTAAAAACATAGTTAGGATAGATTGCTGATAAATACGCTAAGGCGCTTGCCGGCAAAGCGTTTTGATTAATTGAATTTGCTTTGCCTTTTTGTGCAGGCAATTCAATACGGCTTACAAAACTTCCTGAGGAATTAAAAATTGTTGCGAACAATCCATTTTTTTTGCTTAAAACAATATAACCGCTGTCTCTTGTTTTAGAAGCACGGATCAATGTATCAGCAGCATAATTAGAAGCGAAGTATGATGTAATGGAAGATGGCAGTGCACTTAGTGCCACAGTATCTCTTTGCTTTCCGTCACGGTTTTGAAAGCATCCGCCTTCGTGGTGGCCATTGCCTAAAAGGTCGCGGCCTTCCCGTTGTTCAAGCACCTGAACAAAAGTTCCTCCTGCATCAAATTTTAATCCTACCGGGTTGCCATTAAATTGTATTATAACAACATAACCCTGTAATGTTGATGATGCATCTTTTATTGTAAATGCTTTTTGAAAAGTGTAGCCGGAATAATTCGTATTTAAATAATCAGTTATTGAAGAAGGCAAACTGCCGAGGGCAACCGAATCTTTTCTGGAATGCGCAGAGCATGTATTAATAACATACACTGAATCGCCTGCAGTTGCTGAGCTAATTGAAACTGCAATGGCCTGCGTTTGTATTACTGCTGCCTGAATTGATGAATTATCAAGTACACTTTGTATTACTTCTTTTTGACAAGATGCCAAACCCATAACAGCGGCAATAGCAACATTAATAATTAGTGGTTTAAAACGGTACTTCATTTTTTTACGATTTAATAGTTATAGATTTTATTGTATGGTTGCAGGAATGCATCTCATGAAATATAGATGTATGGCTCTTTTAAAAGAGTTGGGTGGCTAAGAATTGCTTTATGAAAATCTTAACGAACGTGAGACGTCAAGGTGAGAAGTGAAAAAACACTTCCTTATCTCACGTTTGACGTCTCATGGAGAAAATAATTTTCAAATTAAAATTTTATTGTCACGCCTGCTGATAAACCAAGCGAATTAAATTTAGTTTTTACGGCAGCATCTTTGTTGATGGAAGACAAGGCCAGCCTTGCAGTTGGTGTAAAATTCAGCGCAATTTTTTTGCCTATTAAATATTCTCCGCCTAAACTTATTTGGCCCGAAAAATAATTAGATTTTAATCCATCAATATTACTGGTACTGGAACTTTCATTACCACCGGTTGTTGCGATCACTGTTTCAATTTTACCTTCTGATAAAATATTTGCAGAGATGCCCACACCGGGAACTAAATTAAATTTCCCTTTACCGATATTGTATTTTACTGCCAGTGGAACACTGATATATTGTAGCGTATTTTTTGCAGATAAAATTTTAGTGCTGTCGCCCTGCGCAGGCGTAGCGCCTGATTTAAGAGGAACATATACAGAGCCTGCAGAGCAGCTAAGCCTGTAATTTACCTTGCCACTATTGTCAGGACGGGCATAAATAGTTTTAGTATTAATGTCTGTAACCCTTGTGGATACTGATACTCCGGATTGCAACTTCCAGTTGCCGCCAACCTTATAATCAAAAAGAACACCAAAGCTTGATGAAGATCTTATGTTCTCATGGTTTTTAATTTCATTCCTGTCGTCTTCTCTAAAACGTGGATGATCATCTTCTACATCAGAAGAAACAAACTCCGGTGAAAAGAAAAGTGT
>DATCOF010000267.1:0-5919 GCA_036564845.1 Chitinophagaceae bacterium | reverse complement strand
ACTTTAATCCTTATACCAAAAGGTTTGGAACAATTTATTATCCTTCCCAATTTTTGGGATACGATACTTATGATATTCCTGTAAAAGAAGGAACTGTAATGATTTCCATGATAGATCCTAAAATGGATAAAACAATTTGGCAGGGATGGGCAACCAAACAATTAAACAGTAATCGTATTACTGCTGAGGATGTACAAAAAAATGTAAAATCGATCTTTAAAAAGTTTGATACAGCTAATAAATAACAACAGCAGCAAATGTAAATCCCGCCGGTTAGCGGGATTTTTTTTATAATTTCAGTGATACATTTTAAAAAAAATAATTAAAAAAATTACATTTTTACAAGGCTGGCTTTTTGTATAGCGGCTGGAAGTTTTACAGAATTTATTTTTGTAATCTTCACCCTGTTTTGAGCTTTTAATTTTTTCCTAAAAAATTTATAGGTGGTTGCAATTTTAATTGAATTGCGAATTATAATTATAATCCCCGTGAGAACTGCTATGGCTAAAGCGCCGAATAAGATATATGCAATTGAACTGATCATTAGGTGTTTTAGCCCTATTATTCAATTTTGCATCCACAACAAAATTTGAGGGTTATATTACCCTTTTATTAACAGTAATATTTTCCTTATAAATTGCCCAGTAGACTAAATGTGATAAAATACTATCCCCATTCTATAAATTCTTTTTTATTAATTTATATTTGACAAACACCATTCGCACTGCATGTTCACAAAAGAAGAAGCCTACGCAAAAATATCTGACCTGGTAGAAAGATTTTCCCTGCAGATTGATTCCTATAAAAAGAGTGATTACAATGAAACCCTTACCCGACAGGACTTTATCAATCCTTTCTTTAAAGCATTGGGATGGGATATTGATAATTCGCAAGGCAATGCAGAAGCTTACCGTGAAGTGATACATGAAGACAAATTAAGAATTGGCAGTGCAACCAAAGCGCCTGATTATTCTTTCAGATTGCCCGGCGGTAAAAGATTATTTTTTGTAGAAGCAAAAAAGCCAAGTGTTGCTGTTAAAGATGATATTGTTCCTGCATACCAGGTGCGCCGTTATGGATGGAGTGCAAAACTTCCCATTAGTTTGATAACCGATTTTGAAGAGTTGGCTGTGTATGATTGCACTAAAAAACCTAAGCCTGATGATAAGGCAAGCACCGCAAGAATAAAATATATTACCTATAATAAATATCTTGAAGAGTTTGATTTTATCTGGGATACATTCTCAAAGGCAAGTGTATTAAAAGGCAGCTTTGATAAATTTATTGTAAGCGATACTTATAAAAAAGGAACGACCACAGTTGATAAAGAATTTTTGGCATCGCTTGACGAATGGAGAATACTGCTTGCGCAAAACATAGCACTGCGCAATCAAAATTTTACTGAAGATGAATTGAATTTTGTTGTTCAGCAAACACTTGACCGCATAATATTTTTACGCATTGCAGAAGACCGTGGTGTGGAAGGATATGGAGAATTAAAAGATACGCTCACCAAATCAAAAGAAGAAGGCGCTTTTTACAAACAACTCTTCACTCTTTTTAAAGAAGCTGACAGTAAATACAACAGCGGCTTATTTGATTTTAAAAAAGATAAGCTAAGTGCAAATGTTATTATAGATAATAAAGTAATTAAAACCATTATCAGTGAGTTGTATTATCCTGTAAGCCCTTATGAGTTTAGTGTGTTGGGTGTAGAAATATTGGGCAGCGCTTATGAACAGTTTTTAGGCAAGCAAATAAAATTGAGTGCAGGCCATAAAGCAATAATTGAAGAAAAGCCAGAAGTACGCAAAGCAGGCGGGGTGTATTATACACCTCAATACATTGTTGATTACATTGTACAAAATACTGTTGGCAAACTTACTGAAAGCAAAACGCCTGAGCAGGTTGCACAACTTAAAATTGTTGACCCTGCCTGCGGAAGCGGAAGCTTTTTAATTGGCGCTTATAAATATTTACTTAACTGGCATCTTGAATTTTACAAGCCTGAATTTATTAAGCACTCCGAAACTGCGGCTGATACTAACACAAATACCAAAACAAGAGAAGCCGCCATAAAGCAACGCAACAAACTGCCACTTACACCCGAAGGCAATTTAACCACAGCATTAAAAAAGCAAATACTGCTTAATAATATTTATGGTGTTGATATAGATACGCAGGCAGTAGAAGTTACCAAGCTTAGCCTTTTACTTAAATGCATGGAAGGCGAAACAGGCAGCAGCATAAATGCAGTTATGCGTTTTGGCGAAAGAGTGCTGCCAACTTTAGATGATAATATTAAAAGCGGTAATAGCCTTATTGATGTTGACTTTTATGGAAATGAATTATTTGAAGAAGAAATAAAAATTAAGCCGTATAACTGGCAGAAAGGTTTTCCGAATGTGTTTAATATTAAAAAGACCAGCAAGAATCAGGATTTCAAAAATCAATACAACAAGGTTAAGCATTTAATGGATGAAACAATTGATTTGATTGATAAATATACTTTGAAAGAACCAGAATTATCTTATGGCATTTTGAGAGGATTTGACATAGTGATTGGGAATCCGCCTTATGGAGCTATATTAAGTAAAGACACTGAAATATATTTAAGGCAAAAGTATTCAGTAGCAAATTATCAATTAGACACCTATAACTTATTTATTGAGAGGGGCCTTAAACTTCTTAGAACAAATGGGTTGTTGGGTTATATTATTCCTTCAGCCTGGGTTGCTTCTGCATACGACAATAAATTTAGAAGATATATTGCTGAAGAAAGCAGTATTAAAAATTTTGTTGTTTCTAATAAACAAACTTTTAAAGATGCTACAGTTGAAACCTGCATTTTAATTTTAGAAAATACTGCCCCCACAAAAAGGTTTATTGTTGAAAGATGGGATTTAGAACAAACAGAGAATTACAACATAGAATTGAAACAAATTAACGCAGCAAATAATTATGTTTTTCCTGTATATGCTAACAAATCAAACACGCTGGTTGTTGATAAGATAAAAAAAGTAAAAACCAAACTTAATGATATTGCTGATGTGGTGTGGGGGGCAAAAATTTATGAAAATGGGAAAGGAACACCACCACAGAAAGGAGATGAATCAAAAACAAAAAAATTTCATTCGCCTCAAAAAACTAAAACAACACATCGCCCATTAATTGGTGGAAGTGAAATAAACAGGTACCAGTTAAATTGGAAAAATGGATATGTAAATTATGGTAAATGGCTGGCCGCTCCAAGAAACCCACACTGGTTTGAAGGAGAAAGAATAGTTGTAAGAGAAGTAACATCAAAAGGAATAATCCAGGCAACATATCTCAATGGCGATTATGTTTTTTCTAATTCCGTAGATGGAATTAAAATGAAATCAGCAACAATTAATATCAGGTTTCTTTTAGGATTAATAAATAGCAAACTAATTTCTTTTTATCATTTGAATACTTCACCAAATGCATTTAAAGGCACTTTTCCAAAAATGCTTTTGCAGGATTTAAGAGAGTTGCCCATCCCAATTATCTCATCTAACAATAAATCTCTTCATGATGAAATAGTTCAGTTAGCAGAAACAATGCTGCAACTAAATAAAGAAAAACAACAAGCCACCACTCCCGACAAACTCGATCAACTCAAAACAAGAATACAATACACCGATGATAAAATAAATAAGTTAGTGTATCAATTGTATGGGTTGAGTGAGGAGGAGATTGGGATTGTGGAAGGGTGAAATAGAAATCTTTTTGATGTTAAAAATAAATCAATTACTTTGGATTGGTAATTGGCTTGACGCAACTCAACAATACAAAAAACGAAATGAGTGGTATATAAAAATCAATAAGTTGTAAAAGCTCTTTTAAAATTTTAGTTGCGGATTATTCATAAATACAACTGTTGCGTGTAATTGCAACAAACACCCTAACAACTATGAGTAACATAAATAAACCAACAGCAGGCGACTATTCTTATGCAGTAGCGAAAGGTGGACTTGGTGCAATCCCAATTGTAGGTTCTGTAGCATCTGAGCTTCTTGGACTTTTAGTAACGCCTCCACTCGAAAAAAGAAGACAAAATTGGATGACAGAGGTAGGTGAAAAACTTAAAGAACTTGAAGAAAATAGTAAAATAGATTTATCAACTCTTGCAGACAATGAACAATTTATAGACACAGTTTTAGTTGCGACTACTCTTGCATTAAAGACAAGCGAAGAAGAGAAAATAAAAGCATTTCAAAACGCAATATTGAATACGGCACTCGGACAAGCGTCAGATAAAACCAAGGGACAAATATTTTTGAATTTGCTCGACACATTTACAGTTTGGCATATTAAAATTCTTCACTTTATTGACAACCCAACAAAATGGTTTGAGAATGCTGGACAAACCCCGCCAAGTTTTATGATGGGTAGTCTTTCAAGCGTCCTAATAAATGCTTTCCCTCCTTTGAGTGGACAACAAGAATTATTAGATGTAATCTGGCGAGACTTACATGACAATGGATTTCATAATACAGGAGGACTTATGACAACAATGTCAGGCGATGGTTTACTAGCAAATAGAACCACTCAATTAGGACAAGAATTTTTAAATTTTATTTCGTCACCAAAAGAATGATCGAAAGCAACTACACACAACGCAGGCTTGACAATAGGCTGGCTGAAGGAATAACAATGGGCTACAGTTCAATATCGGCGATAGTTCCAGCGTAGCGGAAGTAATTCAGCTTTTGTTGTTATCTTCAGCTTTTATTTTTCAATCGGTGATAGTTCCGGCAGACGTTTTTCAAATGCCAGCCCATCGCCAAGCCTTACCGTTAGCTGTAACCTTATTTGACATTCCATTTATGAATGACCCTTTACCAGAATTTGTTGAAAAGTTTGACTACATCAATAAAACTCTTATTGAATATGGTTGGATTATTTCCCCTCACATGATAGGCAGAGACTTTGAAAAAACATTTAGACTTTGCCAAAAACTTAATTCTGACAAACCAGTAAAGGCTGACGAAAAAGCAAAAGCTTTGGGTGAAATAAATGAACTATTAACGCCAATTTTATTTCATCCTTTGACAAGAGCATTTTTTGTTTTTCGCTCTAAAGAATTAAAGTACTTAAGTAATTTTTCACATCATATCGAGAAGGGAATAGTTCATTATTTAAAGAATGATTTCTTTTCATCAGTTCATTGTTTATTACCAGCAATTGAAGGCAGTTTATTAGCCTATTCAAATTGGACATATGGACAAAATCGGAAACCATCAATTAATTCTTTGCTTGACGAATTACTGAAATGCAGAGTACAAACCATGTATCCATTAAGGTACAAAATGTATTCAGAAATAATGACAAGTTTTTTAAGAATGTGGATTTACAGTGACACTTCAGTAGCAGATACCAGTTTCTCATTTTTGAATAGACATTATGTTTTACACGGAATGGGTAATGCTAATTACTATTCTCTATCTGACTGCCAACGTATAATTATGTTTTTTGACTTATTCACAGAGTTTCTTTCATTGGAGCAAAATATTAACTATGTGTTTATACCAGAGAAAAATGAAAAAATAAACGAAAGGGAAGATTATTACCATAATCTAATTACCAAAGATTTGAGAAAGTCTTTTATGGACAAACATGAAAATAAATTCATGCTTGAAAATTCTAATTATGTTGACGAACCAAATAAACCAGACTGGACAAAGTTTTTAAAAGCTGCAATTCAAGAGCATCTCGATTTTTTAAAGGAACTAGACAAGAAGAAGAAAGGCTACAGCTAACAAACAAGACTTCGTCGGGCACGCAGTGCCAACGATGAAGTCTCATGTTGTACGGAACCGGTGATTAAATTAGTATGAACTATGGGGTTTGCGTTGGAAGAATTTGCGCTTATGGGTGGAGTGATAATGCTTAACT
>DATCOF010000266.1:0-7972 GCA_036564845.1 Chitinophagaceae bacterium | reverse complement strand
ACATTAATGAGCCGCTGCCGATGGTTAGGTTTTATCCACATAAAATTGGGGATTTCTAAAAGAAAAAAAGAAACAAAAAAAGAAAAGGTAATAATAGTAGTAGTCTTTATATAATTCATTAATACAAATCTAAAGGACGTAGGGGTGTATGGCCGGTGAGGACCCGGGCCAAGGATTTTTATTTCTCAGCGGGGTTTTTATTCCCTTAAAATAACCATCCAACAATGATAAACTCCGGAAATGAAATCCCGATGTTTGCTGAGGTCTCAAATTAGTTTCTGATAAAATACAACAGCGTATCATTATACAAAGAAGAAGTTATCCGGCATTTTAAGCCAAAGCATTATAAAGATTTGCAGATAGAATTTATAATAATTTAAATAGTAGTATACATCGGGGTTTCACGGTAATATCTTTTTTATTAAAGTAAATGATGTGAAAACCCCGATGGGAAGTAAAAAAATAAAAAACACTTCGTGAAAAATATTAGCCCTAATTTTAAGACATCAAAACTTATTGCCTCTAATAAACGCAGAAAAAAAGTTATAAAATCAAAAACAATATTTAAAAATAAACACATAGAAAATATCAGGCGGATACTTTTCTATGTGTTGTGCGCCATTTTAGTTAAGCTCGTTTCTATTCAAACCATTTTATGAAGAAATTATTTCTCGTTGCTATCTTACTTTTTGTTTCAACATTACTTGTTAATGCTCAAAATAAGTTAACCGACAAACAGCAAGTAGTTCAAAAGACAGTAATAGATTTGTTTCGAGCAATAGCAGATCGAGATTTGGTCAATTTAAAGCAAAATTGCACCTCAGATATTTTAATATTAGAAAATGGATCAGTTTGGAACCTTGATACTTTGATACAAAAAGTCAGTCAAAATACAGCACCTGATTTTAAACGAATTAACACGTTTGAATTTATTGATACAAAAATAAGTGGAAAAACAGCCTGGACAACTTATAATAATCAAGCAGAAGTAACTAGAAATGGTAAAAGTGGTGTTATAAAATGGCTTGAAACTGCAATACTATCCAAAGAAGATGGACAGTGGAAAATTAAAGCTCTGCATTCAACCTTGCTAAAAAGAAACTAAGCAGCATAAAAATGGCACAATCCCGCCTGACTACAAAAAGCTAAACAGGGAAGACGACCACGGCGAAAAAACGCCTCATGTGTTATGAGACGACTTTTTTTTATTTATACCCTTCGTAAACGGCCTCCGTAGTATTACTTTAAAAGAAATACGTAAAATTACTTGCATACTTAAAATTCTGTATGTACTTTTGCTCTGTAGTTAAATTTCTACCCTAAATAGAGTTAATTACTTACACATCTTTCTACCTATTTAGTTTTCTCCCTTACAGACTTTATTAGTATTGGTATTTATTTGTTTAAGCAAGTCCTTGAAAAAACCGCTTAACCCAAAAACACAAGAATGAAAATTTTTAACATTGTAAAAGCATTTATTGGTTTACTGATTTTTTTTGTATGTACAACTAATACATCAGCACAAATTATTGTAGGCGGCGCTCCTGCAAGATTCGGTATTGATGCAGATGTAATATCTAATCAACATTTATTTGGAGCCTCAATGCCAGCTCCGGCAGGATCAGATGATTGGTTCTCTAATGCAGGTGGTACCGGTGTTGGAGTAATTGATACTACAGGGGGAACAGCAATAAAAAATAAACTTCAGGCTGGTGCAAACTTTTTGTTTGAAATGCCTATGGCCTTTCCAAAGTTTAGTGTACAAAATGGTATTGTGATGATTGATGGTAGATTTGCCCATGATAATACGGGGAATGATTCAACTACATTTACCCAAGGGAAAAATGGTGATGATCCTACAACCTGGAGCACCAATCCTAATGGTTCAGCTATTTTAGATAAGTCTGATATTGTTGATACATATATTCATTTACGCAGAAACGGAACTGTTATTTCGGGACCAAATCCAAGCCCGTTAGTTTTAATTATGGGTGGATCAGTGGCTTCGTCAAGTGGAGCACATTATCTCGACTTTGAATTATTCAAACAAAAGATGAGGTATAACAGAACAACCGGCAAATTTGAAAATTCAGGTCCAGCCTCTACCGGTGGCCATACAAAATGGGAATTCAGAGCTGATGCATCAGTTTCAGAAATTGGGGATATGCAGGTGAGCTTCTCATTTTCCAGTGCAAGTGTATCTTCTCTTAATATTTATATATGGGTAAGTTTATCTGACTATAACAATGTTACTCCACAAAAATTTGACTTTGTACCGGGTAGTTTTAATCCGGGAACAATAGCAGGATATGGCTATGCAGAAATAACTTCCAAAGCATCCTCAGGCCCACTTCCGGTTTGGGGTGTAGTAAATAGTACAGGAATTTCAGCAGCGCCTTTTTGGGGTACATGTGATAAAGGAGGTTCAGGTGCTAATGGTTACACTGCCAATTACGGCATCGGAGAATTTGCTGAAGTGGCGATCGATCTGACTGCTTTGGGAACTGACCCTGCGTTTAATCCCAATAATAATCCCTGCAATCCTCCCTGGAGCAGGATGCTTGCAAAAACAAGATCTTCGGCAGCATTTACATCGGCATTAAAAGATTTTACAGGCCCTTATCAATTTGTAGATGATCCAATGGTGCCGCCAACATTAATTCAGCCAACATTGTTAACATGTTATGCTCCTACAGTAAACATAAATCCTGCTACAGTTTATCCTTCTCCTGCAGTGTATGAGTGGAGCACTTCTGATGGAAATATTACAACAAGAACAGACAGCACAGCAATAACAGTAAACAAACAGGGTACCTATCTTTTAAAAACAAGAAGTTTTATAGGTTGCAGTTCTTTAAGTGATTCGGTGTTTGTTGATGCTGATCTGGCTAAGCCTGTTATTGATGCAGGCGGTCCTTATTATGTTAGCGCCAAAAATCCAAATGCAGTTTTAAAAGGTAATGATAATACAGGTGTTACCAGTTTGCCCTTTGGCCCTTCACAAGGATTATTATGGAAGTGGACAGGCCCTAATTCTTACATAGTAAACTCACAAACAGCAAGTGTATCGGATACAGGTACATATGTAGCAAATGCAACGGAAATTAGAAATGGTTGCGCAACATTTGCGCCTACAGCAGTTTCAATGTTATCTACTTTGCCGATCAGCTTAACCAATTTTGCAGCACTTGCGATAAATAAAAATACCATCGATCTAAAATGGAGTGCAGCGAGCGAAGATGGAAGTGAAAATTATTTTTTAGAAAGAAGTGCCGATGGCATTCATTTTACTCCAGTATATAATGTAGGTGTAACAAGAGTTTCTCTTTCCAGCAATTATGGATTTAGAGATGACATCTCAGGAGTAACCGGCAATACAGTTTATTATAAAATAAAAATTTATTCTCATTCGGTTTTGTATGCAGAATCAAAAGTTGTAAGTATAAATGTAAAAGAAATAGCTGCACGGCCACACAACTATATTATTTCTGTAACACAAAGAGGAAGTAATGCAAGCCCTCTTATAAGTTATAATTCGGTTACAAATTCATTAATGACGTTGATAGTTTCAGATGTTGATGGCAAAATATTGTATCGTAAGCAACAGCAATCTAATGTGGGTATAAACAATGTTGAGTTGCCATCTTCTTATTTAAGAAACAGGGGTGTAAAAATTGTACAGGTAACACTTCAGAATGACAATCTTAGTTCAAGGTTTATTTATAATTAAAATATTTGTTACAGTGCAGTCAACAATTCCAGGCAATTTGTAAATAAATTGAAAGCAATCCGGTTTAATGTAAAGAAGCCGTCTCATAACACATGAGGCGGTTTTTTTCATACCGTTTGTGTTCCAAAGTTTCCATTACCCTCGAAGTTCCGCAATTGCAGGTGTTCTGTGTGTTCGGTATTATACCCAGTACGGAGCATCAGGCCAATTCATTATCGGAAACTTTAGCGTGCAGTTAAAAAAATTATCAGATAATTCTCTGCATCCTGTAACCTGCAATTTTAAAATCCGAAGAAGATAAATTTTTTTTATGCAAATGGATGCCTTCAGAGATCATTGCTGAACTTCCGGTAAATGATGCTGTAATAAATTTTGTTATCGCGATCCCGAGATCAGCAGCTAAAGCAACATAAATAAATAAGGTAGATCCCATTTACAATTCTTTATTTATTGTTAAACAATTCCTGTTCCATCACATATCTGTTCTCAAAACTACTTTCAATAATGAAAAGCACTTATTATTATTTAATATTGCAAATAATCAAAGAGAGGAAATGAAAATATTAATCAGCATTTTGTTTTTAATTACGGTAAACATTTGTAAGGCTCAGGACACTAATCATATTTTGCCACCTGATACAACGCTGCGCTTAATAAATTTAAACCCATCGTTTTCTGTACATGTAGATTCTACTCTTTTATATATGTTCCAGATAAATAAAAATACAACAGGTTATTATTGGTATTTACGGAATGCACCTGTGGGTTTTAAAATTAATAAAGACAATGGCCTGTTAAGTTTTAAAGCAGACAAATCTTATTTTTTATCGGGAAGACTTAAATATGATTTTGATTATAAGGTTATCATTGGTGTGCAAAACCTTTTCAATCCAAATGAAAGAGTTGATACTAATTTCACTGTCGTTTTTTTTAATACAGAGATCATTCCTTCAAAATTAAAACCAACAATAAACGGTGCTGTTTGGATAGAAGAAGGCGATACATTGCGGTTTAAAGTTCTATGTGAAACGGGCAATTTCCCAATCGAAAATATTTTAACTTTTACAAGCATACCCATCGGTTCGTTTACGCCTGTGCAGCAATGTAACGACCAGTTTGTGTGGGCACCCTCTTACGATTTTGTAAAAGAAACTGATACCGGAAAAATAAGATCAGTGATAGTAAGTTTTATTGGATCAACAAAATTTAAAATGCAGGATACTGCGCAATTAAAAATAATTGTAAAGAATGCATTGGATTATCCGATAGCTGTTGAACAATATAAAGAGTTGGTACATGAGATGAATGCCTACATCATGAAATTAAAATTTACTTTTTTGCAGTTGGATAAAACCATTAAAAAAACCAAAGGTGCAAGAACAGCTTTTGATCTCACAGCGGCCTCAGCGGCACTCACGGGAACGGTTCTGTCAACTTCAACTAATGTTCAATCAAAGCGTACAGGCCTTATCCTTCCTAGTGTTGGGCTTGTGATCTCTCCTATTAAAGAAGCAACAGCGCCTGTTAAAAATACTGAGCAGAACCGTGCTACACTTGTAAGATCTTCAATAAAACGACTTGAGTATGTTGTACAGGACAACACTCTTGTGGGAGAAAGAGATCCTGGGCTTGTACAGAAAATGAATAAAATAAAAGAGGAACTTAGACAAAGCCAATTGCAATTGATAGACGTTCCGATTGAAATAACAAATAACATGACTGAAGAAGAACTTAACAATTATTTCAACAGTAAAAAAGTAAGTAAAAAATATACACTCAAAAAATAGTGATCAAAATAAGATCAGATGTTATTTATTCTTTTAGCAAAAAAATTACAATATAATAAGCACAATGCCTTTTATCAATTGTGAATTATTTTTCAGGTCTATTGTATAAACGTAAGCTCCGGGAGAAATAAGTGTCCCCTTAAATTTACCATCCCATGGTTTATTGATGCCATGATTATCAAAAACCAATTGCCCATACCTGTTAAAGACCTTAACCTCTGCATCAGGATAAGCATCCAATGTTTCTATATGCCATGTATCATTTATGCCATCGTTATTAGGAGTGAAAGCATTTGGAACAAATAATTTTTTATAAACTTTTACCAGCACATCATCTGTTGCAGTTCCGCATCCCTTATTTGAAGTAACATGCAATGTGTAAATTTGGTTAGCAGGCGGAGATACTGTAGGGGTAAGTGTTCCAGGGCCTGTTAGGTAATCAATCGGTGTCCATGTATAACTAACATCAGTACCATTTGCAGCGCCATTTAATACTACAGACTGACCATCAATGATAACTTTATCAGAACCTGCATCAGCCCTTGGAAGTTTGTTTACTACAATCATCAAAGAGTCGGATGATCTGCAATTATTATTAGCAACTGTAAGAATATATAAAGTAGTTTGTTTAGGAAGTGCAACAGGGTTTGGAATATTTGCATTGGAAATTCCTGATGAGGGACTCCATTGGTATGATGTTATATTACTGCCTGTACTATTTAATTGAACCGGCGTTCCTTCGCATATCTCTTCATCACTGCCTGCATTTACAACAGGCTTTGCTATTATAATTGCGATAGTTGAATCATTGGTGACACAGCCTTTATCTGACGTTACTTTTACAAAATAAGTACCGCTGTTGCCGGAAACAGCTGCGGGAATAAAAGGAGATTGGGCCACACTTGTAAAATTCATTGGCCCACTCCATGAAAATAAAATTCCATCATTGGCATTTAAAAATAATGTATCACCGGAACAACTGCCCTTGTTAGATGCAGCCACAACCGGAAACTTATTTACACTTATTACAATAACATTACTAATAATTGCGCAGGAAGAAATATTGATATTACTTCTTTGTGAAACGGAAAATCTGTACAGGTAAGTTCCGGGAGTGGTTACAGGCGTTCGTACAAATGTTGTATCGTTGGCACCTGCAATATTCGTCCACGAAGCACCGTTGTTTGTACTAACCTGCCACTGGTACACAGGACCAGTGTAGCCTGCAGAAACATTTGCATTCAAAGTATAAATTGAATTATTGCCTTCACAAATATCAACTGAATCAGGAGCCCCGACAATATTTGCAGTAACTAATGGGCCACATGCACGAAAAGTAATGTCATCTAATAAAAGATCATTGCCGCATCCGCCGGGAGCATTATTGGTCATTCTTAAAACAACTGAATTTATAGTAGTAGCTGTTGAAAAGAAAAATCCATACTGTCTCCATTCGGGAAAACTTGAAGAAGGAATATCACCTGTTTTATAAGATTGCAAAATGGTACCGAAAGTAGTTTCAATATTAAAAGTAATATTAGGTTTATTACCTGCACCACCGCATGAAGAAGGCTTTAGAACATTTAGTATCCAGGAAGCAAATTCGTATGTAGTATTCGGGCAAAGTCCATCTACTGTTTTTACAAAAAAATCACCGGGGTTAACAGATGCATTTACAACCATCATATATCCGTTCGTATCGCCGGGAGTATGATCTTCTGATAAACTATGCCATGTAGAATTGAAGCAATTGTTTGTAGCATTGGCAATGGTATAATTTCCGTCGTTAGGACAATCATTGGATACAAAATTATAATTGGTCAAGCTGCTCAATGCCGGGCCGGGGTTAACACCTGAGCCAAATGTGATATTAACTACAGGATCTCCAAGACTGCCCTGGCACAATTGCGCAGATGTTTTAGCAAGAAAACTAAAAGTCAACAACAAAAAAATACTTACAATCTTTATCTTCTGGTTCATTGTAATACCTCCTTAGCACAAATCATAATCTAAGTTCAACAAATAAATGCACATGGTAATGATATACAAAAAAAATATCAGGAAGAAAACTAAATCATTTGTTGTTAACCGAATTTACTTTTCTCATAAATGCAATTAAATATGTAAACGTTATAAGAGAGTCAATAGGTTTACAATTAAATTTTCTTAATGAATTGCGGTAAAAGAAGTGCACAATTAAAAGAGCTAACTTGCCTTCCACAACCAATAACATGAATAACCAGTTTGATCTTCTCATTGATAGTTACCTCGAGAACAACATTGGGATTGATACAGGCTTTTTAAACGAAAAACTTTTCAACGGGTTACAGCAAAATATTTTGCAGTTGCAAAGAGATGAAATGATGACTGATGCCGGGATAGGAAATAATGAAGTGAAAGATCCAAATCAAAAAATGCGTGGTGATAAAATTTACTGGATGGATAAATGCCACGA
>DATCOF010000265.1:0-3518 GCA_036564845.1 Chitinophagaceae bacterium | reverse complement strand
ATTGTGCTGATGTAATTAAGTGTTGTAAAACCTCACGCTGTGCGCCGCTGGGATTGGTTACCCAGTTTTCAATACGCCACGATCTTAACCGTGCTAATCTTGATATGGCAGGACTAAGCAGCTTCATTGATAAGCAAAGTAGTATTTTATTTCGTCAATGGTCAATGGTCAATGGTGAATTTGAAGATTTAGCCGGATAAAATATATTTTCACCATTCACCATCAGGCCTGCAAAAAATCTTTTCTCTTTAATTCAAAATTTCTTCCGAGATATAAACGGCGTACATGTTCATCGTCCGCAAGCTCTTCAGCAGTGCCATGTTTGAAAATTTTTCCTTCTATAAGAAGATAGGCCCTGTCGCAAATGGACAAAGTTTCATTTACATTATGATCAGTGATAAGGATACCGATGTTCTTATATTTTAATTTATTTACGATTGACTGGATATCCTCAACAGCAATAGGATCAATGCCAGCAAAGGGTTCGTCCAATAAAATAAATTTAGGGTCAACAGCAAGTGCCCGTGCAATTTCTGTTCTTCTTCTTTCGCCACCGCTAAGTACATCGCCATTACTTTTACGAACATGACTCAATCTTAATTCATCTATCAGCGATTCTAATTTTTCTTTTTGTTGTTTTTTATTATAGTTACTCATCTCCAAAACTGCTGCAATATTATCTTCAACACTAAGCTTTCTAAAAACACTTGCTTCCTGCGGTAAATATCCAATGCCCATTTTTGCCCTTTTATACATGGGCAGTTTGGTAATATTAAGATCGTTCAAAAAAATATCACCTTCATCAGGCCGTATCAATCCAACAACCTGGTAAAACGATGTTGTTTTGCCGGCGCCATTTGGTCCCAGCAGGCCAACGATCTCTCCCTGCTCTACATGAAATGAAACATGATTTACAACAGCTCTTCTGCCGTAATGTTTTACAATATCCTTTGCGTAAATAGTTTGTGTCAAAACAACTGTATTTCAACAAAAATAATATAAGTAGTGCTTATATGGTTTAGTTTAACAAGTTTGCGTTTTACCTGCACTTGATTATGTTTGCAAACTATTTTATAAACAGAATGAAAGTTACTGAGCATATTAAAGAGAAGGATACGATGGTATCTTTTGAGATATTACCTCCATTAAAGGGAAAGACAATCAATTCAATTTACGATCATCTTGATCCGTTGATGGAATTTAAACCTGCATTCATAAATGTAACCTATCACCGCAGCGAGCAGGTTTTTAAAAAGAAAGCTGATGGCACATTTGATAAAGTGGAAGTGAGAAAAAGGCCCGGCACTGTTGGTATTTGCGCAGCAATAATGAATCATTATAAAGTAGATGCAGTGCCGCATTTAATATGTGGTGGTTTTAGCAAACAGGAAACAGAAAGCGCTTTGATTGATCTTGCTTTTTTAGGAATTGATAATGTGCTTGTGCTTCGTGGTGATGCGGCAAAAAATGAAACCTTGTTTGAGCCGGAACCAAACGGGCATCGTTATGCAAGTGATCTTTTAAAACAGGTGGTTGATCTTAACAATGGAATTTATTTAGAAGAAGATATAAGGAATGGCTCTAAAACCCAGTTCTGTATTGGTGTTGCGGGCTATCCCGAAAAACATTTTGAAGCACCGAACCTGGAAACCGATCTGAAATATTTAAAAGCAAAAGTGGATGGGGGCGCAGAATATGTTATCACTCAAATGTTCTTTGATAATAAAAAATATTTTGATTTTGTAAAAGCATGCAAAGAAATGGGAATAGATGTTCCCATTATTCCGGGGTTAAAACCTATTACTTCAAAAAAACAATTATTGGTTTTGCCAAGAACTTTTAATGTTGATATTCCGACAGAACTTAGCAATGAAATTTTAAAATGCAAAACGGATGCTGATGTTGAAATTGTTGGTGGCGAATGGCTGCTTATGCAATCAAAAGAATTAAAAAAATTCGGTGTGCCGATCCTCCATTATTATACACTTGGCAAACCTCATGTTATAGCAAATACTGTAAAGCAGATTGTATAATTTAAAGTAAACATCATTGTAAGGATTTACTTTTAGCTTTTGTGTGTTGGCAAATCCGCGACAATCCTCTAAGAAAAGATAAAAGAAAATGATTATGCTGAACTTATTTGAATTCAGCATTAGTAATTCTGTTCAGGGGATTGCCACGTCCCAATACCAACGCACAGAAGCTATTCATTGGGACTCGCAATGACGATAATTAATTTGTATTGATTATTTTCCGATGGGCACGCCTACAGAAAAACTTAAAGTGCGGTATTTATTTTTATCATCTGATGCATTGTTACTTTCAGTAGAGTTGATCTTTGTTAAGCCATAACCGTAGTTAACTTTTAGCAACAACTTTCCAAGATCAAATCCGCCGCCAACATTTACTCCAAAATCAAAACGCTTTAATTTATAATAAGAAGCATCTTCCTGCCGTGAAGTAAATGGATTGTCATTGGCATACTGAATATTATTTTCAGAATGACTTGCTATGCCAATTATTTTTTGGTCTGTTGTTGATTTTCCTGCAACACCAATTGCTGCATAAGGGCCTGCATGAAAAAACAAACCATGCGTTTTTTGCAGTGGAACTTTTACAACAACATTCAATGGAACTTCGATGTAATAAGGATTGAATTTTGTTATTACATAATTGTCAGTAGTGCTGGAAGTGTAATAGGTTTGCGCCTTTGAGCCCTTTCCTGTAAAGAGAAGGCCACTTTCTAAGTCAACAATTTTTGATAAACCAAACCGTCCTAATATACCGGCATTAAAACTTGTGAGTATGTTATTGTCTTCTGTTTGCCCGGTGGTGGTTTTAGTAATGTTGGCAAGGTTTACACCGCCCTGGATATATACCTGCGCTTTTGCATTTGTGAGCATTGCAAATACAAATGCTGCTGCGAATAATTTTTTCATTTTAGGTTAAGTTTTCTTGTTAATGATGAGGGTAATAATTAATTCGTTCTCATTAAGGCAAAAACTTTGCCAAGCGTGGCATGTAATAAAAAAATAAGAAGGAATTTTTGTTTGTGAAGTATTGTAAAGAATCAAAATAGTGACTGAAAAACTTTTTTCATTAACCTTAACCGGGTATTTCTAGTTGGGAGTTTAAAACTTTTATTAATTTTAAAGAATAGTAAGTTGAATAATAAAGAAGAAAAGAAAAAGCAATAGTTTTTATCTCCTTAATTTATAATTATGAAATTACAAGCTGTTTCATGGGTTGTTTTAATTGCCACAGGAATTATAATGTTACTTATTATAGTTTTCAATTTTTATGTGATGAATATAGGTTCAAAAAAGGTATTTGAAGGCTCTGGCACTCCTATTAGTATGGCTCAGGCTATACTTAATTCTATACAAGCAACCTCGCAATTTTTATTTGGGATATATATAGTATCCGTTTTATTTATCTTAATAATAGAAGAAACGATTTCATCAGAAGTCGGTATTCCTATTATAACTTCCGTAGTTGGTTTTTTATTGGGTAGAACA
>DATCOF010000264.1:0-25922 GCA_036564845.1 Chitinophagaceae bacterium | reverse complement strand
AATTAACAACGAATCGGATGATAAGGGGTTAGTAATTCTAACATACGATATACTGCGGGGACCGACCGATGCAGAATCTTTTTTACAAGATGAAATAATACCTGCTACAGTTATGGTTGCGAACAGTATTGTGATGATGTATTTTACTTTTTTCATTGACTATGCAATTTTTAATAAAAGATAATTTTTATACGCTATGGATAATCTACAGGTGGTTTTTTAAGATTGGGTGCCTGGCTTAACTCTACATTCGGTATTGGTAAAAGAAAGTTCCCTTCACTGGCGCTAATCGTTCTTTCTGTAAACCAGGATGTTTTTGTAAATGTCCACTGTGTTGGATTAGGCATTTGATCTGGTTGGGTAAAAAACAAACCTCTGTCTTGTGAGTTAAGAATAGTAAATGCTTTAGATGGATTCCAATAATGAAGACTAACCAGATCATACCAAGACATTCCTTCCATTGCAAATTCTTTAAATCTTTCTGAAAACAACAAATCAAGTGTTAGCGGCCCACTGCCATTAGCTCCTGCAACAACATAAGGTGGTAACCCGGCTCTTGTATGTACTTTATTAAAATAGTCAATAGCAATTTGATCTGAAGTAGAAGTATTATTACCAATTACTGCTTCAACATATATCAAATACATTTCAGCAAGACGCATCATATATGTATCGTTAGGATAGTGTTGCTGTGATGCTAATCCCGCTAAATCAATTGGTGAGCCGATAACATACTTTTTAACAGCTAAAAAGTTATTATCAGTACCTGTGAAAGGATAAATCAATTTCGTTTTATCCGTCACCTTTGTAATTTCAGGATAGTAAGCGCCGGGTAACATAAAGGTGGCATGTAAACGCTGGTCTAAGGTTCTGCCTTTTAAAGTACCATCGGGCTGTGCTGCAATACCATCATATTGTTTAATAAGCCACCAGGTTGCGCTTTTATCACCGCCCCAACCACCGAAGGAAATATCCGGACTATAAGCAAGATATTCAGGCATACTGTTTTGTGTACCCCATGCGTCTGATCCTGAAAATACCCACTCAAGTTCAAATAAAGACTCTGCATTATTATCGTAAGGATATTTGAACAGGTTTTCGTAGTTTGATAATAAATTTTTACCACTGCGATTGATAACATCGGCAGCGTAATATTTTGCGCTATCCAAAAATTCCTGTTTTCTTACTCCGCCATTAGACTCTACACCCGATCTTGTTAAATAAAAACGTGCTAACATTCCTTCTGCAGACCATTTGGTAAGTCTTCCTTCCTGTATAGGCGTTTCCGGTAAATCTTGTGCGGCAGCACGCATTTCACGTGTAATAAAACGCCAAACACTTGACACTGTATTTCTCGAAATTAAAGTATCGTAGAGATGGTCAAAATTATTTTCAATAACAGGAACAGGCCCCCAGTTCATTACTAAAAAACGGTAAGCTAATGCTCTCATAAATCTTGCCTCTGCAATTGCCATTTTTCTAACCGGAGCGGTAACTGCTGCACCACCATACCTATTCATATTATATAGAAAAAGGTTCGATTGACCTACTACATTAAAGAATGCACGCCACGAAGCTCCGTTCTCACCGTTGTCTCCTGTAGTATTAAACAGCACATTGCCTCTGTCATTCCATGCTGAAAAAGCGGTACCACCTCTAAAATCTCCAAGGTTGTACATGGCTTTATCATTATAATCAAACCATACCTCACTATAAAGAAGACTAGTAGCGGATAATACCTGGTCGTCTGTTTTATAAAAGTTGGCATCAACCACAGAACTCAATGGTGGTTTTTCTAGAAAAGTTTTTTTACAGCCGGATACTGCTGCAATAGTAAGCAGTAGCACTGTTAAATAATTTATACTATTTCTTTTATTCATAATAATAAATTTTAAAAATTTACGCTTAAAGTAGCTGTGTACATCGGCGTTAAAGGATAACGACCAAAATCAATACCTATCGCTTGATTTGCAGAACTGGAACCTGTTCCTACATAGGCTCCGATTTCAGGATCATAGCCGGTATAATGCGTTAGGGTATATAAATTTTGCGCACCAATAGTGGCTTTCAATCCTTTTATCACCTTTGTATATCCTATATATTTAGCAGGTATATTGTAGGATAAAGAAACATTTTTCAGCCTTAGGAAAGGACCATCTTCTACAAATCTATTTGTAATTTTTCCGTAGTTGTTATCATTTGCAATCTGGTCGTTGGACATTCGGGGAATAGTAGTTCCAGGATTACTCAACACGACGTTACCACTTACAGTAGTAACCTTTGCATAGTTCATTGTCTGAGCTAGCAGATTACGACTAAGATTAATATTATTAGGGTTGCTATTAGCAGCGGCTATGTAGTTATATATATCATTACCGGAAGTTCCAATAATAAGTATACTTAGTTCCAATTCCTTATAAGTAAACGTATTAATAAAACCGGCTGTAATCTTTGGCCATGGGTTACCAATATTGGTCATGTCATTTACATCAATTTTACCGTCGCCATTAAGATCTTTATATTTTACATCACCTACCCATATTCCGGTTTGCGGATCTGTTGGTACCCGTACTCCACTATTATCAACAGGCACTGCACTTTTAGCAATTTCAGCTACAGACTGGAAAATTCCATCTTCAATATACCCTCTGAATAACCAGGGCTGGGATCCTATAGCTGCACGCTGAGTCCAATTATTCATCCACCATGATACTCTGTCAATAAATGCATTATCCGAGTTCAATGAAGTAACGATACTTTTAAAGTGAGACAGATTCAGGTTTGATTCCCATTTAAAATTCTTATTGTTTATATTGGTTGAATTAAATGTGAGGTTCCATCCCTTGGTTTGTAAGGAACCGGCATTTACTAATGGTGCGCCTACTGAACCGGGGCTGCCATTTGTACCCATATACCAAGGCAAACTTGCATTTAATATTAGGTTATCTGTATTTTTTACATAATAATCACCTTCTATAGAAATTCTATTTTTTAGTAACCCTATGTTTATGCCAATATTGTTTGTTTTAGTTTGTTCCCAAGCCAATTTTGAATTTGTGAATGTTGATGGCAAAAAGCCTGTACCCCAGTTTGTAGCGCCAGTTGCTAATGGAGCATAAATTCCGGAACCAGTACCCTGATTACCTGTTAAACCAGTTTCAAATCTTAATTTCAAATCGCTAATAAAAGAAACATTAAAGAATTTTTCCTGACTAACTCTCCATGCTGCAGAAACCGAAGGAAAATTTCCCCATCTGTTATCAGCGCCAAAATTAGGAGAGCCATCTCTTCTGAAGGTGGCGGTTAAAAGATAACGGTTATCATAGTTATAATTAACTCTTCCCAGATAAGATTCCATAGACCATGGGTAAGTTCCCCCAACATTAGTAGCAGAAGTTGGGTTTCCTGCATTTACATCTAATATATCATTGGTAAGGAAACCTGTTCTGCCGGCAGATAAAGCCTTCCATTGTGATTCCTGAGACTCATGGCTTGCCATCACAGTAAAATTATGTTTCCCTATCTGCTTTGTATATTCTAATAACTCGTTCCAATTCCAGTACCAGCTTGAATAAGTTCCGCTTTGTAAGGAAGCATTTGTATTATAATGCCATTGATCAATATTATAAGTAGGAGTATAATAAGTGGAAAGTCCATCACCGGCATTGCCATTTATCGAACTTCTGAACACCAGCCCCTTAGTTAAAGTGATACCAAGATTTAAACCACCTGAAAACTGCCTTTTCGTATTATTATTGGTAATAAGATTTGCTATCGCAATTGGGTTTATAGGTGCATATTGATTGGCGCCATTAACCGGATCACTTCCACCCCATGAGCCATTCAAATTTTTTACCGGTATCTGCGGAGTTAGTTGTAAAGCACTTGCGATAAGAGGACTTTGTGCATCTCCATAATTAGTAGCAGTTAGTTTTTCATTGGTTTGGCTGAAGCTAAGATTGACACCAATGGTAGCCCACTCCCTGGGTTTGTTATCTAAATTTAATCTGAAACCATACCTGTCAAATCCTGATCCTGCAGCTACACCTTCCTGTTTTAAATATTCACCCGACAAATAATAAGTAGTATTGTTGCTACCACCACTCAAACTTAATTGATGCTTATTCATTCCGGCATTATTAAATAATTCATGCTGCCAGTCAGTTCCCACACCTAATAAAGAAGGATCTAAAAATTCTCCAGGAGTAGTTCCTCCGGCTATTGCATGGTACTCAATAACCATTTGCGCATACTCTCTCAAATTCATTACATGTAAATATTTGGGAGGCGTTTGAAGATTATATTGATATATGTAATTTATTTTTACCTCTCCCGCTTTTCCCCGTTTAGTTGTAACAAGTATAACCCCATTAGTACCTCTTGAACCATAAATTGCAGTTGCAGAAGGACCTTGCAAAATCTGTATATCTTCTATATCAGCCGGATTTAAACCTGCTAAGGGATTAGAAGAACTTGAAGAACCGAACGATACATCCTCGTTCGACTGAATTTGAACGCCGTCTATAACATATAGTGGCTGCGTACGGCCGAGAGAACTAATACCGCGAATGTTTACGGATATACCACCACCAGGTTGCCCAGAGTTTTGTGTAACATAAACACCAGCAGCTCTGCCCTGGATAGCCTGCTCAATAGTAGTATTTACAGTTTTTCCAATATCCTTTGCTGATACTGTAGTTTGGGCAGTAGTAAGATTTGCCTTTTTTGATTTTCCATAACCAATAACAACCACGTCATTTAAAGTATTTGCCGTTGGTGTCAAACTTACATTGATTGTATAATTGTTACCAATTGGTACTTCTCTTGAAACCATACCAACGTAAGTAATTACCAAAGTTCCGCCATTGGCAGGAACACTTAGTGTAAAAACACCGTTGGCGTTTGTAGTGGTAACATTTTTTGTGTTTTTAACTGAAACAGTAGCACCGGAAAGCGGAGCACCATTATCATCTGAAACGACCCCGGTAATTTTTCTGTCCTGGGCAAACGATATAGCTGAAAACAGCATGGATAGGCATAAAATAGCAGCCTGTAGTACTTTTTTTCTTCTCATAATAGCATCGTATTTATATCAAAATTATGTTTATTTATATCACATAAATGATACTTTTTTATCTAATATCTATATTTTTTATTAACTATTGTTCTTACTTTCTATTTATAATTATATGAAATCCTTTACTACATTGAATTTTATACGAAAATATTTTTTGATACCAAATGATACTTTGTTGATACATTTTTATTTATTTTACATAATATGTAGAACATTATATGAAAAATAAAGTACTTAGAGAAATTACACCGCTTACTTCCGGTGATTGTTTTACAATGTTCTACAGGGTTAAATCTGAATTTGATTTTCCGTTACATACTCATGAAGAATTTGAATTGAATTTTATACAAAACGGCAAAGGCACAAAACGCGTTGTAGGAGATCATATTGAAGAAATAGACGAATCAGAGCTGATACTTGTTGGCCCTAACCTGGAGCATGGCTGGTTCACTCACAAATGCAAAAGCAAATCCATTAAAGAAATAACCATCCAGTTTCACCGCGATTTGTTTGATGATAAATTTTTACAACGCAACCAGATGGGGTTTATAAGAGGTATGTTTGAACGTTCTTTACGCGGTATTTTATTTTCAAAAGAAACTACACAGGCAATAACGCCACGCCTTTTTGGGATCACTCAAAAACATGGTTTTGATTCAGTACTCGAATTAATGTCCATCCTTCACGATCTTTCCATATCAAGAAATATCCGCACCCTGTCGGATGTTTCTTTCAATAATACAGAAACCATTTCCTACAACAGCCGCCGTATAGAAACGGTTATGAAATATCTCAATAATAATTTTGATAAAAATGTAAGCCTGGGTGAAGCAGCCAAATTGGTATCTATGAGCGATGTCGCATTTAGCCGCTTTTTTAAATTACGCACTGGCAAAACTTTTGTTGATACTGTTACTGAAATAAGATTAGGCTATGCCTCCCGTATGCTCATTGATACTACACATGGTATATCTGAAGTTTCGTACAAATGCGGTTTCAATAATATTTCAAATTTTAACCGGATATTTAAAAAGAAAAAAGATTGCACTCCAAAAGAATTTCGCAATGAATACACAACCGGTATGAGAACTTTTATTTAATAACCGGAAAGTTGCAGGGTTATTAAGGGTAATGAAAAACCAAAAAAAAGGACGTTACTTTCGATACAGAAAGTGAAAGTAGCTGATTCTAGTGAGTTATAGAAGAAATTGTAACTGAATAGTGAACACATGTCTTGATATAATATGGAAAGTAAATAAGATATTTCGAATTATCTTTTTTTGGACATAAGAAAAAAATATTATTAAAAATCATTTGAAAAATTTAAAAAAAAGAAATTAGCTCCTGTGCAAGTATAGCATGATCTTCAATGCTTGGATGACCGCTACAACCAATATTTTTCCAAATGGTTATTTTTTATTTGAAAGCGATATCCTGAAAAATCCATCAGTAACTTCTTTTGTTTTATCTGTATTAAATCCTTTCGCGGTAAAAGAAAATTTTCCTTCAGCCCAGTTGTCATCCACTTTTGTTAGTTCCATCTCACCTTTTGTACCAGTCCACAAAGCCACATCATCATTAAGTCTTATTTCTGCAAGGCCATGCCCGTCACCAAGTTTTTGTTTATCGCTTGCCAAAAAATTACGTCTGTCATAGTAAGGTAGTGAAATAGATTCGCCGTTATTTTCTCCAACTATCAGCCCGGCCCTGTCGGGTGGCATCATCGCTGTTGCCTTCCATTCTTTGCCATCAATTTTTGCAGTTAACGTAATGCCGCTTTCCGAGGTAGGTAAGGATCCCGGAGAATTTTGTTTAACCATATTTTGAATATCATTCGCTTTTGTAGCCGCATTGTTTCCACTGTTGCAGGATAATAAAAACATACATGCAACTACAATTAATAGTGAGATATTTTTTTTCATGACTTTATTTTACTGTGATAAAATATTTTTATTCCAAATGTTTTTGGTTTATCGAATTTATCCTTTTAAGATCCTGCCTGATTATCCTATCTATTAAAATGTGTTATAAATTTATTTGCCGATATGATTTAATGATTAATCGGTTTGAATTACTGCTAAAACCTAAGTAGCTTAGTATATGAAGCACAAGCTGGTGATCTTATTTGTTCTTAAGTCTATAGTTGCTTTATCCCAACAAAACAATAATTATAATTTCCGGCACATCGATCAGTCTTCAGGGCTACTGCATAATGAAGTTCTTGCTATAACACAGGATGCCAGGGGATTTATGTGGATAGGCACCACTAATGGTCTTCAGCGTTTTGATGGGCAAAGGTTTGTAAATTACCAGGACCAACTTTATAAAGATGATAATAAACTTAAACAAATCGAGAGTTTATATTTCGATGGAAAAAACATTTTGTGGTTATATGGCAACTTACGTTTGGATAAACTTGATTTAGTAAAAAACAACCTGACAAATTATAATAATGACAGCTTGCTTAACAATAAGGTCCTCCCGCTTACATCTTATACAGATGGTGATAACAGGCCCTGGTTGGTTGGTAAATTTGTCGTTTATAATTATGATACAGTTGCAAAAAAAATGAAGTCATATAGTTTTGACATTGGTTCACTTGCTGCCAACAGCAGTTGTAATATTTTTAGAGATAACAAAAAAAGGCAGACATGGGTAGTAGCATTTGGCGGTCTGCGATTGTTTGATGCAGATACAAAAAAAGTTTACAGTAATAACGATCTACATGTAAAACATCCTCTATTACAACTTAAATTAACCAAAGGCTTCTCAAAAATCATGATTGACGCACAAGATAATATTTGGGTAACATCATGGAATCATTTATTGTATAGATATGACCCGCTTACAAAAAAAATATATACCTACTCTTTATTTGATATTGTGGCTAAGCAAGGTGGTGCAAAAAATAATGGAGGTACTTTATTGGTTAATTGTATTTACCGGGATACACAGGATAATATCTGGCTAGGCACAGAGAACGCAGGATTGTTAAAATACAACCGGCAGCAGGATAATTTTGATTATATAATTGCAGGTGAAGAAAACAAACAAGGGCTGCAATACAATTACAATATTTTCTGCATTTTTCAGGATAAGGAAGAAAACCTATGGCTTGGAACTGATAAGGGAATAAGTATTTTTAATCCCTATCATCAATACTTTCAATCTATACATCACGAGGAAAATAACAGTTCCATACCTAAAAATGAGATTACCAGTTTTATTGAAACCAAAGGCGGAAATATTTTGGCGGGCACGTGGGGTGGTGGCGTTGCAGTGTATGACAGCCTTTTGCATTTTAAAAAAAATATCGTTCTGAAAGGTATTGCTGAAAATAACCTTGTATGGAGTTTTATTGAAAATGATAATGGAAAAATATGGATAGGTTGCCAACATGGATACCTGCACATTTATGACCCTGTAAATGAAAAAATTATTGCAACACTACAACCCAGGCAACTGGATAGTTCCACCATCAGATGTATGCAAAAAGATTACCAGGGAAATATCTGGTTTGGATTACACAATGGCAAAATTGCAAAATGGGATAAATCTTCAAATACCTTTATTGGTTATAGTGATAATACAAAAAATGCTTCACTTGCCATTGCGCCTGTGTATAATATTTTTATTGACAATCACCAGAATTTCTGGATAGGTACAAACAATGGATTTAAACAATTTGATCCCATAAAGAATATTTATACCTCCGTTGTATCACCCGGCAAAAGCGACCAGGCAATTCCCTCAGAACAAATACGCGGTATAGAGCAATACAATGACAGCATTTTAATAGTCGGCACAGTCAGCGGAAGCTTGAATTATTTTAATGTGAATACCGGAATATTTTCAAGATTAATGACAATGCTGCCTTCAAATAATATCAATGCAATAAAAAAAGATGCAAAGAAAAATATATGGTTTACTACCGATTATGGCTTGTATAAATTAAGCAGGGATGAAAAAAAGATCATAACCTACAGCATTAATCCGGGAATGATCAATTCTTCTTTTGTCTCAGTTAATTTTTTACAACTTAAAAATAAAAGGTGGCTTACCGCTACCAGTACAGAAATCATTTCATTTTATCCGGACAGCCTCAGCAGCCAGAGTAATTTTTCAAAGAATGTTACCATAACAGGTTTCAGGATATTTGATACAACAATATTTATTGATTCTTTGCTTTCAGAAAATAAACCCGTTAAGCTTGATTATAAACAAAATTTTTTTACAATTGAATTTGCAGCGCTTGATTTTTCAAATATCATGCAAACAAAATATATGTATCGATTATCCGGTATTGATAAGGATTGGGTGAATGCAGGTTCAAAAAATTTTGCAAGTTATACCAACCTTGAACCGGGTAATTACACATTCAGCGTAAAAGCAGAAGAGGGTGAAGCTTCTTCAAATATTTTTTCATTCTCTATAATTATTGCTCCGCCTTTTTGGAAAACCTGGTGGTTTGAAACCCTCGTAGTTCTTGCCACAGCAACACTCTTCTATTTAGTAATAAGAAAAAGAATTATTGCCATTAAGCACGAAGCAGCATTAAAACAAAAAATTGCAGAAACCGAAATGCAGGCCTTGCGTGCCCAGATGAATCCACATTTTATATTTAATTGTCTTAATGCCATCGATAATCTTATCCAGACAAATCAAAAAGATAAGGCTACCACTTACCTGGCAAGATTTGCTAAATTGATAAGAGTAGTTCTTGACAGTTCAAAAAATAATGTAGTTCCTTTTTATAAAGAATATGAAGCGCTGAATTTGTTTCTGCAGCTTGAACAGTTCAGGTGTAGCAATAAATTCGAATACGAGTTATATGCTGACGATGAGATCACTAATGGTGGTTACAAAGTGCCGCCACTTCTTATACAGCCATTTATTGAAAATGCCATACATCATGGGTTAATGAATAAGACAGGTAATGATAAAAAACTTTCTATACAGATAGGAATTAAAAATGAAACCATTCATTATTCTATTACTGATAATGGTATTGGCAGGCAAAAAGCTTTTGAAATAAAAACCCTAAACAAACCTGAACATGTTTCTTATGGTATAGATATATCAAGAGAGCGTGTTCATTTATATAATAAGAATGAAAACGAAAAGAATGTTGTAATTACTGATCTTTATACCAACGGAAGCCCCGCCGGCACTATGGTTGAGGTCAGTATCAACATACATCATATTAATTGATCCGCTATGCTAAAGGCAATACTTATTGATGATGAACAAAGCAGTTTAAATTCCCTTAAGCAAAAAATATTACAGCATTGTAATGAAGTAAATATTATTGCCGTATGTGATAACCCAAAAGAGGGAATAGTGGCTATTGAAACAATGCTGCCCGATCTTGTTTTTCTTGATATTGAAATGCCATTAATAAACGGGTTTACCTTATTGCAACAACTTGCTTATAAAAATTTTGAATTAATATTTGTTACTGCTTACGATCATTACGCTATAAAAGCCATCCGTTACAGTGCACTGGATTATCTTGTTAAGCCGGTAGAAATTGATGATCTTAAAAATGCTGTTAACAGGGCCGTGGAAAAAAGAAACAGTATAGCACCTAATAACCAACTTGAATTATTGCTGGAAAATATTATTTCTGAAAAAAATAAATTTAAACGAATTGCCATTCCAACAACGCAAGGACTGCAATTTATCAGGGTAGATGAAATAATTTATCTTGAGGCCAGTGTTAATTATACAAAATTTTATTGCTTAAACGGCTTGAAGTATACAGTAAGTAAAACATTAAAAGATTTTGAAGATATGCTGCCTGAAGATTTTCTCCGCATTCACAATTCTTACATCATTAATAAAAGTTATGTAGAAAAATATGTAAGAGGTGATGGCGGACAGGTGGTATTACGTGACGATATTATTTTAGATGTCGCCAAAAGAAAGAAAGCTGAATTTTTAAAAGCCATAGGATACTGATAGATAACTAGTCAATTATTTTCTTACTTTGGCGCTAACAGGACTGGTAGGCTTGCTCTCTTTATTATTACTGTTAACTGTTGTAATAAAATAATAATACATCGTATTTATTTCTATCGAGGTGTCTTCAAATTGTTTTTCTGTTGCAGGCAGATCCTTTATCAATGTTGCTTTTTGATTGGCAACCGCCCTGTAAATTTTTATCCTTTTCAAACTGTTATCTGCAGGCAGATCCCATTTAATTACAATTTTATTTTGCGCAGCGATGGCGGTTACATTACCCGGGTTAATAGTAGTTTGTTCAGGAATTAAAATGCTTGCATTACGGCTAAGGCTGCTTACATCCGCGGTATCCAAACCAATTGTTTGTACATAGTAATGATAACGGATACCTTCAGAAATGTTTGTATCTGTAAATAAATTTTCGCCATCTGTAACCGCAATTATTTGAGGCATTTCTTTTTCTTTACCTGCATCATCTGCTTCTACCCTGTAAAGTTTATATCCGGTTACTGACGGGTTTATGGTCGAAACATCTTTCCATGTTACAAAAACATTATTGCCCCTGTAAATTGCTGCCACACTTGTTGGCGGAGGCAAATTGCTGCCACTTGTTTGCACACTTACCCTTTCACTCACCGGGCTTATGTTGTAGCTATTATTTATATCAGCAACGGCATAGCTGTACACTTCGGGCAAAGTACTTTCGGGCAAAGTATCAATATAAGTAAGCAAAGAATCGCTGCTTAATAACATGCGTTGCATTTGTTTTAGCGGAGCCGTATAACCCGTAGCCCGGTAAATGTAATATCCTCTTGTATCAGGCTCAAGCTTTACAAAAGTTAGTTTCACAATTTTACCATGTCTGGTTGCAGTAATGTTTTGCGGCGGAAATAAATTTTGTTTATCGCCTTGTAAAATGGCAGGTATCCTTGCACTTGGCAGGCTGTTACCATAGCCGTTATTTACAAGTATGTAATAAAAAGATGCTTTGGAAGGAGTAATATCTTTATCATCAAAATATTTTGTTTCTTTTGGTGTAAGGCTAATGAGTTTTTTATAATTACCATCATAGGTTTGCGACCGATACACATCAACAGAAGCAATGCCTTTATCAGTTTTTAATTTCCACTCCAACAGGTTGCCACGTTCTTTTTCTTTTGGCGTAACATCAAATTTTTGTATCAACCCAACATCTGATGGTTTTACAACATTATAAATGTGCAAGGTATCAGCAGGCGTTCCTTCATTTCCTAAAGCATCCACAGGAACGCCAACATACGTGTAAGTAATGCCCGGCACTGTGCCTGCATCTGTAACCTGCGCTACAAGCCTGTTATTCTCTTTTGTAAAAAAAACATTCGACGGGATTTCAGAGAATTTTTTTTCTTCGTATTTACTCCTGTACAATTTTATACCGGCAGTATTGAATGTATCCGAGACTGTATACGTTATCCTGATATTTTCTTCACCGGGTTTAAATTGTACAGGCGTTAATTTACAGATGTAAGAAGTAGATGGAAAATTTACACGCTCTTCATTCATCAATGTTTTTGTTCCATTCCTTTCAAGTTTTGAAATTCTGTATTGATAGGTTGCATGGGCCAGCACATTCTCGTCTAATAAAACACAGCCGGCTGCATATTGAAATCGCGGGTCCAAACCAAATGCATATAATGAATCGAGTGTACGTGCAGATTGTACCTGCTGCCACAATTTTTTTATTTCCCTGTCCTGGATATTGGTAAATGATGCTATCGATGGAGGAAGGCTCAGTAATGCTTTGCGACAATCCGCTTCACTTTTAGGAGCTTTTAATTCTGCAATGATTTTCCACGCAGTATCATTCGGCAATTTTTTTTCAACGATGTATGAAAATCTTTTAGGCAATTCATTTCCGCAAAAAACATAGATGCCGGTTTTGTAAGATCTGCTTTTAAAAGATTGTGCACAGGCATTGGCCGCAATGTTAATTACTATAAAAATTAAAAATATTTTTCTCATGCCTGTTTTATTTTTTAATAACATGCGTTTACCGGTCCGCCTGATGTAAGCTTAAAGCTAAACCCTTCTGTTCCGCCCTGGGCGCTGCATCCAACACTTGCGCTTGCAGAAACCGAGGTTACTAAAAGTTCCTGGTGAATAGACACAGCAAAGCTCATATCAATACTGCCCTGCACTACAAATTTGTTGTACTCATAGGCAAGCTTTAATGCAGCCAGTGCAGTTATTGAACCGCTGATACTTGTGCCCGTGATGGCACTCATGCCGGCAGCCGCGTGTGCATACACTTTTACCGCAACACCCAAAGATGTTGCGCCGCTAAAGTTTGCCCACATGTCAACACCCACAAGTGCCTTACCATTTACATATCCAGAAACAATTACAAAATCAAAATCATAATCCATATCAAAGATCATCCTGTCTACCGACATGTAAAATCCTGCGAGCTTTCCATCTAATTTTTGAACGAAGCAATCATTTTTTACTTCGGGTTGTTTGTAGGCAGTTACAATTTTCCACAGATCATCATTGGCCGATCTCAATGGATAGCTGCCGATCATAAAACCAAGATTGTATGTTCCGTCAGCAATCGGGTTACCAATATTGATGTCAGCACTTCCGCCGCCGGCAACAAAAAATCCTGCGGGATCAAAAAGTGTTTCAACAGTTCCTGTGATGGTGTTTGTTCCTAACTGCACGTGATCCAGGTCCAGCTTGCCTATCAGGCGTTTGGCAGGAAAATCAAATATCATCGTAAGCTTTCCGAATGGTGTAGCATTTTCCATTTCAACTTTATCAGCACTCACACTCACATCCCCCAGCACATTAAATTTTGTGTACGTATCTTTTACACCTTTATCAGCTGTACTGTTGCTTGCCATTATACCTTCATAACTTAAGGTGCCCCAATCGCCGCCACTTACTTCCATGCCACCTTTTGCAATAGTTAGTTTATAGCCCGAAGATGAACTTCCTTTTGTTTCGCTTGTAAGCTGCATTACGTAATCTTTTTGCAGCACAACTTTATAACCCGGCACAGCTCCTGTTGAGGCTGTAAATATTGCCGGCACCGGATTAAAAGAACGGTTTGGTTTTTCTTCTACTTCACCAGTGATGATCACCTGGCCTGGGTTAATGGTAATGTTGCTTTGATCGCTGCCCTGCTCTACTGCTGTAAAATGTATAAACCCTTTGCCTTCAAATTCAGTTTTTACATTGCGAAGTTTCATTGCAAGCACACCATTCTGTAAAGAATAATTTAGCTCCAGCGACATATCGCTCATACGCGGCGCATTTATATTTAAGCCGCCGGTAATGTTGAAATAATCCGGGCCGTTAGCAATTATCTGCGGCGAAAATTTTGCCATCGGGTTATTATTAACCAACAACGTTGTGCTTGTTTGTTGCAGCTGGAATATATTTTCATTATTGCTTAATACCTGTATATAATTTATCCCGATAACACCATTTATCCCAGGAAGATTTTTGATGGTAGCCACGGGAGCACCGGTACCACTTAGTGTGAACCGCCAATGCGGCATCATATCACTTCCTGTTTTGTTATCGAAAACCAATCCGGCACCGGCAGCATTTATATCACTAAGCGCCACAATTCCTCCCCCGATTTTAAGATCGTTCACTTTAAAGTTATCAATATCAAACATGTCGCTTCGTAACACAAATGTGCTGAAAGGAATATCGAGCTTTGCCGTTTTTATTAAACCATCATTGCTGATAATACCACCCTGCTCGGAACTGATTGACCAGTTCTTTATGCTTAATTGCCACGCTTCCAGGGCAACTTCTATCGGTGTTGTGTTGGTAGCAGGATAAACTTTATTTTCATCTAACACAACGTCATTAAGTTTTACCGAAAAATTTTCAGGCTGCGCATTTTTGATATGGCAATTCATGCTGATGTTCAAATGAATTTTACCCAGCTTGTCAATAAAACTGTTTTGTGCATCTGCATTGGCATTAAATTCTATAAAGCTGAATTGAAGATTTCCGCCGGAGAAATTTGACAAATAATAATCTGGTGTAGTGCCACTATTGGCAAGCGTATACGTTGCTTTGGCCTGTGCCACCTGCTTATCAAGAGCAGTTAGCGTATTATAATTTCCGGATGAGGCATCAGAAATTTTTATGGCACTTTTTACAGCGCTTAAAGTAGTTGTAATAGCGCCATTATTTTTTTGTGCGAACCAAAAGTCTTCATTTTTAAAATTGAGATAACTGCTTGGGTAATTAAATGAATTGTCTACAATTTTTATCATCCCTTTAATTACGCCATAATCATCCTGCTTTGAAATGGTTAAAGGCTTTGGTGTAAACAGATCAACAATGCTGGTGACAGGGCCTATCAGTTGTACGTTGTATTTATCAAGATATTTTAATTTGAGATCTGAAGTTCCCTGCAAGGTTACAACATCATCCTGCGCAACACCTGTTTTACCTTTTGCTGTAGCAACAGATCTGTACAAAACATCTTCCACTCTTATCACTTCATTTATTTCATTCAAAGAAAAATTGCTTACACTCTGCGACCAATGCACCAACCCGGAAACTTTTACTTCATCTGCATTGGCTGTTGGTGTAATTTTTTCAACCGTTAGTGGAAATCCGTTAAGATTATTTATTACAAGATCCCTATAGCCGGTTAAAGAAAAATTAGTCACTGCTTTTTTATTTATGATAGCAGCTTTTTCCCTGTCACCATTTACAGCAAAGCTTGTATCAAGCGTTGCAAGCACATCAATGTTTTGATTATTTACAGGTACGCCATGCAACGTATAATTTCCGGCATCATCAGTAAATGCCTGTAATAAATTTGCATCGTTTGTGATGCTGCCCGTTGCTTTAGTAATGCTTGAAACCGGCTGTGACTTGGTGTCTGCATCAATATATACTCTTGCATTTTTTACCGGGCTGCCATCAAGCACAACCTTGCCGGAGATCTCACTTCCTTTTTCGATGGCAATATTTATCGTTACAAAATTTTTAGATTCTTCGTTCTTTACATTCTTGGTTATGGGGATATAATTTTTACCATCAGGCCCATGAATGATAAAAGTATAATTGTTCACAGACACGTTCTCAAACAAAAAGTCCGCAATCCCTTTTTGTGTATTTACTGAAATGTTTTCTAATTGAATTGCAGCATTATCAACAAGGCTTCCATTGTCTGCATCAGTTACAATAAAATGAATGCGATGCTTTCTCCGGTAGATAGAAATATCCTTTAGATCAACAGATTTTTTAACTGCATCAGCAGCATTCATTGTATATGCTGTATCAAAGTAGGCAACATCTTTAGGTATTATTTCAATTTTATTGCCGGCGATAGCAGGAGCCGGAATATTAAAATAACCATTAAGCGTGGTGTATACTTTTCCTGAAGCCGTTTTAATGTAAGCTTCCACATTTTTATAAACGTAATTAAATTCAACTGCAAATTGGCCTGAAGATCCTTTAATGTATCCTTTCACTTTTTCATCAGCGCTTACTAAATGGCCTGCAATATTTCCGGCGGGGTCTAATGAAAATCTATAAACAAATTGTTGGCCCAAAAGATTGAATGTTGATTTTACAATACCCGATGGTTTATAACCCGTAGCATAACCGCTAAAACTAATTGTTGTACCATCTTTTGTTACATAAGTTTTTAAGGGATCATCAGAAACTTTTATTTCCGCGTATCCATCATTATCAGCAAGCACAGTTTTACTAATGGCTCCAAAGCCCAATGGCGCCGGGTTATACACGCTCACCTTTCCGTAAGGAATGCTGCTTTTTGTTGCGTTATCAACCAGCCGCAAAAACGCACGGCTTACTAATGGCTGAAGGGTAACGGTTACATTAATAGGATCTGGTGATATTGTTCCATCCCAGAGGTCAGGGTTATTATCATTTATGGAAGTGTTAAAAGCCTGGAAGGTTGCTTTATAATATTTGCCGGCCTGGTCAGGATTGCTGAATGCCTGGATGTAATAATTATTGTAACCCGCAAGTAATGTTGTGAAACCTGCGTCACCATTAGCATTTACAGGCGCTGAAGGCCACAGGTATTCAAACTTGGTATTGAAAATATTATTTTTATCAAGCAATGCTGCGTTTTGTACATCGCTTGTATTACCTGTGTATTGCGGGTTCACCAAAGTCTTTTGTAAATATTTTCGATCACCTTCCCCAGCGGGAAGATCATTCGTTTTATCACCAAGACTTCTAAAAACAGTTACCATCATTTCATCCAGTATTCCATAATTATTCCTGGTAGATACTTTTACTTTCACTTCTTTCACAAGGCTGTTAAAAGTATTTCCTGTAATGGCTTCGAAAGGTTGCACAATGGCAGTTTCTTTTGAAGGATATATGTAAGGGTTATCCGGCACAATGCGGTATACCCTTTGAAAGCTCACCAATTGATCATCAAAATTTTTATCTTCTTCATCCTGCAGATCTGCATTGGGGCCATGAGAAATTATTTGGCCACCACTTTGCAATTTAGCTGAAGACAAAACGCCGCTGCCCAAAGCTGAAATATTAAACGCCCCGGTATTATCCATGGTAATACTCATGCCCTGGTTTAAAAAACTCTGCTCGGTTATTGTTTGCGTAACAGATTGTTGAATTGCTGAAACTCCGCCCAGTGAACTATTTCCGAAGATGCTGTTAGCATTATTTCCGGGATCGAACACTGTTGCCACCTTGGTATTAATAACACTTGGGATCCCTTTAATACCGGTAGTTAACTGCTTCTCATCTTTTATCGACCATCCTTTTGATACTACGTAACCCTGTCCCAGCGAGCCTTTTTGATTGAGATTAACAACGTCTATCTCAAAATTTCCCTGCGCATCTGTGGTGCCGGTTGCCATTGTTTTTCCAAAGTCAAGTAATTGCATTCCTTCTGCAGATTCTTTACTGCCATCGGGAACAAAGAATTTTTCTTCGTATGTTTTTTGATCAAATTTTGTTGTGTACCCGATCGATTTTCCATTCACGAGGTAATCAACGACAACTTTAAATGTTGATCTTGCAAGAGGCAGTATCTGATGAGTATTATCTGTTTTCCATTGATACAGGATGCGACCTTTTATTAAAGATGTTGGCGGCTTGGTAGATGTTATTTCGTAATTATAACTTACGTTCCTGTAAAGCGAATCTTCTTTATCAATGTTTAACGGCTTCGGTAATTTAAATACAGCTTCCGTTGCAACATAGCCACTGTCTTTATAAACATAATTGAAATATGGATTTACATGAGCAAAGGCTGTAACACCGCCAGTCTTGATTGAGGAATTTGTTGCGATTGATTTTGCAACTGTTGTAACCGGGTTTAAAGCAACAAGATAATATTCATCACCATTAAAAATGTTGGAAAGTAATTTATCAAATTTTACAAAAGAAGTATCATGCCCTTTGCCATCAGAAGCGATCGTTGTAATGCCTCTTGCAACTTCTACATCTCCATATTCAGCATCATCAGTTTGTTTAAGATTTCCTTCAACAGGAGGTACATATGTTTTTTTTGTTTTGCGGTATAAGACCATTGTAATACCTGCAGCCGCTTTTGAAAAACCAACCTTATAGATCATACCACTGTCAGTGGATTTATAATCAGCGCCGAATGGGTTATCAGCCAGTTTTATATCCAAGGCTCCATTTGTACTGCTGATGCGGTAACTGGTAAAAGCCTTGCTCACATTAACTTTCAGAGAATAGCCATATGTTTTTGCTACCAGCTGCCCGAAGCTGATATAGTTTGTATCATTGTTTGTGATCTTTGTTTTTACAGGTGGTGCAGCGCTTAGTAAAGTAAAATCCCTGTCAATATAATATGCACCATCAAGCCTTACGCGGTAATAAATACTGTCGCTGTTAAGCGTACTTACAGGAATATTCACTACCACATTTACCTCTCCGTTTTTTTGCGTGGAAGCAGATGCTTTTGCAAAACTGTAATAATCAGTGTTACCTATTTTTATTATTGGCTTACCTGTTACAACCTTTACTTTTTGCAAAGCCTCCACTTGTACTGGTGTATTGGCAGCATTATATTGCTCAGAAAACCCTTTAAAAGAATATTTTATAACTGCGTGTACAGAAGTGTTTACGTAAACTTCATCGTCTTTTGTTTTTTTGTAAAGAAAATCAGCAGATGAATTTTGTACAACAAGCTGGTCATTTTTATCATAGGCACTTACTGTTGCATTGTACCAGTAATTTTCTTTAAGGCCCGCCTTGTCTGCATTTTCTTCATCGTATTTAATTGTGCTGTGCAACACATTATTTACATCAGGCATTACAGACGTTTGATAAGTAAAATTTTTATCAACCGGTTTTTGTGAAGATGGATTTAATGCAGGCGTGATCTTCACAACATATTTTACAACACCATATTTTTTATTCAAAGTATCTGATACAAATATGGTATCTGATTTACTTAAACTTCCCTCAAATAAATTCCAGGTGAGTAAAAAAGGTTTGTCATTATTTACTTCTACCGTATCTCTTCCTTTGTAGGCAACAGGATTTAAAAAATCGAGTTCAAGTTTATTGTCAGCAAAGTTGTTCTGGCCCTTGTAATAAAAAGTAGTCACTTCACTTTTACCATTATTTTTAAAATATGCTGTTGATGATTGCGCTATCACCTGCATGGCATACGCCTGCCCCGGGTCAAGCTTAATGCCCGATGAAACATCAAGCGGGTAATTGGTGGTAAATAAATTTCCTTTATCAAGAATTAACTGAACATTATTGTTCAATGCATCCAGCGGAGTGACGCCATTTATCAGCTTTACAATTTTTAACCTGTAAGTAATTCCGAAAACCTGCGGCGCAGTATTCTGCCATGTCACCATCAGCATCTGCGGGCTGAAACCCTGTACTGCACTTCCATTGAAGGGATTTATAATTTGTGGCGGATCATAATAAGTAACAAAAATAGTTTTGCAGGCAGTGCTTAATATTTCACGTGTATCAAAATCTTTTACCTGGATGCAAAATGTATAACTTCCTTCGGGCAAGGCCTGGTTAAGACCGATATCATTAGCAGTTAAGCCGGTTAAATTAAGATCATCAGTTGTGCCGTTGCCATAAATTTTTCTTAACTGCAAACCGTTTAACATGAGCGGTGTGTTGGCAGTTAATAAAATTGGCGCTAATGGACGGTAAGCATTTTTTACGGAAATAATTACACTGTTATCATCCTTGGTAACCGAGCCTGCAAGGTATACACGCCTGTTGGTTGTAGAAAAAAGTGACAATAACATGTTATTAGTTCTTCCATAACCTGCATAATCCCTGAAGTAAACTGAGTATGGTGGCGTGATCAATAAATTTGCGGTTACTGTTTGCGCATTTGCATCAACAACAAAACCCGCAAAAATAATTACGAAGAAAATTATGCGGTGTAAAATTTTTGTTTTGATTTTCATTAGAAACATTTTCTGTCTATGCGCAAAAATTTATTTTTAAAAACTATATTGATAACCTACCTCTAACCTGTATAAAGTAAAATCTGTTTGATTATAAATTCCGTTGGCAGGAGATTGTGTATAGTTTCCCCCGATGGTAAAATGATGCCTGTGTTTCACTTCCACATTCATTTGCAGGTCGGACGAAATAGTTTTACCAATATTGTTGCCGTTGCTTTTGTTTGATAATATAGTTGTGTTAGTGCTAACAGATAACCTGTTATTAAAAAATCCTTTCGCTATACCCAACACTCCCCCGGTGCTTATCAAGTCTATGCCTGCTGATTTTGCAGCGTTATAATTTAATCCTGCAGTAAAGCTCCATCCGCTTTTTGCGAGATTAATAATGTTAGTGAGTGTTGTATAAAAATTAGTTGTCTTTATCGGATCCTGCACACTCACTTTATTATTGATATTGGTAAAGCTTGTCGCCAAAGAAACAACATCAGAAAAATTTTGTTTCACAAACATTAACCTGGGCATAATGGTTATCGTGTTTGATTGCTGTGCAAGCCTTGTGGAGTCAGAAGCTTTTAATTGGTTTTTTTTCTGATCTAAATTAAAGCCTGAATAAGAAATATCGATACCGAATGTGTTGTTAGGATTTACTGAAAGTGTTGAATTAATTATGTTGCGGTGGGTTGTAAAAATTTTATACTTGTTTAGATTATCATGCTGTGTTTGAAAGCTGTTTGTAAACTGGATCTTGTGTTTAAAAAAACTAAACGAAGGAGAGATCATTATGCTTTGCAGGTCTGATAAAAACATAGCGATACCCATTGAGCGGTAATACGGTTGAATGATCCTGTATTGTGCCTGCAATGAAAAATTAGGATATACCGCACTAAAATCAGCAGACGCTGCAGCCTGCACCTGTGTGCTTGAGCGAAGTTTGATAAATGTTTCAATAAGATTTTTTACCGTCTTATCAAATTCCAGCGGAATAGAATCTTCGGAGCTTGTATTATAAGTGTAGATACTTGTTGCTGCATTGATGTCAAAACTAATATGTTTTGTTATCCGCTGAAATGTATTAAAGCCGACAACAAAATTTTCTTCAGGCAAAACCCTGTTGGTGCTTATGGTATCTTTCAAAGAAGACTTTTTATCAAAAGCTTTGAACAACATCACATCAAAAAAATTATTTTTTGTGCCGTAGCCTAACTTAAATCCATAACCTAAACGTGAATAGCTGGTCTGCCTGTTATAATAATTTTGCCCGTTAATGTATTGCGCATCCAGCGGGTATGAGCCGGGGATTATTTTACCGAACAATGTTGTATCGTATTCAACAGCTTTTGCAAAACGGCCAAGCATAGCGCCCAGTCTAAGTTTGCCGGGATACGCTTCAATGCCTGCTCCTAAAAAAGTTTGGTTACTTAATGTAAATTCAGAAAAAGACATTTGCCTGTAACCTGCATGAACAGTGAGCCATTTATAATGCGGGCTCATACCAAACTGGTTAAAGGCATTTACAACATTGAATTTTCCGTTACTTAAAACAACAGTTAACGGAACGGAAAATCCAAATACATCAAAATTTATATTGGTATTAAAATTATAAGAAGAAGGTAATGGCGCCCGCCCTGTATCATTGGTGAAGGTGGAAGAAAAATTTCCGCCGATGCTGCCGCTTATGCGCAAAGGTTTTTGTTTACCTATGTTTTCAATATTTTGAGAAAAGGCATGAATAGAAATACATACAAAAAAAATAAGAATAATATTTTTTTGTAATATTTTTTTCATTGAAATTTTTTTACGCCTGATTTTTAAAACTGCTATTTATAATTGCTGCTTACATGTGCAGTAATGTGCACCTTCTGCTGAATTTTATTTACTGCATCCATTTCTATATCTGCTTCAATTTTTTTTGTTCCCGTATCAAAGGTTGTGATGTTTACAGTGCCAGTTGCTTTATATAAAGTGTTTTCAATTTGGGTAGTGCCGCCATTGATGTTTGTTTCGTATCTGCCATTTGTTTTCTTATTATCTTTTTGGTGAAGCAAATATTTCCCGGGAGAAAAATCTCCTGAATCTTTTACCAGCACTAAACCTATGTGGCTGTTAAGATCACTGAAAACTCCACTTATGCTCACGCTCTCTTTTTCTTTAGCACTTCTTTTTTTATAAAGAATGAGCGGAGATCTGTCAACCGTTTTTACGCCATTTATATTAGCAGAAAATAAAATGCTGTTGTCAATATTTGCAGAATCTGCTGAAGGTTTTTTATCAGCAACTTTTGTATCGTTATTGCAACCTGCAAAAAAATAAATGCCAATTAATAAAATGAGTTCTTTATTTTTCATTTGTTTACGTTCTTTACTTTCTCAAAAAACAATTTTAGTAAGTAAAAGTTTTTACTGCTCCATAAATTGTACCTGCAGAATTAGTGGCATATGCCCTTACATAATAAGTTCCCGGCGTAATAACAGTTGGGCTAAATACGCTGTTATACGCTCCCGCTGATCCGGAGCCTAGTTGATTAAAATTATCAGACAAAGTTGGTGTTGTGTTTGTTTTGCTCCATACATGTCCATATTGGGTTACAGGGCTGTTCCCTGTATTGTTTATTGTACCCGGAAAATCGACAAATGCATTGGCTACTCCGCCAGGTTGATAAAAGGGAGTTCCTGTAGTAACATCCGCTAAAGTGTAAGCATCTGTAGTAAATACTTCCACAACGCCATAGGTAATGCCGAAACTATTTTGAGCATAAGCCCGAATGTAATAAGAAGTGGATGGCTGCAATGAATTTAAGGGATCTGTGAAACTAACAGCGCCCGTTGCTGAACCATTGTCTGTTTTACCGTCAGCAATGGTCGGGGCATTATTAGTACTGCTCCAAACATGGCCGTAATGTGTTACGTTGGCGCTACCTATATCTGTAATATCACTATGGCCAAAAGCAATTGTAGCAGATATTGAACTTACAAATCCTGTTTTAACGGAAGGGGGATAATTTGCAGCAGTACCTGTTGTAAAAGTTACAATGTCACTATATACTATGCCGGCGCTGTTTATGGCGTAAGCTCTTACATAATATTTTGTATTATTTGAAAGCCCTGTTAATGGTGAACCATAACTTGCAACTCCGCCACCGGCAGGACCAAATTGTGTTTTACTATCATTAATGGTTGGAACTGTATTCGTACTGCTCCAAACATGACCATATGTTACAGATGGTGAGGATTGCGTGCCGCTGTTATAAGCCCCTATTGCATTGGCTGAAGTTGCAGTTATATTACCGACAGGAAATGTTGCAATGGTTGCAAAAGTTCTAAAGTTTACTACGTCACCATAACTGGTTCCCGATGCGTTTGTAGCGTAAGCTCTCACCCAATATTGATTCCCGGGTTGTAATCCCGTTAGAGCTGTAGTGAATCCTTTGGTAACGGTTGTTGTTCCCAAATTTGATTGATAATCTCCAACAACGGGATTAGGATGTATATCGCTCCACACCAGTCCATATTGTGTTATGGGAGAACTGCCAACATCTGTAATATTACCGTCACCATTAGCAGTGCTGAAAGTTATTGAACTTATATTTCCGGTGGTAACTACAGGAGAAGCGTTAACAGACGGTGTTGAAAAAGTTACTACGTTCCCGTAAGAAATGCCGCCACTATTTACTCCATACGCTCTTACATAATAGGTAGTGTTTGCAGTAAGACCGGTTAAAGAAGAAGTAAAATTCAAACCTGTTGTTCCAGTTCCTAACTGGGTTTTATTATCGTTAATAGTGGGTACATTGTTGGTACTGCTCCACACATGGCCATACTGAGAAACAGAGGGATCATTACCTGTACTTCCTATCTGGCCGCCTGCGATTGCAGATGTAAAAGTAATATTAGATATAGTGCCTGTAGTTATTATTGGTGGATTATGTGGTGTTGTAACAAAAGTTGTTACACTGCTGTAAGCCGTGCCTGCACTGTTTATTGCGTATGCTCTTACATAATATGTTGTTCCGGCTATGAGGTTAGTAAAGTATGATCTGAAATCAAATAACTGAACATTGATGGTGTTAACCTGCGCATATTTAAGATCAGCAGTTGTAGGGTTTGGATTGGTTGCGCTGATGCAATGTCCATATTCTGTAACTGAGCTGTTGCCAATATTTACTATTTGCCCCGGAATATCAGCAGTAGTAAATGTTATATTAACTGCCGGCCCTGTGGACACAGTAGCCAAACTATAGGTGGCAGTTGTAAAGCTTATTGTATTTCCATAACTGATGCCAAAATTATTTATGGCATACGTTCTTACATAATATGTTGTGCCCGGTGTGAGTACATTTCTCGGGCTTGATCCAAATTTGTAAGGTAAAATATTTGCAAAATGCCCGTTGATATCTGATTTGCTGTCATTGATAGTTGGAGTAGTATTAGTGCTGCTCCACACATGTCCCCAATTTGTTATGTTGGAGGAGCCTGTATCTCTTATCGTTCCATACAGGTCTGCAGAATTTAATGGATTTAAATTATAATCAATCTGAACAATACTGTCTGTAGTTACTGTAGGCAATGCATTTGTATTGGCACCGGTAGTAAATGTTATTACAGTTCCGTAAGAAGTGCCTGTGTTGTTGGTTGCATACGCTCTTACAAAATATGTTGTGCTTGCAGTAAGGCCTATTAGCTGCGAATTAAAATTAGTTGCGGCATTTGCAGTACCCAATTGAGACTTGCTATCATTAATAGTTGGAACATTATTCACACTGCTCCATACATGTCCATATTGAGTTACAGGGCTGCTTCCTATATTGATAATAATTCCTTTTGCAATTGCGCTATTTGTAGAAATACTAATTACAGAATCAGAAGTAACTGAAGGTGCAGTATTTGAAAGAGTGGTAAAGCTTACAACATTTCCATAATTTGTTCCGGCATTGTTTGTAACATATGCTCTTACATAGTATATAGTTGCCGGAGATAAATTAGAAAGCGAAGAATTGTAGGATGCAGGTGCAGCAAGGGCTCCCAATGCTGATACAGAATCAGTCGTTGTAGGATTTTGATTGGTTTTGCTCCAAACAATTCCATGTTGTGTAACAGGCGTAGTGCCGGTAGAAGTAACCACCGCTGCAACATCAGCCGAAGTAAGTGTGATATTTGTTACAGCCCCGGTATTTACTGCAGCTGGGTTATTGGCTGCAGTTAAAAAATTTATTACGTTTCCATAAACAGTATCAGTACCGGAAACCACATACCCTCGTATATAGTAGGTTTTTCCAGGCAATAAGTTTGTCAGGTTACTTATAATTTTATAGAATTAGGTAGAATAAGCGCAAAGTGTTTTTAATATTGGATAAGGATGAGGAATGTTATGCATCATCCTGTTTATGATATTATCAAAAATCCATTGGCGCATATTGCGTTTATTAAATCGGTATTTATATTCAT
>DATCOF010000263.1:0-10351 GCA_036564845.1 Chitinophagaceae bacterium | reverse complement strand
TACTTTGCTTATCAATGAAGCTGCTTAGTCCTGCCATATCAAGATTAGCACGGTTAAGATCGTGGCGTATTGAAAACTGGGTAACCAATCCCAGCGGCGCACAGCGTGAGGTTTTACAACACTTAATTACATCAGCACAATACACAGAATTTGGACGTAAGTATAATTTTGAAAAATTATTTTCGATCAGCGAATACAAAAAAAATGTTCCTATTCATGAGTATGATGATATTAAACCTTACATCTTACGCATGATGAATGGTGAAGAAAATATTTTATGGAACACACCCGTAAACTGGTTTGCAAAAAGTAGCGGCACCACTTCTGATAAAAGCAAATTCATTCCTATCAGTGATGAAAGCCTTACTGACATGCACTTTAAGGCATCCAAAGATGTGCTTACAAACTATTACAATAATTTTCCCGAGAGCGATTTGCTCACCGGTAAAAGTTTAGTTGTAGGCGGAAGCCACCAGGTTCACCAGGTAAATGATGATATTCATTATGGCGATCTTAGTGCAGTGCTTATGCAGAACACACCGTTTTGGGGACATTGGATACGTACTCCTGAATTAAGTGTTGCCCTGCTTGACGAATGGGAAAATAAAATTGAAAAGCTTGCACAGAATACGATAAATGAAAATGTCACTTCTCTTGCAGGCGTGCCTACATGGACAATTGTTTTAATAAAAAGAATTTTAGAACTCTCCGGAAAAAAATATTTAAAAGAAGTATGGCCAAACCTTGAATTATATATTCACGGAGGTGTTTCTTTTGTGCCTTACCGCGAACAATTAGAAAGGCTCATCGGTAAACAAATAAATTATCTTGAAATATACAATGCCAGCGAAGGTTTTATTGCAGGCCAGGATAAACCCAATGAGGAAGGAATGCTTTTGTTTACTGATCATGGAATTTTTTATGAGTTTATGCCGGTAGAGGAATATGGAAAAGAAGAGCCGCAGACAATCGGGTTAAAAGATGTTGTACTAAATAAAAATTATGCACTTGTAATAAGCACCAATGGCGGGTTGTGGAGATATTTAATTGGAGACACCATTCAATTTACATCGCTGTTGCCTTACAAAATAAAAGTTACCGGCAGGCTTAAACATTATATAAATGCTTTCGGCGAAGAGATAATTGTTGACAATTCTGATAACGCTATATCCATCGCTTCTGAAAAAACAGGAGCCGTTGTTACCGATTATACAGCAGCTCCGATATATTTTAGTGATGAAAGCAATGGCGCTCATGAATGGATCATAGAATTTGATAAAGAACCCGATGACCTTAATAAATTTACATTTGAATTGGATAATGCATTAAAATCTGTGAATAGTGATTACGAAGCAAAGCGGCATAAGAACATTGCGCTGCGGATGCCCATTGTTAATTCAGTTAAGAAAGGAACCTTCAATGAATGGTTGCGCAGCAAAGGCAAACTCGGAGGTCAAAATAAAGTACCAAGATTAAGTAATGAAAGAACTTTGGCAGAAGAAATTAAATCTATAAAATTGTAGGAATATACATCATGAACAAACTTCTTGAAAATAAAGTAGCCATTGTAACCGGCGCCAGCCGTGGCATTGGTGAAGCCATTGCATTAAAACTTGCAGAGCAGGGAGCCCACATTGCTTTCACTTATTTAAGTAGTGATGACAAAGCAAAAGCATTGGAAGAAAGATTACAATCGTTTGGTGTAAAAGCAAAAGCTTATAAAAGCAACGCTGCTATTTATGATGCTGCCGAAGCAACTGTGAATGATGTAGTAAAAGAATTTGGCGGCGTAGATATTTGCGTGAACAATGCAGGCATTTCAAAAGATAATTTATTGCTGCGCATGACGGCTGAGCAATGGGATGAAGTGATAACAACTAATTTAAAAAGTGTGTTCAACATGACGAAGCAGGTTATCAGGCCGATGATGAAAGCAAGAAAAGGTAGCATCATAAATATGAGCTCAATAATCGGTATGCGTGGAAATGCAGGCCAGAGCAGCTATGCAGCCAGTAAAGCAGGCATCATTGGTTTTACAAAATCAATTGCTGCGGAATTGGGAAGCCGTAATGTTCGCTGCAATGCAATTGCTCCCGGCTTTGTAGAAACTGATATGACAAGTTATTTAAAAGAAGGCGAAGGCGCCGATAAATACAAAGCCAATATTCCTTTGGGAAGATTTGGCACTGCTGAAGATATTGCCAATGTTACTTTGTTTTTAGCAAGCGATATGAGCAGCTATGTTACCGGGCAAACCATAAGTGTTTGTGGTGGATTGAATATGTAAAAAACACCCTCCTAAATCCTCCCTAAAGGGAGGACTTTGTGAATCTAAAAATTTTTGAAATTCTTTTGTTAGGGGCAAGTTTGATTTATGAATATTGCCGAATAAAGAAACCAAACAGTACTTATAAATAATAAAGTAACCTTCAGTAGTAACTTTCGGAAGTCTCCCTTTAGGGAGATTTAGAGGGTGATAGCTTTTTATTCCGCTTCTGCAACAACTTCTTTCACTTCAGGTATCATTCTCTTCATCATTCCTTCAATGCCGGCTTTTAATGTGATCATTGAAGAAGGGCAACCAGAGCAGCTTCCCTGCAACATAAGATTTACTTTTCCATCTTCGTAGCTTCTGAATTGTATTGCGCCGCCATCCATTTCAACGGCAGGCTTTACATAATTTTCAAGCAACTCTTTTATACGCTTAACAACATCTTCATCATCAGCGCTTACTTCGTTGCTGCTTTCTGATTTCATGTTGGCAACATCTTCTTCATTCACAACAGGCTTGCCCTCTTCTAAATATTCTTTTAAAAATTGTTTGATAGAAGGAATTACATCCTGCCAGTCTTCGGTTTCATTTGTTTTAGTAAGCGTAACAAAATTGCTTGCAATAAAAACAGATTTTATAAAAGGGAAACTAAAAAGTTCTGTAGCCAGTGGTGAAGGTGAAGCACTTGCTTCATCCTGGAAATCGATGCTCTTACCGGGATACAATAATTTGTTGGCCACAAATTTCATTGTCTCCGGGTTAGGAGTCATTTCTGTATATATGCTGATTACGGGATTGCCTGTTTTGATCATAACTAAAAATTTATCTCAAACAAAGTTAATAAGAATGTAGGCTAAAGCAATGTGCAAAAGCATATAGAGCCCTTAAATGAGATAGATTTTTCTCTTTTCGAAAATTATAATCTCACGCCAATGCCTGCGGCTAAGTAGAAGAGGTTGTTTCCTCTTTCGGAAAGATCCGGCCGGCTTACCACTGTAACAAGATTTTGTGGTATAACATACGCCGGAGAAATGTATGCATTAAATTTTCCTCTAACCAAAACAACAGGCATAGAAACTTCGTAAGAAAGAATGGCGAATTGTTTTGCCTGTTCTACCGAAGAACTACTGCTTGGTAATAATGGCAGGCCATTGCTCTTCTTTACATTTCTAAAATAATTGTGTGTACCTGAATAAATATATGCTGAAGGATTTATAGCAAGGACTGCCTTATCAAAAATATTTCTAAAAAGAAAAAGTTTATCAAGTCCTGCCGACAGTCCAAAATCTGTTTGGCCATTACTAAACTTAACATCTCCTCCAATATTTACATTCACAACTTTATTATTGTAAGTTGTATTTATTCCTGCCTGTCCTTTTAATGCGGATTGCACCAAAACACTTTTGTCCTGGTAGAGAAAATGGTCGTAATAAATATTACCGGAAAAATTTTTACTATAAGGAAACCGATAACCGCCTTCCAATATAGTTCCCGTATAATTTAAAGTTGTTACAGGGTTCTGTATAAAAATAAATGTTGAATTAAGATACAGTCCTGTCTTGCTTTTTAAGCCGATGACAGGAAAAAGGCCATGACTTTTTAAACTATCCACCCTTCCAAAATAATGAAGCGTTGATTGATAATTTATGCTTGCAGAAATTTCATTTTTTGCACTGTCCTTTATGTTTTGAGAATTGGAATTACAAAAAATAAATAACCCAATAACTATAAGGGTTATACTTTTTAGTTTTGTATAAAGCATAGTTATTGGGTTAATGTTAAAGTTGTCTGCTACCTTATTTATTGTTTATTTATGCTTCCGTCTACTTTTGTTTCAGAAGAAACATTTACATCGGCTTTTGAGTTATTTACTTTATCCTTCACTTTTGTAACGCCGTCTTTTGTCTTTGTTTTAGTTTTATCAACACCGTCTTTTACTTTTGTTTTTGTGTTGTTCACTGCATCGGCTGTATTATCAGTTGATACATCACCTGACACTGATGCATCTGTTTGAGAAGAAGCATTAGCATTATTGTTTGATGCATTTACATTTCCCTGTGATGATGCATTTACATTAGCAGAAACAGAAGGCTTTACATTTTGTACTTTGGTTACTGTTGTGTTGGTAACCTGTGTGGCTTTGGTTACTGCAGTATTTGTTGCTGTAGTTGTAGCCTGTGTAGTTTTACTAACTGCATTATTAATTACACCTGTGTTAACTGTTGTTGTTGCTTTTGTGGCTGAGTTAACGCCTACATTTAATTGAGCAAAAGAAGAAGTTGAAACAAGGATGAACGCAGTGCTGGCTAAAAATCCAATGATTTTCTTTTTCATAAAGTTGTAATTTTTCGAGTGATAAAAAAAGTTTCATGGTATAGATTCCAAAACTTATGCCAGTGCTGTTTAAAAAATAAAAATAAATACCCTTCTGCTTAAAATTTTATTCTCATAACAATTTTTTAACAGAATTATCATCCGTTATCACAAGGCTTTGCATAACCTCAAATCATTTTTAAACTTCAGAATTTATAATTCTCAACTTGGCGTAATTCAACATTATCTTCTTTTCTCCATTGTGCTCAAACTTTACTGTAGCGATAGGATTGTGTGCTGCGCCTTCCATTTTTATTACTTCGCCAAAACCAAATTTTTGATGTTCTACTTTTTGGCCTTCCTGTAAATTGCTTGTATCACTTGGTGCAAAATTAGGAGATGGAATGTGTTCTTTTATTTTTATTGCGGCTGTTGTTACGTAAGCCGGCTTATCATTGTATCGAGGACGGGCATCTGTTGGCCCTTTGGTGGCAGCTTTTGCTTTCTCAAACGGATTCCAGTGCGATGTTTGATTGTTGCGCATATTGCCTCCGGCAAAGGCACGGTCTAAATATTTTTCAGGAAGCTCATCAATAAATCTGCTCGGCTCATTTTGTGTAAGGTTGCCAAAGCGGTAACGGGTATTTGCATAAGTGAGATATAACCTGTGCTTTGCTCTTGTAATGGCAACATAAAATAATCTTCGTTCTTCTTCCAACTCCTCTTTTGTATTTATTGCCATTGAGTTGGGGAATAAAGTTTCTTCCAGGCCTCCAACAAAAATTACAGGAAACTCCAAACCTTTTGCGGCATGTATTGTCATTAATTTTACAACATCACTTTCGCCTTTGTCTTCATCTGAATCTGTCAGCAATGTGATCTGTTGCAGATAACTTCCCAAACTTTTATCTAACAGTTCGCCATCTTCAGTAGGTGTTTCTGTAAATTCTTTTATGGAATTTAGCAATTCCTGTATGTTCTCATATTTTGCTAATCCTTCTGTTGTTTTATCATTAAAAAGATCTTTAATTATGTTAGTGCTTTTACCAACAATTATGGCAAGATCATAAGCATTCTTCTTTTGCAATTCACTTTGAAACATTTTTATCATCGTTACAAAGTTGTTTATCACCTCCAGCGTGTTTGCCCTGTAACCAAACTCTGCCGCACGTTCCAGCACATTCCAGAAAGAAATATTATTTTCATTTGCAAATAGAATCGCTTTTTCAACAGTGGTTTTTCCAATCCCTCTTGCCGGGAAATTAATGATGCGTTTTAATGCTTCTTCATCACCTGGATTTAAAACAATTCTGAGGTAACTTAAAAAATCTTTTATCTCTTTTCTTTGATAAAAACTTATGCCTCCATAAATACGATAAGCAATATTCATGCGGCGCAAACTTTCTTCAAAGCTCCTGCTCTGTGCATTGGTGCGGTATAAAATTGCAAAATCATTATTGCGAAAATGGTTGCGAAGTTTTTGTTCCTGTATAGCATCGGCAACATATTTTCCTTCATCATTATCGGTTGCTGTACGGACGAGTTTTATTTTTTCTCCTTCACTATTTGCTGTCCAAAGTTTTTTGGGAATCTGGCCTTTGTTATTAGAAATAATATCATTGGCAACATTCAAAATACTTTGCGAGCTGCGGTAATTTTGCTCAAGCATAACAACTTTTACTTCGTCATAATCTTTTTGGAACTGCAAAATATTTTCAATGGTTGCACCGCGAAAACTGTAAATGCTTTGTGCATCATCACCCACTACAGCAACGTTCTCATGCATAGCGCCGAGCAGTTTTATAATTTGATATTGCGCAGGATTTGTATCCTGGTACTCATCTATCATTATGTATTTAAACTTGCGCTGGTACTTGCTCAGGCTTTCAGGATGTGTGCTTAAAAGCAAATAAAATTTTAAAAGAAGATCATCAAAATCCATTGCGCCATTTTTAAAACAACGCTTGCAATACGCATCAAAAATTTGCCCGAGCATCGGGCGGTTGGCTCTTACATCTTCCTGCTGCAATGCATAATCATTGATGTATTCTGCTGCGGTTATCAAACCATTCTTTGCTGCTGATATCCTGTTATAAACAACATTTGGTTTGTACTGTTTATCATCAAGACCTAATTCATTTACAACAGTTTTTACAACACTCTTTGCATCATCAGTATCATAAATAGTAAAGTTGCGTGGATAGCCAAGCTTTTCGGCTTCGGCACGTAAAATTCTTGCAAACACAGAGTGAAATGTTCCGATGTATAAATTTCTTGCTTCGTTATTGCCGAGAATTCTTTCAACTCTTTCCTTCATTTCTGCGGCAGCCTTGTTGGTAAATGTGAGCGCAAGAATATTAAATGCATCCACACCATTAGCCAACAGATGCGCAATACGTGTTGTAAGTACTTTTGTTTTTCCGCTTCCTGCACCGGCAACAATCATGATCGGCCCGTCACGATGAAGCACAGCTTCTCTCTGTGGTTCATTCAATCCCTGTAAATATTCCTGCATGTTGCAAAGTTACGAAATGCAAAAGAGGGTAAAGATGATGTTAGGAAATATTTAGGTATGATTTTTCGATAATTTTGTTTTTAAACAACAAGTATGAAAACAATTAAAGCCAACCATAAAGCGGAATACGACCCCATTGCAGACCTTGTTACTTACAGGGCAATGCCTACAAAGCATGTTGCAATGAACCAGCTTGATCCATTTATTTTTTTAAATCATCATGGCTGGCAGGAGTATAAATCAAACAACAATGGCTTACCATTCGGGCCACATCCGCATCGTGGTTTTGAAACCGTAACTTTTATTTTGGAAGGCGACCTTACACATAAAGACAGCAGCGGCGCTTCCAGTGTTATTAAAGCTGGCGGTGTGCAATGGATGACAGCAGGCAGTGGATTGGTGCACGCAGAAATTTCTTCTGAAGAATTTAAAAAAAATGGTGGCCCTTTGGAAATTTTACAACTCTGGATAAATCTTCCTGCAAAATTTAAAATGACGCAACCAAAATATGTTGGCCTGCAAAAAGATGATATACCAACTTTGCAATGGGACAATGGAAAAGTAACCGCACAAATAATTAGTGGCAGATGGGATGAAACAAAAGGCGCTGTGCAACCACTAACTGATATTCATCTTTCATCCATTAATTTTAAAGAAGGAGGAAAACACACTTTTGAAATAGAGCCCGAAAAAAATATTTTTCTCTATGTTGTAAAAGGAGAAGTTCTTATTAATGGAGAACATGCAACTATGCATCATCTTGTTGAATTTAATCATGATGGAAAAATGATAGAGATGAAAGCTGTTAGTGATGCCGTTATTTTATTTGGATATGCCACTCCGTTTCATGAACCCTTTGTTGCCTACGGACCTTTTGTTATGAATACACAGGAAGAAATAATGCAGGCATACAAAGACTACAATAACGAAAAGTTTGGTAAGGAAGAGCTTTAATTAAGATATATTTTTGGAACGGGCATCAGTATTTCATAGCAGCATCGTTGTGTTACTCACTTCTTCTTTTTGTACTCTGCTGAACAATCCTTCGACAAGCAGAATAACATGGTCGCCCGGTTTACTTTTTGGTGGCAGCACAGAAAAATTTATTTTATCGGCTGATCAATACAGGGCAGTAAAATTATTTTGCGATCAATCTACCATCCTGGTAGATCGGTAAAACATTATCAACATCGGCTGTAAGGCAATGCCGGATGTCCTTTTCAAGTCCGAAATTTGTAAGTCGGTGATAATGTGATGCATCATTCTTCTTCATAAATTTATACAGATCATCTTTTGCTTCTGCATAAATATTTTCAGCCATTTTGGATGCATCACAATTGATAGAAAAATTTTCTTTGATCCTTTGAATAACTGCGCCGGCAAACAAAGTGTCCTCCAGGTTTACTCTATCCTTCCATGCAGCACATGCAAGAATTACATTTTGTTTTTGTTCTGAAAGATAATTGCAAACGGCTGATAAATTTGGAAATGATCCTGTGATAATTGCTTTTGCATTTTCTGCCAATGCCATGTGAAGCAGCTTTGTTCCGTTGGTTGTGGTAAGCACTAAAGTTTTTCCTTTAATAAATTCTTTGGGATATGTAAATGGCGAATTACCATATTCTAATCCTTCTGCAATTTTTCCATCACGTTCGCCGGCGGTTATCACTTCCATTTGCTTACCTAGACTAATACACTCTGCAACGCTATCAACAGGAATAATGCTTTTGGCGCCATTGTGCAATGCCGCTGCAATGGTAGAGGTTGCCCGCAACACATCAATAATTACAACGATGCTGTTGCTAACATCATATAAATTTAATAACGCCGGGGATAGTGAAGTAAATAGTGTGGGTTTATTTAAAGCTTCAGATTTCAGAGTTTAGAGTTTTTAGAGTTAAAAAATATGATTGAAAATACAATTACACAAAGGGCATCTTTACCACTTTTGCAATTAATAATTTATCGCGAATTTTTATATACACCTGCTGATCGATTGGAGAATAAACTGTATTTACATATCCCATTGCAATTGCTTTACCAAGCGATGGTGATTGTGTACCGCTTGTAACTCTTCCGATGGTAGCGCCAATATGATCTTTTATTTCATAATCATGACGCGGTATTCCTTTTTCCACCATTTCAATTCCAACTAATTTTTGTGTTACTCCTTCTGCTTTTTGTTTTTCTAAAATATTTTTTGCTACAGAATCTTTTGTGAATTTTGTTATCCATCCAAGCCCTGCTTCCAAGGGTGACGTGGTATCATCAATATCATTTCCATACAAACAATAACCCATTTCCAAACGCAGCGTATCTCTTGCTCCAAGCCCTATTGGTTTTATTCCCCGCCCTGCGCCTGCATTAAAAATTGCCTGCCATATTTTATCGGCATCATCATCTTTATCTTCAAAATAAATTTCAATACCGCCTGATCCCGTGTAGCCGGTAGCGCTGATCAATACATTATCTACACCTGCAAATTTTCCTTTTACGAAAGTGTAATATTTTAAATTCATGATGTCAATATCCGTAAGCGGCTGCAATATTTTTGTTGCATTCGGTCCCTGTATGGCCAGCAAACATGTTTTGTCAGAGATGTTGTGCATCTCTACATTATTAGTATTGTGAATGCTTATCCAACTCCAGTCTTTATCAATATTGCCGGCATTTACTACCAACATATAAACTTTGTTTTCTTCAATGCAATAAACAATAAGATCATCAACTATCCCGCCTTTCTCATTTGGCAAACAACTGTATTGCGCTTTTCCTGCTGTTAGTTTTGAGGCATCATTACTGGTAACTCTTTGGATAAGATCCAATGCATTTTCACCTTTTAAAATAAATTCTCCCATGTGGCTTACATCAAAAACGCCTGCATTATTTCTAACGGCGGCGTGTTCATCAATTATTCCTGTATAACTGATGGGCATATTGTATCCTGCAAACTCGGCCATCTTTGCCCCGAGCGCAATATGTTTTTGTGTGAAGGGAGTATTTTTCATTTAGAATTTTTAGGGTGCAAAGATAATGTGTGAATTGTCTGAACCATGATTTGGGTAGATTTTTTGGATTAAATAGAAAAATATATACTCTACCGGGAAATAGATAAAATAATAAAAGTAAATCTCTTATTAATCTATTAATCTCCCCAAATCATGGTTCAAGACAGAAATCAAAAAAGGCTCCTGCTTTCGCAAAGAGCCCTCGCTTTGTTTCAACTTCAACTTAACTATTGAAACTATTTT
>DATCOF010000262.1:0-6574 GCA_036564845.1 Chitinophagaceae bacterium | reverse complement strand
CTGGCAGGTTGCTCCTCAGCAGAGCCTGCTTCCGTTTTTATCTTCAACACAAATGTAAAGCTATTTTAGGATTACATTTTAAGAGTACATTTATAACAGGATTAGTAATCACAAGTGTAAACTTTTTTCAGGACGAGTCACTGTGACTACGGACTTATAAACTGGAATGTCCTGAGTTACAAACTCAGGACAGCAATCAGATACTCCATTTAATTATCTTCTTAACGATTAACTTTTTATATTTGCTTCTTTAAGTAAGCGCCAAGGTTATGAATAAAATAGAATTGGAAATAGTTGCCTTATCTCACAGTATTACACAAACACATTCGTATGCTGTGGTGCTTGGCGAAGTGAATGGTTTACGCCGCTTACCGATCGTTATCGGCGGCTTTGAAGCGCAGGCAATTGCAGTGGCTCTGGAAAGGATGCAACCCAGCCGCCCTCTCACCCACGACCTGATGAAAAACTTCATGATGGCTTTTAACGTTGATCTTCACGAAGTGATCATAAACGATTTGCAGGAAGGTATCTTCTACTCCAAATTAGTTTGCTCAACAGATAATGATACGGTTGAAATTGACTCCAGGACATCTGATGCTGTTGCGCTGGCAGTACGCTTTGGCTGCCCTATTTATACTTTCGATAATATCCTTGACAGTGCAGGAATTTTAATGGAAGACGATGAGAAAAAGAAAAAAGTAACAGGCGGCTCTGTTTCTCAAACGGATGCCGGCACAAGAGATGATCTGAAAAAATTATCCTTACCGGAACTGGAGACGTTATTGAATGAAGTTTTGGAACATGAAGATTACATAAAGGCAATCGCCATAAGAGATGAAATAAAAATGAGGAAGAAATAATTGATAATTTAAAAATGGAAAATGGAGAATTTTATATCCTCACTTATTCTCAATTCTCCATTCAATAATTCTCCATTTAAATGATTTCGTTTCCCAATTGTAAAATAAATCTCGGTTTAAATATCATCCGCAAAAGAGAAGATGGTTTTCACGATCTTGAAACAATATTTCTTCCCATTCCGTTTACTGATATTCTGGAAATTATTTCTTCAGATAAAACTGAATTTACAATTACAGGATTGCCGGTAAATGCAGATGATAATCTTTGCATAAAAGCATACAATTTATTAAAGCAGGATTTCCCTGATCTGACTGCAATAAAAATACATTTGCATAAAGTAATTCCCATGGGTGCAGGCCTTGGTGGCGGCTCATCGGATGCGGCTTTCACGCTGCAATTGCTGAATGAAATATTTAAACTGAATTTAAAAACTGAACAGTTGATCAATTATGGTTTGCAGTTAGGAAGTGATTGCCCTTTCTTTATTTTAAATAAGCCATGTTTTGCAACAGGCCGCGGAGAAATATTACAAAAAATAAATATTGATCTTACTAATTATAAAATATTGCTCGTTAATCCCGGCATTCACATCGATACCAAATGGGCTTTCTCAAAGATCGTTCCCCGGGAAAGAAAAATTTCTGTAAAAGAAATAGTGAAGCAGCCAATAGAAACCTGGAAAGAAGAATTACAAAATGATTTTGAAGTTCCTGTATTTGCTGAATATCCTGAAATAGAAAAAATAAAAAGCAATCTGTATGATTTGGGTGCAATATATGCGAGCCTTAGCGGCAGTGGCAGCAGTGTGTACGGTATATTTTCAAAAGAAAAAAATATTCAATACACACAGAACGATAAATATTTTTATAAGCTAATTCACTTTAATTAGCCCAATAAATCAAGAAAAATTCTCTATCTTGTGATAATAATTATCACTCGTGCTATTTAAAGAATACATACTTCATTTCCTCGATCAGAATCTTGATTTTCTAGATCACAAGGTGTAACCATATCGCCCCATAATTTCTAATTACTTATTTCTAATTTCTTATTCCTTATTTAAACAATATGCATACTGCAACAATAAACTCCGGAAAAACACAGCAATATATTGATCGCGAAAATAAATATGGCGCACATAATTATTCATCCTTACCCGTTGTGCTTACAAAAGGTAAAGGTGTACACGTATGGAATGTTGATGATAAAAAGTATTACGATTTTCTTAGCGCATACTCTGCCGTAAACCAGGGGCACTGCCATCCGAAAATTACTGAAACATTAATTGAGCAATCACAAAAGCTTACGCTTAGCAGCAGGGCATTTTATAATGATGCTCTTGGTGAATATGCAGCGTTCATAACAAAATATTTTGGCTACGATAAAGTATTGCCAATGAATACCGGCGTTGAGGCTGTTGAAACTGCAATCAAGCTTTGCCGCAAATGGGCGTACGAAGTAAAAGGCATCGAAAAAAATAAAGCAAAAATTATTGTATGCGAAAATAATTTTCATGGAAGAACTATAGGGGTAATTTCTTTCAGCACCGATCCTTCTTCAACAAAAAACTTTGGGCCATTTGCAGGTGGATTTGAAATAATTCCTTTTAATGATCTGAATGCTTTGGCAAATGCGTTGACTGATAAAAATGTTGCCGGGTTTTTAGTTGAACCAATTCAAGGCGAGGCCGGTGTAATTGTTCCTGACAATGGTTACTTGGCAAAAGCTAAACAGTATTGTACCGATGCAAATGTTTTATTTATTGCTGATGAGATACAAACAGGTTTATGCCGAACAGGAAAAATGCTTTGTTGCGATCATGAAAATGTAAAGCCTGACATTTTAATTCTCGGCAAAGCCTTAAGCGGCGGCACTTTGCCCGTTAGTGCTGTGCTGGCAGATGATGAAATAATGTTAACTATAAAACCTGGTGAACATGGCAGCACGTATGGCGGCAATCCACTTGCATGCAAAGTAGCCATCACAGCATTGCAGGTTTTACAGGACGAAAACATGGCACAGAATTCAGAAGTGCTTGGAAATATTTTTAGAGCGGAGTTGCAAAAAATTAACTCACCCTACATTAGAGCCATACGCGGTAAAGGATTATTTAATGCAATAGAATTAAAACATAGTGATAAAGATGCCGCCTGGAAACTATGTCTTGAATTAAAAGAAAATGGATTGCTTGCAAAGCCAACACACGGCGATAAAATTCGTTTTGCGCCGCCGTTAATTATTAACAAAGAACAATTGATGGAGTGTGTTGAGATAATTACAAAGAGTATGAAGGTATTAGATTAATAACCACTAATATCCATTTCATATCTATATTTGATACTACTAAACTTTCATTTTGCAAGATCATCATTCTCACGATCACCATAACGAAGAGCACATGCAAAGCTCTGACATCTTAAGGGATATTGTAATCGGCATGAGCGACGGGCTCACCGTTCCCTTTGCGCTGGCCGCAGGTTTGAGCGGTGCCGTGGCGAGCAGTAGTATTGTAATAATTGCAGGTATAGCAGAGATCGCAGCCGGCAGTATTGCCATGGGTTTAGGCGGATACCTTGCCGGCAAAACGGAACAGGACCATTACAACAGCGAATTAAAAAGAGAATATGATGAAGTGGGCAGAGTACCTGAAATAGAAAAGCAGGAGGTAAAAGATTTTTTTAAAGGAATAGGTTTAAGTGAAAATATTCAACATCAGGCTGCTGAAGAAATTGCAAAAGATAAAAAGCAATGGGTTGATTTTATGATGAAATATGAATTAGGCCTTGATGAGCCTGATCCAAAACGTGCCACTAAAAGCGCATTGAACATCGGGCTCTCCTACATTGCCGGAGGCATCATTCCGTTAAGCCCGTATTTCTTTATAAATAATTCAACACAGGCATTAAAAATTTCTGTTATTGCTACGCTTATTTGTTTGTTTGTGTTTGGTTATTTTAAAAGTAAGATGACCGGAGTAAGCCCTTTAACCGGTGCTTTAAAGGTTATGCTTATTGGCGCTCTTGCTGCTGCTGCTGCATTCGGAATTGCTAAAGTGCTTTAGAAAAAGTTTATATCCGGTGTTTTGAATCTTTAATGATATTATCTATCGTCCACTCTACGCGGTTCTCAAACTCATGTAATCTTACAAGACAATCTTTTTTGTAACATATCCTGCACGAAAATTCGCTGCAGTCATCTGAGTGAACAAACAACTCCACAGATTCTCCAAACTCTTTCCGTACAAGGGTTGCAAGCGCCTCTACTTCATTGTTCGCCTCACGAACATTTAAATACCAGGGCACCGTTAAATGGCAATCAATATGCAATGTGCCTCCATATTTTATCATGCGAAGGTTGTGCAGGTCAATCCAGTTCTCTCTCCTGTTTGCATTTAATAATGCAACAAGTTTTTTTAATAATTCAATATCCGCCTCATCCATTATCCCCGCGATAGAAGTGCGGATTATTTTATATCCGGTATAAATAATAAGAAAAGAAAATAAGATCGCCACAACACTATCAAGCCACAGTAGTTTTGTAAAATATAAAAGTACCAGGCCTATAATTATTCCAAGGGTCGACCATGTATCTGTACGCAAATGTTTACCGCTTGCAATCAAAGCAAGAGAATTATTTTTTTTCCCTGCATTTAAACAAATGGTTCCTGCAACAAAATTTACCAGGGCAGTTGCTGCTACTAATAAAATTCCATAATCAAGTTTTTGAATTACCTGTGGATGAATAAGGCTGCTTACAGTGGCTTTATAAATTACCAATATACCTGCAACAATTATAAGAGTTCCCTCAACTGCGGCAGAAAGAAATTCAACTTTTCCATGACCATAAGGATGGTCTTCATCTTTGGGCTTGGCAGAAACATACAGGCTGTAAACCCCTATCAATGCTGCTATCACATTCACAATGCTTTCCATTGCATCGGTTAAAATAGCGACTGAATTTGTAAGATACCAGGCAATCATCTTTACCACGAACAATACAATTGCAATAAAGGCAATGATCTTTTGAAGACGCAGATTATATTGGGATGCTATCAAAAAATATAATTAAGGCGCAAAGATAAGCGGGATTTGAGATTTAGAATTTCGGATTTAAAATTTAGATTTTAGAATTTAGATTTTAGAATTTCAGATTTTAAACAGGTAAATTTGTATCATGCGCACAATGCTTAATATTTTAAGTAGTTCTTTCAGGCTTACCATGCAGGAGTTGATGGTAAATAAATTAAGAACTGCATTGTCGCTTATCGGTATCTCATTTGGCATCTTTTGTATCATCGGTGTGCTGGCAACAGTTAACAGTCTTGAAAGAAATATCCAGGACGAGATAAAGGGATTGGGCACCAATACAATTTACATTGATAAATGGGATTATAGTGGTGGCCCTGATTATCCTTTTTGGAAATTCGTAAATCGTCCCTTACCTAAGTTTGATGAAATGGCTTTTATAAAACAACGCAGCCAACTGGCAAGTCACATTGCATACAATGTAAATAATGTTGGCAGTGTTGAATATCAAAATAACATGTTGCAGGGTGTAACATATTATGGAATTACTGAAGAACAAACATCAATTCAACCAATCATAATTCAATATGGACGATACATTTCTTCTTCTGAATTTGTGGCCGGCAGCAGCGTTGTTATTTTGGGATTTGCAAATGCTGAAAATTTATTTATAAGGGCAGACCTGGCAGTAGGAAAAGAAGTTATCCTGAACGGGAAAAAAGCAAAAGTGATCGGGGTTATAAAAAAAGAAGGACAAAATATGATTGGATGGAATTATGACCAATGTGTTATGATGCCTTATCGTTTTATCAGGAATATCGTTGATGAAAAACGTTCGAATACTTTTATTTTGGCGATGGCTAAAGAAGGTATAACCGCTGTTGCTTTTAAAGATGAGTTGGAAGGAGTGATGAGGTCGATAAGAAAATTAAGCCCAACAACTGAAGATAATTTTAGCCTGAATGATGTTAGCGGATTTAGTGATAAGGTAAGCTCACTTTTTGCTACTATAAATATTGGCGGTTGGGCAATAGGCTTGCTGAGCCTTGTTGTTGGCGCATTTGGAATTGCAAACATTATGTTTGTAACAGTTAAAGAACGTACAGCAATGATCGGTTTAAAAAAAGCAATTGGCGCCAAGCGCAGAAGTATCATGATGGAATTTTTACTGGAAGCAGCCATCATTTGCATTATGGGAGGATTAATAGGATTGTTTCTTGTTTATATTTTAACTATCGTTTTTACCAACCTGTTTAATTTTCCTGTTTTTATTTCTGCGGGAATATTAACGCTTGCAATTTCTATCTGCATCATCATCGGGATATTAGCAGGAATTATTCCTGCATCAATTGCTGCAAGGCTTGACCCTGTGGTAGCGATACGTTCAAAATAAAAAAGTCATTAGTCAATGGGGTCAATATGATTTTCTTTAATTATCAATTCACATAATGACAAATGACTCATTGACCTAATGACAAATGAATAAGTTTATGATAACAATATTAGCGATTGAATCTTCCTGTGACGAAACATCAGCGTCCGTTTGTGTTGATGGGAAAATATTGAGCAATGTAATCGTTAACCAAACTGTTCATGAAAAATATGGAGGCGTAGTGCCGGAACTGGCTTCCAGGGCACATTTGCAAAACATTGTTCCTGCAGTTGATGAAGCGCTGGCAATTGCAAAT
>DATCOF010000261.1:0-4729 GCA_036564845.1 Chitinophagaceae bacterium | reverse complement strand
ACTTCCGCTAATTTATTTTCAAGATCGGGGCCACGCAATTCCTTTGCAATAATTTTTCCCTGCGGGTCAACTAAAACATTAAAAGGAATCCCTTCTATGTGATACATAGGAACTACAATGCTGTTCCAGAATTTTAGATCGCTTACCTGACTCCATGCAAGACCATCATCTTTGATTGCTTTTAACCACGCGGATTTTTCTTTGTCAAGAGAAACACCAAGGATCGCAAAATTTTTATTTTTGAATTTATTGTAAGCGGCAACAACATTTGGATTCTCTTCTCTGCATGGCCCACACCAGCTTGCCCAAAAATCTACCAGCACATATTTGCCCTTGAATGAATTTAAAGAAACCTGTTTTCCGTTTACATCAGGCAATGTAAAATCAGGAGCAAGTTCGGTTTCTGTTGTATTGGTTTTAGGAGGATTTTTTTCTGCAAGCGCCTGGTTGTATTGTGTTACAAGACCAACAAGCTCATGATTATTTGGAAAGCGTTTTGCCAATGCATTAACCGTTTTTGTAATTGTATCTGGTTTAATTTGCTGTGTATATCCCAACGCAAATAAAGCAACGATAGGGCTTGCAGTTGTATCAATATATTTCAAAATAAAATTATTGTATTGCGAAGTGACCTGTGCAAGACCAGCCTCTGAAGCCTTAATCAAACTATCATTTGCTTTGGCACCTCTTAATGCTGAGATACCATTTTCGCCTGCATGCATAAGACCCTGTAACGAATCAAGAGCGGTGATAAATTTTTTGAGGGAAGCATTAGCAGGCGAATTAAAATTTTGAGATTTGAATCCCTGGTCTGCTGCATCGGCGGTAAATGATATGGCATCCTTATCATGTATAAAAACAAAGGCAGGCCCTTTCTCCAGCCTTATCCTGTACAACCCTTCCTCTTCACTAATAGCCTTTAAGCTAACCTTGCCTTTCTCCAATATTGATGTATCTATAACCACTGGAGCGGTCTGATTAAAATGAACTTCTTCTAAAAATATTTTTTGATCTTCTGCATTTTTGATATCACCTGTTACAGTAAATCTGCCGGTTACATTTTCATTTTTGCAGGAAAAAAAAGCAATGCAGCAAAGTATAAAAACTAATTTTTTCATTTAGAAATTTATTAAACATTAGCGGGAATAATTGCCACTGATTCACAGATAATAATGTAGTGCTTTGCAAAGTTTAAATCTGTGAATCTGTGGCATTCTGCTTTAATATTTTTAAAAAATAATTATTTATTGATTTAATTTTTCTGTTAATATTTTATTTACTATTAGCATATCGGCTTTGCCTTTACTTATTTTTTTTACTTCTCCTGCGAATAAACCAATCAATGCCTTTTTACCTTTTTTATATTCATCTACTTTTCCGGGCATTTTATGTAAAACTTCTTCTATCCACAAAGTTACAGTATCATCATTGCTCTCCTGTAATAAATTCAATTCAGTAACAATTTGTAGCGGAGCTTTAACAGGATGTTGTAATAATTCAGGAAATATTTTGGAGGATGCAATGCTGAAATTTATTTTTCCTTCATCAATAAGTTGAATCAGCTCTGCAATTATTTTTGCCGAAAGCGGAAAATTATTTATTTCAATATTGGTTTCATTAAGATAAGACTTCACAGGGCCTAGTAACCAATTAGCGGCAGCTTTGTAATTGTTTGTATGCTGTAATATTAATTCAAAGAAATCCGATGTAGATCTATCATCACAAAGCACTTTAGCATCGTAGGAAGATAGCCCATACACTTCGCGATATTTTAATTCCAACTCTTTTGGCAAAGCAGGAATGGTTTGCTTTACCGATTCCATAATTTCATCGGTAATAAAAAATGGTGTTAGATCGGGCTCTGCAAAATAGCGGTAATCATTGGCTTCTTCTTTTGTACGCAACGAAAATGTGGTTCCTGTTTCTGCATCAAAACTTCTTGTCTGCTGAATAATTTCTTCATTATTTTCTGATAGTTTTATCAGCCGGCCTATTTCATATTCAATCGCTTTTTTTACGTTGCGTATGGAATTCAAATTTTTCACTTCCACCTTTGTTCCTAATTTTTTTTCTCCTCTCAAACGGACAGAAATATTTGCATCACACCGCAAACTTCCTTCTTCCATGTTACCATCGCAAATACCTAAATATCTTACCAGTTTGCGTATCTCGGTAACGTATGCAAAAGCTTCATCAGCGCTGTGCATATCAGGCTCGCTCACAATTTCCAGCAAGGGAACGCCGGCCCTGTTAAGATCGATGCATGTATAATTCTCATCCGCATCATGCAAACTTTTGCCGGCGTCTTCTTCAATATGGATGCGGTTTAAAATTATATTTCTTTCTGTGCCATTCACATTAATTGTTACAAATCCATTTTTACAAATAGGAGTTGTGTGCTGCGAGATTTGATAACCTTTCGGAAGATCAGGATAGAAATAATTTTTGCGTGCGAAATAATTATTCTGTTCAATATCACAATGCAAGGCGATCCCTAATTTAATTGCATACTCAATTACCTTCTTATTCATTTTAGGGAGCGTACCGGGATGCGCTAATGAAACAGGACTGATATTAGTATTTGGTTCTGCACCAAATTCAGTGCTGTCACCACAAAACAATTTGCTTTTCGTCAACAGTTGCGTATGTACTTCAAGCCCAATGACGGCTTCATATTTTTCGTTATCCAACATTTTGCTAAGGTATGAAAACCCGTGCAGCTACTTAAACACATAAAAAAAGACTGCTCAAACAGCGGCCTTTAGATAAACACACCATGAAGAAGCCGTGAAGTTTTAAAAATAATTTGCATTAAAGCAATGATTTTACTTTTTCAATCACATCGCTGAGGTGGCTTACATCCTGTCCGCCTGCGGTTGCCAGGGTTTTTTGTCCACCACCGCCACCTTTTATCAATGGAGCAATGTGTTCTTTAATAATTTTTGGCGCTTCCCAATTTTTAGATGTTGCAATCGCTTCATCAAGCATTACTGCAACATTAGGTTTGCCACCAATATCAGCAGTCAGAACAATTACATAATCTTTCAACTCATTTTTTAATGAGAAGCATATTTTTTTTAATGCATCAGCATTTGAAACAGTTACAAGCTGGCCGATAAAATTTACACCATTGATCTTTTCAACTTTTTGTAAAAGATCTTTTTTAATTGAGGTTAAATTCCCTGCTTCAAATTTTTCCAACAGCTTTTTTAATTCTCCATTCTCAATTATTAAATTCTCCATTGATTTAATAATGTCTTTTGGATTTTTTAATGCCTCCTTAATTGCAGTTATTATTTCGAATTGTTCATTGATAAGATCTTCACCTGCTTTGCCACTTACCGCTTCTATACGCCTAACACCTGCACCCACTGCGGTTTCCTGTTTTATTTTAAAGATGCCAAGTTCCCCTGTGCTGCCAACATGTGTTCCTCCGCAAAGTTCTATCGAATAATTTGGATCGATGATTACCACACGAACAACATCGCCATATTTCTCTCCGAACAAAGCCATTGCCCCCGTTTTCATTGCCTCTTTTTTTGGCATTTGTTTTATAACAACAGGAATATTTTCACGGATCTTTTCATTTACCAATGCTTCCACTTTTGCAATTTCTTCATCAGTCATTTTTGCAAAATGAGAAAAGTCAAAACGTAAATATTCATCATTAACCAGGCTTCCTTTTTGCGCAACATGCTTTCCCAACACGCTTCGCAATGCAGCGTGCATAAGGTGTGTAGCGCTGTGATGCACCTGTGTTGGGATTCTTTTAGCTGCATTTATTTTAGCAGTTGCTTTACCGGAAATTGATTTAGGAAGTTTTTGCGTAAAGTGAATGATAAGGTCATTGTCTTTTTTCGTATCAAGAACTTCTATTTCTTCTCCATCAAAAAACAGGAACCCTTTATCACCAACCTGTCCGCCGCTTTCAGCATAGAAAGGTGTTGTGTCCAAAACAATTTGGTAAGCTTCTTTTCCCTGTGATGTTGTTTTGCGGTATTTTAAAATTTTGCTTTCTGTTTCAAAAGAATCGTAGCCAACAAATTTTGAAGAACCATTTTCATTTACCGTTATCCAATCTTCTTTATCAATAACACTTGCAGAGCGGCTGCGGGTTTTTTGGAGTTGCATTTCTTTATCAAAACTTGCTTCATCAACAGTTAGCCCTTTTTCACTCGCAATTAATTTTGTTAAGTCTAAGGGGAACCCAAACGTGTCAAGCATTTCGAAAGCAATATCTCCGGGTAAAACGCTAAGATTTTTTTCTCTATTTTTAATTTTTTGATCAATATCAAGAGCGAAATACATTTCAAATCTTAAAATTCCTTTATCCAAAGTCCCTAAAAAATTCTGTTCCTCTTCATGAATAACTTTCCCAATAAATTCTTTCTGCTTGTCCAATTCAGGAAAAACATTTTCAAATTGTTTTGCCAACAAAGGAATTAATTTATAAAGAAGCGGTTGCTTCATATCTAAATAAGAATAATAATATCTCACAGCCCTTCTTAAAATTCTCCTTATAACATAGCCTGCACCTGTGTTTGAGGGAAGTTGTCCATCTGCAATTGGAAATGAGATCGCACGAATGTGATCTGCAATTACACGAAATGCAATGTCCTGTTTGCTATCAGTATTTGTATATTTTTTGCCAGATAGTTTTTCAACTTCAGCAATCGTTCCGGTAAAAACATCTGTATCATAATTGCTTTGCTTGTTCTGCAAAACTCTT
>DATCOF010000260.1:0-14027 GCA_036564845.1 Chitinophagaceae bacterium | reverse complement strand
GCAGCAGCACAAAAATTTGAAACCAGAAAAATATTTATTAAAAGATATTTTATGAGTGGCTTAGCCGGGTACATCTAAAATGATTTAAAAAAATTAGTTTTACAAGATACCAAAAGTATACCGTTTGAATGTTTCATCTTTCATAGCAAAACGAATTGCGTTTAACAGGCAAAAAACATTTTCACGGTTCATCATCGGGCTTGCAGTTACTGCAACAATGATAAGTGTTGCGGTGATGATAGTTGCATTGAGCTTTGTTAACGGTTTTCAAAATGTTATCAGCAATAAGGTTTTTAGTTTCTGGGGGCATATCCGTGTGCAGCAAAATGTGGTAACACAATCTAACATTGCTGAAGAATACCCCATTGAAAAAAATGACACCATCGAAAATTTTATCCGTCATCTTCAGCAGGTAAAAAGCGTTGAGCGCTATGCTACCAAATCTTCCATCATAAAATTTAAGGAAGAAATAGAAAGTGTTTTATTAAAAGGAGTTGACAACAGTTTTGATTTTAGCAGGATAAATAATTTTTTGGTAAGTGGCAAATGGCTTTCATTTAAAGACAGTGGCTACAGCAAGGAAATAAATATTTCTGCCTACACGGCTAACCAGTTGCAGGTAAATGTAAATGACAGCGTGGATATTTTTTTTATTCAAAGTGACGGGAGCAAACGGGCACGCAGGCTAATGATAGCCGGAATTTTTAAAACAGGCATCGGCGAATATGATGAACATTTTTGTTTGGGAGATCTTAAATTGATACAACGATTAAACGACTGGAAGCCGAATGAGATCGGCGGTTATGAAATATTTTTGAAGGATTACAAACAAACAGATTCAGTAAATAATTTGCTGTACGCCTCAGAAGCCTTGCCAGACAAGTGGTACAGCAAAACCATTAAAGAAATTTATCCCAATATTTTTGACTGGCTTGATCTGCAGGGAAGAATTAAAAGCATCCTTCTCTCAATAATGATGATTGTGGCGGTGGTAAATTTAATAACCTGTTTAATTATTCTTGTGTTGGAAAGGACCAGGATGACAGGAGTATTAAAAGCCGTTGGCGCAACCAACTGGAGCATTCAAAAAATATTTTTATACAACACAACCTTTATTTCCATAACAGGAATTATTGCCGGAACCTTACTTGGCTTAGGCATTTGTTTTTTGCAGGAGAAAACAGGTTTCATAAAACTGGATGAGGAGGCATATTACATGAACGTAGCTCATGCAGATGTAGTGTGGTGGCAGGTTGTAGCGGTAGATGCGACAACATTAATGATAAGTTTCCTATTGCTTATCATTCCTACAATTTTGGTAAAAAATATCAATCCCGTAAAAGCGATTGAGTTTAGATGAGTTTAAAAAATTACATGATTGTACATTCTATAATTGAATATGAGTAAATAATTTTCATTTTTCATCGCTTCTTTATTTTTATTGAGATGTGCTATGTTTTGCGCAGCCACAAACAAAAATTCAAAAGAAAAAAAATATGACAGAAAATATCAATTGTAAAAGTGGTTATTCAGATGTGAATGGAATTAAAATGTATTATGAAGTTTACGGAGAAGGGAAACCGATCGTACTAATACATGGTGGCGGTTCAACAATACAAACTTCATTTGCAAGAATTATTCCGCAGCTTGCAAAACACAGACAGGCTATTGCTGTTGAATTACAGGCTCACGGACGAACAAATGACCGAAACATAAACCTAACGTTTGCGCAGGATGCAGACGATGTTGCAAAACTTTTGCAAAACCTTGAAATAAATAAAGCGGACATTTTAGGTTTTAGTAACGGTGGACATACGACAATGGAAATTGCCATTCGCCATCCTGACCTGGTTAATAAAATAATTCTATGCTCAACATTTTATAAACGAAGTGCAGTTAATAAGAAATTTTGGGAAGGCTTTGAAGGCAGGGTACAATTTAGTAACATGCCGCAGGCTTATAAAGATGAGTTCTTAAAAATAAATAATGATCCCGGTGCACTCCTTAATATGTTCAATAAAGATGTGCAACGTATGTCAGTGTTTCAAGGATGGAATGATGAACAGCTCAGGTCAATAAAAGCTCCAACATTAGTTGTTAATGGCAACAAAGATGTAGGCAGCCCGGAACATGCTGTTGAAATGTATCGCACAATTCCAAATTGCCAATTGGCAATTTTTCCGGGTGGACATGGAACATATCTCGGCGAAGTAAGTGCCGGAATAGAAAATAGTAAACTACCTGAGTTAGCTGTTACAATGTTTGAAGAATTTCTTGACGAGCCATACACATTCTCAGCTAAAATACTCTCTGAATAATTTCGCCAGGGTGTTTTTCAAATTACATTTCTTTGTTATATTCGTATTGCGTAATTACCAAACGTATGTTTAAAAAATTCAGAGAGAAAGTTTCCCACTTCATCACTTTTAAAGTATTAAACCATGCACTGATTGGCATTGGTATTTTAATGAAACCATTCTCAAAAGTGGGCAACACACCTGTACTTTCCAATGATGAATTTGACTGGAGTAAACTGCTGGAAGAGAATTGGCAAGGCATCCGAAACGAAGCAGCAGCGCTGCTTACACATGATGACCGCCTCCCTAATATTGAAGATATTCAACCCCAGGAACAAGCGCTTAACAAAGACAACAAATGGAAAACATTTTTCTTGTATGGCTTTGGAATAAAGTCACAAAAAAATTGTGAGAAATGCCCGGTAACAACAATGGTGCTGGAGCAAATTCCCGGAATGCTTACCGGCTTCTTCTCCATACTTTACCCAGGCAAACACATACCTGCTCACAAAGGAATTTTTAAGGGAATAGTAAGAACACATTTGGGATTGATAGTTCCGGGAAATGGCGAATGCCGGATGAGAGTTGGGAAAGAAATAATAAGATGGCAAAACGGCAAAGCAGTGTTTTTTGATGATACTTACCAGCATGAAGTATGGAATGATACTGATGGAATAAGGATAGTATTGCTGATAGATACCGTTCGTCCTTATAAAAAAATAGGAGCAAAAATTAATAACTCTATCATTAAAGGGATAACAGAATCTGTTTATGTAAAGCAGGCATTTAAAAAGAATGAGGATTGGGAAAAGGCTTACTACAGTGTGTTTCCTTAGATGATATGACTCAGGATTATTCCGCATGCAACTGCTGCATTTAATGATTCGGCTTCCCCTTGTTTAGGAATTGTGATCTGTCCCGCGGTAAGTTTTATTAAATTTTCTTTCACGCCTTTTGATTCATTGCCTATCAAAATTATTCCTTCTGTAAGTTTATTAAATAATGAAAGAGGTTTACCAGATAATGTTGCCGCATAAATATCAATGCCTTTATTCTCATGAATAAAATCTTCGAGTTGTGTGTAAATAATATTTACTCTTGATATACTACCCATAGAAGCCTGCACCACTTTTGGATTATAAAGATCAACACATTCATTGCTGCTGATAATATTTTTTATTCCAAACCAATCCGCTGTCCGTATGATGGTTCCCATATTCCCGGGATCCTGTATCTCATCCAGCATTAATGAAATAGTATTTTCGGGATGAACCGACGGTTCTTCATTTTTAAAGAACACTGCTACCACTTTATTTGGCGTTTGCAGTTGTGATATTTTTTCTAATTCAATTTCGTTTATTTCAATTTTATCTTCAGCAGAAATATTTCTTAGCAAAGTTTCATTTTCATCCATCCAGTTTTTAGTGCCACAAATAATTTTACAGGCAAATTTATTTGCGTGCAAAAGCTCCGGTACAACCTTAGGGCCTTCGGCAATAAATAGCCCATGCTCATCCCTTAATTTTTTATGGGCTAAACTTTGAATATATTTGACAATTGTTTTGCTCAGCATGCACTCAATTTATGGTTTTCAAAACTCCTGATAAAATAAATCCGTTCTCATTTTTTTTAGTTGCAGTAACTGTATTCATTTTTTCATCCTGCACTATTGTTCGTAAATATCAAAAAAATAAACCTTTTGTTTACAGCAACAATATCAATTTAAATATTAATGACGTTACGCCTGATGAAAAATTAATTATTAAATCAAGACTAAATACGCAGCTTGATGACAGCTCAAAAATAAAGGTAAAGGATGTTGCCTTCATCCTGCATTATATTGACAGGCCGCCAACTTTTGATACAATTTCTACAAGATCTTCTGCGGATAATATGCAGCTTTCTATGGTGAACCTTGGTTACTATACTGCTAAAACAGATTACAAATTTTCTATTGACAGCAGTAAGAAAAATCAAAAAAGAGTTTTTATAACTTACGAAGTGGATGCGGGCAAACGCACGCTGATAGACACTTTTGCTTACCTGCTTGATAAGCAGGAACTTCAGCAGCTTGCGCTACAAACTAAGAACGAATCTCCATTACAAAAAAATTCGCCGGTTACTAAAGCCGCAGTATCACTGGAATCTGCAAGGCTTGTAGACCTTTACAGGAACAATGGTTATTATAAATTTACTACTGAAGAATTGCGGGTGACCGGCGATACATCCATCGAAGCATTAACAACCGTTTCTGATGATCCGTTTGAGAGCCTGCGCCTATTGGCGGAAGCAAATGCAAAAAGAAATAAGCCAACAATACGGCTGGCTATGCTTTTAAACAGATCAACGGACAGTACAAGACTTAATAAATTTTACATCAGGAATATTTACATTTTACCTGATTACTCACCCGGAGATAATTATGCAGATACTTCGTTTAGTGAAAAAATTTCTTCCGGATATATTATCAGGTATCATAAAAAATTATTTAAAAATAATTTGCTTGTTAAAAATATGTCTGTAAAAAAAGGAGACATGTACCGGCAGGAAGATTATTTTAAAACAATTAACAGTCTGTATAAACTGGGTGTTTGGGAAAGCCCTGCAATAGATATTATTGAAAAAGACAGCAACCAAATAGATCTTGTTGTTAAATTATCGCCGGCAAAAAAATACGGGATTGAAGGAGATATTGAATTGAGTTATTCGGCCAACAGCAATACATCCAATACTATTTCTGCATCTAACTCCGGAAACCTTTTAGGCATTTCAGGAAATCTTTCTTTGCTGAACCGCAATGTAGGCAAGGAAGCTATACGAATGACCAATGCAATAAGAGTGGGCATAGAATTAAATACAGGCCAGCGTACCAGCGGGGGATCGCTCATAAATTCCAATGAGATTAGTTACACCAACAGCATATTATTTCCAAAATTCATTACGCCATTCGCATCTATCAACAGAAAAAAATTATTGGTAAAGCAGTCTTTTATAAACACAAATGTTTCTCTGATAAAACGAATAGATTTTTTTAACCAACAGGTTTTTAATATTTCCTATGGCTATAACTGGACAACGAAAGCCAGTCACAGTTGGACTTACACGCCATTTAATTTTGATTTCAGAAGAATTTATAACACAACCATCCGCTTTGATACAACACTTTTACAATATCCTTTTTTAAGATATTCATTTAATACAGCATTGGTAATGGGACAAAGCCTGCGATATGTTTCTAATTATATCAACCCCAAAAATCCTGAAAGAGCAACCGTTTTTAAATTCAATCTTGAAGAGTCAGGATTGCTGTGGGGAAGATTAAGGGATGCAATAAGTAAGAACGGGCGCAAAAATTTTTTAACCAACTACCTGAAGCAATTTATAAAAACCGATGTTGAATATACTTATACCATCAGCCATCCCAAGTCTGCAGTGGTGTTCAGGTTGTTTGCCGGCGTAGGAATTCCATTATCAACATCAGACACTACACTTCCATTCTTTAAACAATATTTTGGCGGAGGGCCTAACAGCATGAGGGGATGGCCTGTAAGAGGAATTGGAATTGGTTCACAACCATTAGCACCTTTCGAAAACAGTACGTTCAATGACAGAACAGGCGATATACAATTGGAAGGGAATGCAGAATACCGTTATAATATTGCACCGCTTTTTTCCAATGCGGTTTATTTAAAAGGCGCTTTTTTTATTGATGCAGGTAACGTTTGGAATTTTAAAAACACAAAGGCTAATGGAAGTTTAGACAGCACGCAATTCAAATTTCAAAATTTATACAAACAGCTGGGGCTCTCTGCAGGTACAGGTTTACGCTTCGACTTTAGTTATTTTCTTATACGGTTTGATATGGCCTTTAGATTTAAACGCCCTGATATTACAACTAACAGTGGCTGGCAAATACCCAACATTACATGGAATCATTTATTTAGTAATGATGATGCAAACAAAAAATGGCGTTACGAGAATTTTAATTTTACAATTGGAATTGATTATCCATTCTGAACCATGATTCGGGGGGATTAAAAGATTTACCAGAAAAAAATGAGCTTAGCCTATATCAAATTAATCAATCTAATCTACCCAAATCATGGTTCAGACTAAATTCATCTATTGTCATCGCATCTTCTACACTAAACTCTCCAATTCGCGTTCTGCATAAGCTGCTTAAGTAAGCACCACAACCTAATACTTCACCAAAATCATTTGCAAGACTTCGAATGTAGGTTCCGGTTGTACATACAACTCTAAAAAAAACTACCGGCAATTCTGTTTTTGTTATTTCAAATTCTTTAATGGTCACTTTTCTCGGCTCTAATTTTACATCATGACCTTTTCTCGCTGCTAAATAAACAGGCTTGCCCTGTTGTTTTATTGCAGAATGAATGGGTGGCACCTGGTCTATTTCTCCCACAAATTTTTTGGCTGTTTTTTCCAGTAATTCTTTGGTAACAAAATCAAAGTTTTTAATATCCTGTGGCTCACTTTCCAGGTCGAAGGTTGGGGTTACTGCGCCAAGAGTAAAAGAGCCGGTATATTCTTTTTCCTGCGCCTGGTATTCATTTATCTTCTTTGTAAATTTTCCTGTGCATATTATCAAAAGCCCTGTAGCTAAAGGATCCAGCGTACCTGCATGACCAACTTTTTTTATTCTTACCAGATTCCTGATCTTTCTTACAGCATCAAATGATGTCCAGTGCAAAGGTTTATTTATCAGTATAACTTTTCCTTCTTCAAATGTATTGGTTGTTTTCAACGTTTAATGGTTTAAGGTTTAACGTTAAACGTTTTAAACGTTTTAAACGATTTAAACCTGTTATATCGCCTGCCGTGCTTTTAATTCTAAATATTTATTGATCGTATTGATAGTAAGTTTTTGCGGTGAAGTAAGAATAGATAATATCCCATGCTTCATTAATTCTTTTACGATCAATCTTTTTTCGAAGGCAAATTTTTCTGCAATAGTTTTTACATACACCTGTTCAATATCTTTTGCTTCTGAAACTGTTAGCTGTTGCAATTCTGTGTTCTCAAAAAATACAACAAGCAACAAATGATGACTGGCAATTGACCGTAGGTAATCCAACTGTCTTTTTAGACCAGATAACGATTCAAAGTTAGTAAAGAGAACTACAAGGCTGCGATGTTTTATGCGGTTGCGAATCTGCATGTACAACATTTCAAAATCACTTTCCTGGAAAGAAGTTTTTTGATTGTATAACAGTTGCAGAATATTTTCTTTTTGAATTGCTTTTCTGTCGGCAGCCAACACTGAACCTATCTTATTTGAAAAAGTTATCACTCCCACACGGTCCTGTTTTTTTAAACAAACATTACTCAAAACAAGGCAACTGTTGATCGCATAATCCAGCAACGTCAGTCCCCCAAATGGCATCTTCATCAGCCTGCCTTTATCAATGATGCAATACACCTGCTGCGATTTTTCATCAGTGTATGTATTTACCATCAGGCCTCCTTTACGGGCAGATGCCTTCCAGTTCAACGTGCGGATGTCATCGCCATGAACATATTCCTTTATCTGCTCAAACTCCATACTGTGGCCGATCTTACGCAAACGTTTACTTCCGGTTTCAGATTGAATTGTTGCCCCTGAAAGAAGATCGTATTTGCGCAATTGAATAAATGAAGGATATACCGGCACCATTTCTTCAGCATCAATTGTAATGCGCCGAACCAATAAACCGAGCAGGGAATTAACGAACAATAAAATATTTCCAAAATAATATTCGCCCCTGTTTACCGGTCGCAAAGTGTAAACAAACTTCTGTTGCTCTTTCGATTTAAAATAGGCGCTTCTTTTAAAATCCCGTATCTGGAATTGCTCAGGCAACTCATCAATTATTTGAATATTTACCGGGAAAGAAAATTCATTTTTTATTCTTAGCTCAATTTTATTTTCATCACCGTTACTCAACCTTTCAGAAATGATACGACTTGCTGAAGGCTTTTTACCGAAAAAGAAAAGAAAGAAATAATCTAAAAGTACGAGGAGCAAAAAAATCTGGAAAGATATTTTTGGGATCTCGCCCAGAGCAGGAAAAAAAAAGCTGACAACAAAAAAAAGTATACAGCCAACCATCACAATATAAAATCTATTGGTAAGAAAAAGATCGCCTATATATTTTTTAATAATCCTCATTAATTTTTAGTTCTTCTTTTTGTCATTGGGTCAATAAGTCATTAAACAAAAAATACAACCATTCACAATTGACTATTGACTTATTGACCATTGACCAGGTATTACCTCGGAACTTCAATATTTTTAATTATCTGTTCAATTAATTCATCGGCAGTAACACCTTCCATTTCTTTTTCAGGAGTAAGAATAATGCGATGACGCATCACCGGCCCGGCCATTTCCACAATATCTTCAGGTGTAACAAAGTCGCGGCCTTTTATTGCAGCATTTGCTTTTGAAGAACGCAATATTGCAAGCGATGCCCGTGGCGACGCTCCTAAGTATAATGAAGGATTGTTGCGGGTTTCATTAACGATCTTAGCAATAAACTCTACCAACTTTGGCTCAATAATAATTGAATGTATCGTTTGCCTGTATTGCGCAATTTGTTGTGCCGATAAAATTTTATTTACATTCTCAAGCAAAGCCGTTTGTGTTTGTGCATGCTGGTTTGTAAGAATGCTCACCTCTTCTGCAAGCGTTGGATATTTTACATCGATCTTAAAAAGAAAACGATCCAGCTGCGCTTCAGGTAAACGATAAGTTCCTTCCTGCTCAATTGGATTTTGTGTTGCCAAAACGATGAATGGAAAATCCATCGCATGTGTAACGCCATCAATGGTAACCTGTCTTTCTTCCATCACTTCAAATAAAGCGGATTGTGTTTTTGCAGGCGCCCTGTTTATCTCATCTATCAAAACAATATTACTAAAGATCGGGCCACGCTTAAATTGAAATTCAGCGTCCTTAGGATTAAATACTGAAGTGCCCAAAACATCACTGGGCATAAGATCCGGCGTAAACTGAATTCTTGAAAAGCCAACATCAATGATCTTCGCCATAAGCTTTGCAGTAAGCGTTTTAGCAACTCCCGGCACGCCTTCAATCAGTAAATGTCCATCACATAATAAGCCGATCATTAGTTGGTCAACCATTTTATATTGTCCTACTATCACGCGGCCGATCTCGTTGCGAATATCCGTTACTGCCTTACTGAGTTGGGTAAGATCTATGCGTTGCTGAAATAAATTTTCTTCCATCAGGTTTTATTTTTATAAAATTTTTGAATGAGTTCATTAAGCCTTAGCAGCTCGATGTCACTTACATTTTTACCGGCATTTATTGTATCAATTGTGTTGAATAATTTTTGTGTCTCTTCAATAGCCACGCCGCTTTTCCCGGAAAGCGAATTCATGAATTCATTGTTTACCTGCGTGGTATTTAAAAAATAACTGTTTCGAATATGCTCGTAAAAATAGGTTATCATTTTCTCAGCGATGTTCTTATTATTTTTCTTCTGCAGGTAAAGCCTGCCAACAGTTTCAGTAAATGTTACCGTGGTATTGGTGTTTTCTTTTACCTCGTTTATCACTCTCTGTTTACGCTTAATATTTACCAGCACATACAGGATCAATGCAATTATTGCAAGCCAGAATGCCCATAACAATGGCGGATTATTTTTGATTACATTAAGAGGAGAGAATTTATTTTTATCATCATCACCCAAATCATTTCCACCCGATGTTTTCTTTCTCCTGCTTATGCTATTACTTTTATAATACTCATCCCAATAAACATTCTTTGGCTCAAATCTTAAATATGATAATACATTTTCCAAATATTGATAATTATCTCCCGTCAATAAAAAATAATTGCTGAAAGCACGCGGTGCAGCATGAAGATATAAACGTCCTTTGCCAATAAACGTAATGATATAATCAGGTTGATCTTTTTCATTAACACCCAAAACCCTTGTAGTTGCTGAATCATAGCCTGAGAAAGAATTTAAAAACGGGTAGTAATAATATTTATAAGCAGAAGTTTTAAAATCATTTCCAAAATCCCCGCCTGACTGAAGTGGACGGGCAGGCATCTTCACAAATGTTTCATTCATGTTACCATGCACCTCGCTTACAATCTCGCCAAGCCTTTCTGTTTCACATTTAATTTTCTCCAGCAAATGTTCATCAATATAATCGGCGGAGATAAACATATCGTTTCCCTCTTTTATGTAATCCACCATTGCCTCTGCTTCGTCATTGCTCACTTCAAGATTTTTTGTCAGCAAGAAAAATAAAGAGTACTGCGTGCTGGAAGAATAATTTTTTATATTATTCCAGGTTACATCAAAAGGTTCGAGATTAGTTTCAACAAACTTGTCATTAAATAATTTTTCAAAGCGATTAAATGCAACATAAGAACCAAATGGTTTTTTATCATCCTTTTTATACGTTTCATTTAATGATGGCAATGACCGCGTTTGTTGCTGATGACAACTAATCAGAAAAATGATCAGCAAATAAAAAGACCTCACCCCAACCCCTCTCCAAAGGAGAGGGGTACGAAAGCCACTACAGGTCAATGATTTTAAAAAAGTATTTAAATTTTTAGCATGCAAAAATTATAGTTTTTGGTTGAACGATCTATACTCTCCCGAAAGTCTGTTGTAAATATTTTCATCAATTTCAAATTTGCCATACCACACATATTCATAATTTAATGTAATGGCAGCAAAATCATTTTGATATGGTTTGCCACGCAATTCATTTACATATTGGTAATTTGTTTTGTCGGCAGCAAACTGCAGCAATCCGCTACCGGCAAGCTTATGCAGCGCCTGTAAATATGAATACCTGATGGCCAGGCGATAATTTTTATTCATCACTGCCTGTGCTATAAGCGTATCATAACCCGACGGATCTGAAATATCCTCTTCTTCTTTTTGTATATCAGAAGTATTTTTATAAGAGCGGTTTCTTCTAAAAAAATTCTCTCCCAGAAATAATTTATAGATAATAAAACCAATAAGAAAAATAGCGAGTATCCATAGTATCAGCTTCACAATTGGCATACTGAAAAAATTTAAATTCGGAGGCGGAGTTCTCTCCTCTGAATTTTTAGGAGGTTTTTTTTGCCGTCTTATATTAGAATTGCTAACACTGAAAGTATCAACGGAAAGATCTTTTGTTTTTCTTAATAAACTATCCATGTATTTCATGTAAGCAAAATCTTTGTCCTGCTTATAATCATGCAGGGAGTCTGCTTCAAATTTATTCGCCTTCAAAGCCGTATCAACAGGGCTTTCAGCAGTTGTAAGGTCTCCTGTTTTTTCAGCAACTGAATCAACAGTTCTATCATTAATTTGTTTTAAACCAAGAAGGTTTTTAAAACCTTCTTGGTTTATGCTTTCCTGCGCTAAAAGTTTTGTATTACATAACAAGAAGAGTGCGGCCGCCAATAATAATTTTATAATGATCTTCATTTTGCAGCAGTCGCTTTAATAATTGTATCGCCTTTCAATCTCACTCCTTTTTTATGTAAGCGGATAGGATACAAAACAAAATACCAGATGATAAAAAAAAATGAACCGGCAAGTATCAGCAAACTAACAGGAACGGGCAGCCCGATATTTCCGGGATCTTTGTCAAATGTATTGCTCATTAAATGTGTAACATAACTTTCAAAAAAAGCAGCCACAATAAAAATAGGGACAAGACTTATGCAAATCTTCATGGCATCTTTTGCTGCTCTTAAAAAAGATTGTTTGCGTGTGTATGTGCCCGGGAATAAAAACCCGAAACCCAGTATCAGCCCGGCACAACTGGCAATAACGATAGCAGAAATTTCAAGCGTACCATGTATCCAGATCACCATCACTGATTGCCAGCCCAACCCCTGCGAAAAAAATATGTATTGAAAACATCCCAGCATCAAACCATTATGCCACATCAAATAAATAGTGCTGATGCCAAACAGAACGCCAAACACAACCGCCTTAAAAGCCACGCCGATATTGTTATAAGCAATATGCACAAACATCGAAAAAGGATTGCTATCCTTATACACATTAAACGGGTCACCCTTTTGAATGCTCTCTATCGTTTTATCATAATAGCCGGGCTGCACCATGTTATCAAAAAAGTCTGAAGCATAGTTGGGATCAGCAACGCAGGAGATAATGCCGATGATAACAAAGCAGAGAAACAAAGAAAATGTGAACAAAAATGTTTTATGATATTTTTTAAAAAGCAGCGGCAACTCGTACCGCCAGAATTGTACAATGCGTGAATATTTTTCTTTTTTATTTTGGTAAATGCTTTGGTAAATGCCGGCAGCAATGCTGTTTATCCAACGCGTTACTTTGCTTTGAGGGTAAAATGTTTTTGCATACGAAAGGTCATCCAGCAGGGTAACAAAACGGTCGGCCATTTCATCCGGATCATTGGTTTTCTGGTGCTGGTATTCATTCCACTTGTCCACATTTTTTTTAATAAATCTTGCCTCACGCATTGAGTAAAAATAAACAATTATGGCAAAAAGATTTTGTTGGGTAAATGATAAAAAATAAGAAGAATTTTTGGGGCTGTGAGCGTTAGAAATTTTATTCAACTGTAGTTCGGGCCATACATTACAAACCTGCCTGCCGGTAGGCAAGTCCGGCGCAAGACCTTTGCACAAAGCCTTCACCGGGTTTTTCATTTCTGTCCCGCAGCCCATTGAGCAGAAGTATAAATATTTAGCTTAGATAATTTGCATCGGTACTTTCATCCACAATAATTAAAGGAAATTTATTCAACATCTATCAATGTTTCATTTCTTACAGATGCTGCACCATAGGACATACAGGCGAGTATAGATTCTCTTTTTAAAAAAGGATAAGCCTTTAAAAGTTCTTCAATTGTTTCACCAGCTCCTATCTTTTCCAATATAAGATCAACACCTATCCGGGTATTTTTTATTACTGCTTTCCCACCCAATACACCAGGTTTTTGTTCTATGTAATCTATTACCATAAAAATAGTTTTACTTAAAGTTACAAAATAATGATAAGGCAATTATCTGAAATGTCGTAGCCGGGTCTTCTGAAAGAGACTCGGCTAAGATTCAGCTTCCAATTTCAACTGTCCGATTTTTTCGGACAGTTCACTTCCTTCCTGCTGTAGCTTTGTTTTTAAAGCATTCCAGTACTTTCTTGGTCGTGGGCTATCGGTTAATGCTTCAATAATATCTACAATGGAGAAGTACCATTTTTCTGCATCGGCATCCCATTGGCTGCGGATCTTTTTACTTTCAAATAATTTTATGTTGCTCATTACTTGTTTTTTATAAGCTTGCTGTTTTGTCTATTTGAACTTCCATCTCCTTTACAATCTTCATCGTCTCTACACTCACGGTGCAAACTCTTTTTAGCAAGTCTATCACTTTGTCTTTATAGTCTGCGAATTTGTAAGTGTTGAATTTTTCTGCAATCGTTGGGTCGGTTGGTTTCTTTTCTTTGTATTGGTCAAGTATCCATTCAAGTGCAGAACGGTTGCCCAGCTTGTATTCCCACGCTGCTGAGGGTATGCCGTGCAGTTCTGTGTTTTCATCTAATTGTATAATGCCGGTTTCTTTTAATGCTTTTAGTTTTGCTTTGGGTTGTTTCATTTCGTCATTGCGGGGAGCGTTAGGTTTTGCGCCGGGCTGCGACGAAGCAATCTCATTATTGTTAGTGCGATCTGAGATTGCTTCGTTCCTCG
>DATCOF010000259.1:0-8986 GCA_036564845.1 Chitinophagaceae bacterium | reverse complement strand
TATAGTATTAACCATGTTGATGCTTTTTCTTTTACCTCTAACCAGGCTGCACTGGCGCAAATAAATGTTGCTGCTATTGGAGTGTATGGAGAAAAATGCTTTTTACTTTCATCTACAAACATGTATTCTGCAGTGGCTGTTTTGCCAACCAAACAAGGCAATTTTGGTTTGCAGGCAGATTATTTTGGGTTTAAAAATTACAATGAATCGCAGATAGGGCTTGCATATGCAAGAAGTCTTGGAAGCAAATTAGATATTGGAATAAAATTTAATTATTACGGATTTCAAATTCCTTCTTATGGAAATTCTTCTGCAATAAATTTTGAATTAGGCGCTATCGCACATCTTTCAGAAAAATTACATGTGGGCATTCATGTGTATAATCCTGTTGGCGGAAAATTATCAAAAACGGATAATGAAAAACTTAGTTCGATCTATAAATTTGGCCTGGGTTACGAAGCCTCAGAAAAGTTTTTAGTAAGCGCAGAAATTATTAAAGAAGAAGATCAGCCTGTAAATGTGGATGTGGGTGTACAATACAATTTCATGAAGCAATTTTTTATTAGGGCAGGCACATCTACTGAAACAAGCAGAAGTTATGTGGGCGCAGGCATTAGCTGGAAGAATTTTCGTTTAGATGTTACAGGCGGCTACCATCCACAGCTTGGCTTTACCCCCGGATTGTTGTTGATCATAAATTTTAAAAAGGAAGAGTGAAAATAAAACGCCACAGATTCACAGATTAATAAATAAAAAATTAAATGCCACAGATTCACAGATTAAATTAGTAAAGATAAAAAGCAACAAATTCGCAAATTAAACTTTGTAAATTTATTTTATAATCTGTGAATCAGTGGCAATAAGATTTAGTTATGAATTATACAGAACAGGAATATCCGTTACAAAAAGAAAGCTATCAAATTATTGGGATATGTATGGATGTCCATCGCATTTTGGGAAAGGGTTTATTAGAAATAGTTTATAAAGACGCTATTGAATATGAATTTAATACCAAAAAAATTCTATACCAGCGTGAGAAGAAATATGAAGTTGAATACAAAGGAATAATACTACCTCATTATTTTTTTGCTGATTTTGTAGTGTTTGATAATATCATTTTAGAAGTCCTATAATCTGTGAATAGATGTCAAACGCCACAGATTCACAGATTAAATTTGGCGACAACTCATTTGGTAATAAAAAGAATCATTTTATAATCTTTGATTTTGTGATGTTTTTTATTTTTTACAAAATTTAATCTGTGAATCTGTGGCTTTTTTATTTTTTTACAAAATTTAATCTGTGAATCTGTGGCAAATTTACATCTGCTTAGTAGTAATAAAATTTTATTCATTGTTATCCTGCCCGTGGTATCATGTATTTTTTATTCAGCAAAGGCGCAGGAAAAGCCTTCAGAACCTCCGCCGATCATCGAGCAGCAATTGGAAAATCTTACCGAAAATTCAGATGACGTAGAAACAGAAGATGATTCTTACCTGCAGGAAATGAAACACTTTCTTGATGATCCTATGAACATGAATACTGCAACCGAAAGTGATCTGAAAGAATTAAAAGTATTAACGGCATTACAAATACAAAATTTAATTTCTTACAGAAATCTTTTTGGAAATTTTATTAGCATTTATGAATTGCAGGCAGTGCCCGGATGGAATGTGTCAATGATAAGAAGGATTCGTCCATACATTATTGTTAACGATCAGCCGGCTTTATTTACTTCGTTGGCAGTAAGATTAAAAAACGGTGAAAGAAGCGTACTGGCAAGAGTTACACAGGTTTTAAAAAGATCGAAGGGATATTTATTAGACAGCAGTACTGCAAATAATTTTTATCCCGGCAGCCCTCAAAAACTTTTTGTTCGTTATAAATATTCTTATAAAAATCTGTTGCAATATGGTATAACTGCGGAGAAAGATGCAGGAGAACAATTTTTTAAAGGTGCACAAAAATCAGGATTTGATTTTTATTCAGCTCATTTTTTTATAAAAAATATTGGGATAATAAAATCGCTGGCATTGGGAGATTTCCAGGTAAACCTCGGTCAGGGATTAACACAGTGGATGGGACTTGCCTTTAAAAAAAGTTCGGATGTTTTAAATATAAAAAGACAAGACGATGTATTGCGCCCTTATAATTCTGCAGGAGAAATTTTTTTTCATCGCGGTGCAGGTATTACTCTGCAAAGGAAATTTTTAGAAGCAACTGCATTTGTTAGCTACCGTAAGTTGGATGCAAATTTTGTTGTTGACACATTAAATAATGAAGACTTTGTTTCCTCTCTGCAAAATTCCGGTTATCACAGAACAAATAGTGAAGTAGCCGATAAAAATGTGCAGCAGCAATTTACTGTTGGCGGAAATATTTCTTTCACAAAAAATAAATTTCATGTAGGTGTAAATGCTGTGCATTACAACTTTAAATATCCTATTAATAAAGCGGATGGCTTATATAATAAGTATGCAATAAGCGGAAAAAGCTGGGGCAATTACAGCATTGATTATAGCTATACATTTAAGAACATGCATTTTTTTGGTGAGGCTGCTACCACTGAAAAGTTAGACAAAGCATTTATCAATGGATTATTGATAAGTACCGATGCAAAAGTTGATCTGAGTTTTTTATACAGGAAAATTTCAAAAGGTTATCAATCACTTTATACAAATGCTTTTACTGAAAGTACTTTCCCTACAAATGAAAATGGTTTTTATGCCGGCATAAGTATTAACCCAACTGATGTTTGGAGGATAGATGCTTACGCAGATATGTATAACTTTCCGTGGTTAAAGTTTAGAACAGATGCGCCAACTGCAGGGAATGATTATTTATTGCAGCTGACGTATAAACCAAATAAACAAATAGAAATATATTCAAGATACCGTTCAGAAAGAAAAGCTATTAATTATAATCCCGATGGATTGGTATTGAATCCCGTGATAATAAAACCAAAACAAAGTTGGAGAACTCAGTTAAGCTACAAATTGAACCCGGCTTTTACATATAGAACAAGAGTTGAAGTTTTGTGGTATGATAAAAAAGGTACAGTTCCTGAACAAGGCTTTTTAACTTATGCTGATATAATATATAAGGCACTTCGAAAACCCTATTCGGGCAACATAAGGTTACAATATTTTGAAACAGATAGCTACAATAGCCGCATGTATGCTTATGAAAATGATGTGCTTTACAGTTTTTCTATTCCTGTATTTTATGACAAAGGATACAGGTACTATGTAAATCTTAATTATGATATAACCAGAAAATGGTCGCTGTGGTTACGTTTTGCACAAACAATTTATCCGGATAAAAATATTATCGGCAGTGGTCTTGATGAAATAAATGGCAATAAAAAAACTGAAGTAAAGCTGCAAACCATTTTTAATTTTTAATTTATCTCAAATGCAGCTTATCAATATGATTCCCTGTCATTGTATACATAGTGGGGAAATATTTTTAACATTTTATTAGGCTAGTTAAAAAACTCTTCTATATTTACAACTTCAAAAAAAAATTTAATCATACATGAGAAGATTCTTAACACTGTTTACAGTACTAATGCTCAGTGCAGCATTGGCATCTGCCCAAACCCAGGTGGTAACTGGTAGGATTACCGATGAAAATGGTAATCCTGTTGCAAGGGCATCCGTTCAGGAAAAAAAATCAAAAAACGGTACCATTACTGATGCTAATGGTAATTTCTCTCTTTCTACTACCCGGGGAACAACATTGGTAGTCAGCAATGTTGGCTACGATAGAGTTGAGATTGTCGTAGGAAGCTCAACATCTCTCGCCGTTTCTTTGAGAACGATAAATCAAAATTTAACCGAGGTTGTAGTTACAGCTTTGGGAATCAGTAGAAATACACGGTCAGTAGGCGCCGCCTCTACAACTTTGCAAGGGTCGGAATTAATAAAAGCCCGTGAAGCTAATGTCGTTAATTCCCTGGCTGGTAAAGTTTCAGGTGTAAGAATTAATTCGCAATCTGGAACTTTGGGTGGATCTGCACGCATCATTATACGTGGTGCTTCTTCATTCGATGGGAACAATCAACCTTTATTCGTCATAGACGGATTTCCTGTAACTAACTCTTCTGCCGCTGGCGGTACAATTGCAAATAATGTGGATTTTGGTAACCGTGCAGGTGATATCAATCCTGATGATATTGAAACTATGACAATTTTAAAGGGAGCAGCAGCTGCAGGATTATACGGCTCTTTAGCAAAAAACGGGGCTATTATAATTACTACTAAACGGGGAAAGAAAAATTCCAAATCCTCTGTATCTTTTAATTCTTCTATAAGATTCGATAAGGTACTAATGTTACCAACTTTCCAAAATGAATATGCACAAGGTAATTATGGGGTATATGATTTAAAAAATTCAAATGGTTGGGGACCTAAAATAAGTGGAGTTCAGGATATTACATTTAAAGATTTTCTAGGAAGAGATGTTGTTCTTCATGCTTATCCGGATAATGTTGAGAATTTTTTTAACACAGGTACATCTTATATAAATAATATTGGTTTTTCAGGGGGGGGGGATAATTCTGACTATAGATTAAGTTTTACAAGTCTTAACGAAAAAGGTATTATTCCTGAAACTAAACTTGATAGATACACAATTTCTTTAAATGCAGGACGTGATTTTTCCGATAAATTATCATCTCGTGTCGCATTGAACTATACTAAGACACAGGGAATTGGACGACCTGCTCAAGCTTCTAATAATGCTAATGTTATTACTTCTGCTGTGTATGGTTTGCCTAGAACCGTAAATATTACCGATGTTAGAGATAATGTTCTTTTGCCAGTACCTGATCCAATCACAGGTCCACAAAGATTTTTGACTACTGATAAAACCGGTAATAATCCGTATTGGATCCAACAATACAATAAAAACAATAACTATGTAGATAGAATTGTCGGAACTGCTACGCTTTCTTACAAGCCTATTAGCTGGTTAACCATAACCGATAATTTAGGAACCGATTTTTATACTGAGAATCGATATACCACTATCCGTAATGGTACCGCCGGTACTCTCAAAGGTTCCTTTACTACATCAGATGTTTTCGCCAGAAGAACAAATAATGACCTGATTATTACAGCTGAAAAAAAGGTAAAAGATTTTTCTTTAAAACTATTAGCCGGTAATAACATTTTGGATCGCTTTTCAAGAGGCAATGCTGTTTCTGCCATAGACCTAACGGTACCGGATTTGTATACTTATTCAAATGCCGCTACGCGTACACCAGATTATGCTTATGCACAACAAAGATTGGTGGCTTTATATGGTGAGTTTGACATAAACTACAAGAATTATGCTTTCATTACCGTAACAGGAAGGAACGACTTTTCTTCTACTCTTCCTAAAGAAAATAATTCTTATTTCTATCCTTCTGTTACTGGAAGTTTTATATTCTCTGATTTGATAAAGCAAAAATGGTTATCTTATGGTAAGCTTAGATTTGGTTATGCAAGTGTAGGTAGTGATGAAGCTCCATATCAGCTTAATTTTCAATATACAGGAGCAACAGGTGTTTTTGTCCAATATATTGGTACCACAACGGTATTCCCATTTGGAGGAATTACTACACCTTATGGCGGTCCTGCAACACTACCTCCAGTTGGTTTACAGCCCCAGAAGCAAAATACTGTGGAGATTGGAACAGATCTTAAATTCTTGAGCAATCGAATTGGGCTAAGTTTTACGTATTATAATACTTTGACCCAAAATCAAATTGTTTCTATTACTGTTCCTACTTCTACAGGTTATAACTCTCAAAGAATTAATGCCGGAGGAGTTAGAAATAAAGGTATTGAATTGGATTTAAATCTTGTGCCATTTAAAGGCAAAAATTTAGGATGGACAGTTGATGTTAATTTTTCTCAAAATAAACAAACTGTTGAATCCCTTTCGGGAAGTTTAAAAGAATATACTATTGCAAGTGGATACAGTTCTTTGGTTGTAAAAGCCCTAATTGGAGGATCCTTTGCTCTTTATGGTACAGGATGGGCCAGAGATCCGGATGGCAATATTATCATTGATCAGGCTTCAGGGTTACGCACTATTGGCGCTCTTAAAAATTTTGGCTCCGTTACGCCGAAATGGATAGGTGGAGTAAGAAATTCGCTTACATTTAAAAATTTCACATTTGATTTTTTAGTTGACGTTAGAAAAGGTGGAGTTTTTTATTCTGGAACCGTAGCGGGACTTCGTGCTTCAGGTTTGGCTATTGAAACACTCGAAAACAGAGATAAGGTTTTTGTGGATAAGGGTGTATACCTTGATGGTACTGGTAAGTATGTTGCTAACACAGTCCCTGTTCAAAGTATGCAGGATTTTTGGGGAAGATATTCTGCAGTAGCAAATACAGAAGGTAATATTTTTGACGCTTCCTTTGTAAAATTGAGAGAAATGAGAATTTCATATGCTCTTCCGCAGAGTATATTTAAAAACGGATTAATTAAGGGAGCAGAATTTGGCTTGGAAGGTAGAAATCTTTGGTTAATAAAATCTTATGTTCCTCACGTTGATCCTGAACTGAATTTCTTTGGAGCAGGTAGTGTTGGAGAAGGTGTTGAATTTAATAGCATTCCTTCTACTAGATCAATTGGTTTAAATTTAAGATTATCCTTTTAAAAAATACAAACAATAATTATAAGATGAGACATAATAAATTTTTAAGATTATTTTTTTTACTATTCGCCATTATTTTAATGGGATCTTGTAAAAAATACATAGATATTAATACAGATCCTACAACAGCAACTTCAGTAGACGGCAAATTGCTTTTTGGATATGCTGTAACCTATTGGAATGAAAATCGCGACGCAGGTGATATTTACATTCCTTTAGCTCTTGCTTCACAAACTATAGCAAGTGGCGGTAATTACGGATGGGGAGCTGATAATATTTATAAAATTAGCCCTACTTCTCTAGGCAACACATGGACATTTTATTATCAAAGGATAGGAAATAATCTTCAATTAGCTATTAAAGCATTTCAAGCTGCTGGAAATAAAAATGCTGTTGCGCAAAGTCAGATAGTTCTTGCTCAATTAGTTTATGAGCTTGCAGTTATTTTTGGAGATGTTCCTTACTCAGAGGCTTGGAATAGTTCAATTCCTTATCCTAAATACGATGCACAAAAGGATGTTTTCGAAAGTATACTTAAACTTTTGGATGGAGCCTTAGCTTCAATGGATGTAAATAATGGATTGAAAATTTCGGATTATGATCCTTATTATGCTGGAGATATTTCTAAATGGATTAAGTTGGCAAATTCTATCAAACTCAGAATATTAATGACAATGGTTGATGCAGACCCTACAAAAGCTACAGCTATTGGTCAATTAGTTTCTAACCCAACAATTATGATAAATTCAGCTGCGGATAATTGGATATGGAAATATTTGCCAACAAAAGCGAATGAAAATCCTAAATTCAGATTGTTAGAATCTTTTAGCGGAGGAAAAAATATATTCTTTTTTGCAAATAAGAATGTATTTGATTACATGAACCCCAGTGATCCTAGAATCCCCAAGTATTTTGAAAAGGGACCATCTGCCGCAACATATATTGCGGTTAATAGCGAACAAGAGGCTGATGCTACCACTTCAATTATAAGTAATTATCTATACAGAATTGATGCACCATCTTATTTATATACCTACCAGGAGATTCTGTTTTTTGAAGCTGAGGCATATGCTCGCGGCTTAGGCGTTACTAAAGATTTGGCAAAAGCACAGTTATTATACAATCAGGGACTCTCTGCGGCATTCACGCTATACGGCGCAGATCCTGCTGCTAGTAGTACATATCTTGCTACTCAATTACCTAATCTATCAACTATTGCTGATCCTGTAAAAGAAATACATTTACAGCAGTGGATTGATTTAATGGACAGGCCTATTGAAGCATTTACACAGTGGAGAAGGTCAGGTTCGGCTGGTGCCGAAGTACCTGTTTTAACAATTCCTCCTGGTGCTCCTGCAGGCGGATTATTTCGCCGATACGAATATCCTGATGTTGAGAGAACTGCTAATCCAAATATACCAACCCCTATTCCTCCGTATAATTTAAAAACGTGGTTCGATCTTTAATTTTAAAAATTGTAAAATGAAAAATAATTATTTATCCCTATTTGTTTTTATCATAGTTGGTTTTACTAGTTGTTCCAAAGAGTATACTGGTGATTCCTTTGATACATCTACCTCTTTAGCGCCTTATGTAGAAATAGCCACAAAAACTGCACAAACGGTTAAACAAGGTGCATCGTTTTCGGTTTCTGTACAAATGCGTACCGCTTTAACAGAAAATGTAACTGTTAATTATACAGTAACCGGAACGTCTGCAACCATTCAGGGTTCGATAGTTATACCGAGGAATACTTTGAAAGCAACTTCAATTGTTACAATTCCAACAGGAGTAGTAGTTGCTCCGGCAACTAGTGTTGTAGCTCAATTTAAAATAGTTTCTGCTATAAGAGGTTCCGAATCTTTGAGGATAGGTTACAAAGACCCAACTAAAGAGGTGATTACGATTACAATTACTCCATAATATTTTTTATAAGAATATGTTCAGGCTGTCTCAAAAGGGCAGCCTTTTTTTACTATCAGAAAACTGCCCCACGTATTTTGAAGCGGCTTCTTCTTATTATATTTGCTAAAAACATTAAAATGGATATTCCAAAAGATCAACCTAACCAGTTAAACATTGAAATCTCTGAAGAGATAGCAGAAGGTGTATATGCTAACCTTGCCATAATAACACACAGCCATGCTGAGTTTATTGTAGACTTTGTAAATGTGATGCCGGGTACACCAAAGAGTAAAGTAAAAAGCAGGATAATATTAACGCCTACACATGCTAAGCGTTTTATGAAAGCTATGATAGATAATGTAAAAAAATTTGAGTCTGTTAATGGAAATATCCAGGATATTGAAGCGGTAGAACTTCCCTTTAATTT
>DATCOF010000258.1:0-12732 GCA_036564845.1 Chitinophagaceae bacterium | reverse complement strand
ACTACAAAAGATAACATTACATTCATCTGGGATTATAATGATGGCGGCACATTATCAACTCCTGATTCAATCGTGTCGCATACTTACACAAATCCGGGATTCTATTTACCTAAAATGATCTTGGTAGATGCTGCCGGTTGCCAGGTACCAATAGTTGGTACAGATACCATTAAAGTGTACGGTGTAAAAGCTGACTTCACTAACTCAACAACAACATTATGTGATTCAGGTTATGTTACTTTTAGCGATAAAAGCACGAGCAATGATATTATTGCAAACTACCTCTGGAACTTCGGTGATGGCAATACATCTGCACAAAAAAATCCTGTTCATGCTTATGGCGCTACAGGAAATTATATCACGAATTTAAAAGTTACTACCCAGGCCGGTTGTACTGATACAATTAAAAATCCTACACCAATAAAAATTGTTGCCAGTCCAAAAATTTCCATCAAATCAAATAACGGAGTTTGTATCCCGGCAACAATAACTTTTGCCGGACAAATATTAACACCGGATTCTTCTTCATTTAAGTGGAACTGGAATTTTGGCAATGGAAAAACATCAACACAACAAAATCCTCCTTCACAAACTTATTTTGGCGCAGGCAATTATACAATTATTGCAGTAGCTACCAACAGCAGTGGATGTAAAGATTCAGTAACTAAAATAATTCAAACATTTTCGTTGCCTGCAATAAAAGCAAATGCTGATTCAACAATTTGCAAAGGTCAATCAGTTAGTTTAACAACAACTGGCGCTGTTAATTATAATTGGTTTCCTGCAACAGCACTGTCATGTACAAATTGCGCAAACCCTGTAGCAAAGCCGGATAGCAGCATTCAGTACACCGTTAAAGGAACCAGTATAAATGGATGTGTTGCATGGGATACAGTGCTGCTTTCTGTAAGGCTTCCTTTTAAAATGCAGGTAATCAACGGCGATACTTTATGCAAAGGAAGATCAGCACAACTCTTTGCAAGTGGTGCAACATTATATTCATGGTGGCCGGCTACAGGACTTAACAATACACGAATTGCAAACCCGGTAGCAAACCCATTAACTACTACAAATTATATGGTGGTTGGTATAGATGATAAAGGATGTTTTAAAGACACAGGGTATGTACCGATAAAAGTTTTTCCGATACCAACTGTTGATGCAGGCAGTGATAAAACAATTAATGTTGGACAAACTCTTGACCTTAATCCAATTCTTTCGCCGGATGTTATTAATACAGTATGGACACCAACTTCAGGAATTTTTAGAAATAGATTTCCGGGCATAACGGTTAAGCCACCACAAACAACAGAGTACACTGTAGAAGTAACCAATGATGGCGGATGTAAAGCCAGGGATCAGGTTACAGTGTATGTGTTATGTAATAATGCAAATGTTTTTATTCCGAATACATTTTCACCAAATGGTGATGGGACAAATGATATTTTTTATCCAAGAGGGACAGGCGTATTCAACATCAAAACATTTAGAATATTTAACCGCTGGGGCGAAGTGGTTTTTGAGAAAGCAAACTTCAATGCCAATGATGCTTCAGCCGGATGGGACGGAACTTTTAAAGGAGCTAAATTAAATCCTGATGTATTTGTTTATACAATTGATATCGTTTGCGAAAACAATACGCTGCTAACTTATAAAGGAAATGTAGCATTGATCAGATAAAGACGCTTGGTTTTATAATGACTGCAACTGGCTGAAATTTTTTTCGGCCTTTTGCTTTTTTTGTCATTGGTCAATAAGTCATTGGTCAATAAGTCAATGGCCAATGACTTTTCACCTTATCAATTCAAAAAAAATAAAATAAAAAGAAGATTTATTTAAAATAAAATTACCGTTACAGCGTTTATATCTTGTTAACACTTGTTAATGCCAATATCCAAACTCTGAACATGAAAAACGTTTTACACAAAAGTTTTTTCTACATATTTTTTACACTCACTATTTCTGTTTCAGGATTTTCTCAGGATATACATTTCTCACAATTTTTTGAAACGCCATTACTCCGTAACCCTGCATTGGCAGGCATTTTTATAGGAGACTTAAGAATACAAGCTGTTTATCGCACACAATGGAGCAGCGTTACTGTGCCTTATCAAACAGGATCTGTAAATGCAGAATATAAATTACCCATTAGCAGCACCAATGATTTTTTAAGTGTTGGTGGTGAAGTATTGTATGATAAAGCCGGAACGGTTGCATTAACTGCAACGCATATTTTGCCGGTAGTTAATTATCATAAATCTTTAAGCGCAGAAAAAAATATGTACCTGTCACTTGGCTTTATGGGAGGCATTGTTCAAAGAAGGATCGATCGCTCAAAAATGACAACCAACAGTCAATTTAATGGTGCAGGTTATGATGGAACTTTAAATAACGGCGAAACTTTTCCAAACTCCGGCTACACCTATTTTGATGGAAGTGTTGGGATAAGTTTTAATTCGCAGATTGGCGCAAATGAAGATGATAATCTTTTTATCGGCGCAGCATATCATCACGTTAATCATTCAAATAAAATTTCTTTTTACCAGGATCCAAATATTGAGTTAATGCCTAAGTGGGTTTTTTCTGCCGGTGTTCGCATGGGTGTAACGGATTATTCTTATATCACATTTCATGGAGATTATTCAAAACAGGGAACCAGCACTGAAACTATCGGCGGCGTATTATATTCATACAAACTCGATGATCCTGTTGATCCAAAATATGTTTTTTCTGCAGGTGCATTCTTAAGATGGAAAGATGCAATGATACCTGTAGCTAAAATGGAATACAAACCTTTTACCATATCAGTAAGTTACGATGCAAACGTATCTCAACTAAAAACTGCGAGTAACAGTCGCGGCGGATTTGAGCTATCAATTTCTTATCAAACTTTTTTCGACAGATATAATTCAAGCAAAGATGCAACACGCTGTCCACGTTTTTAAGCCAACGATCCATGTTCTTTAAAGTGCCCAACATATAAGAACTCTTAATTTTGGATTGTTTGGATGAGAATAACCTCTCCGTTAATTCGGAGGGGTTTTCTTAATTTACCTCATCCCCATCCCTTCTCCACAAGTGGAGAAGGGTGAAAAAGCGAAGATCGACCGGGGATATGCGAATAGACTTAAGCAATGATTTTCTTTCTGTTATTTTTGAATGATGACAATTGATGAAGAATACAAAAAATTTGTGAAGCAATTACAATCAATTTATGATAAAAGAGAATCAGAAAATATTACTGATTGGGTTTTTGAAAGCATTGGCGGTATTAAAAGATTACACCGAATTTCAGATAAACAAAAACAATTAAACAATACGTTAGTTGAACAGCTAAATGCAGCGTTGCAGCAGCTTTTAGCCCACAAGCCTGTACAATATGTTTTAGGAGAAGTATGGTTTTATAAAATGAAATTATTGGTGAATGAACACGTACTAATACCAAGACCGGAGACAGAAGAATTAGTGGAATGGGTGGTAGAAGATGTACAACGTACGATGTATGAGGTACGAAGTAAAAAAAATCTCAACATCCAACATCGTACATCTAACATCGTACATCTTCTTGATATTGGAACCGGAAGCGGATGTATTGCTATCGCTTTAAAAAAAGAATTACCCGATGCAGAAATTTTTGCAATTGATGTTAGTGAAGATGCTTTGAAGGTCGCAAAACAAAATGCACAAGATCAAAATACAACAATCAATTTTTTGCAATTAGATTTTTTGAATGAAGATGATTGGTCATCATTACAATCATTTGATATAATAATCAGTAACCCGCCATACATTCCCGAAAATGAAAAAAGCAAGCTTGCTAAAAACGTGGTTAATCATGAACCGCACATGGCATTGTTTGTAAATGATAATGATCCATTTATTTTCTACAAAAAAATCGCAGTTTTTGCTGATAAGCATTTAAAAGAAAAAGGAAAATTTTTTGTTGAAGTACACGAAGATTATGCAAAAGAAGTACAACAAATATTTGCAGAGAAAAATTTTACCGCTGAAATTAAAAAAGATATTTACAAAAGAGAAAGAATGATTTGTGCTTATAAATAATTTATTTCCTTTTAATCCCCAAAATCCCAAAAATCATGGTTCAGACAAGTTTATTTTTGTCCAGCAACCGACGCCGATGTTGTGGCTCCTAATTTTTTTGCTACCTGCATCACTCTTACAATATCGCCCCAGCTAACCAATGAATCTGCATTTACAACCACAGCCGGTTTTATGCTGTCGCCTACATGGATATGACTTCTTAAAGCAGACTCAAGAGAATCAAAAATAATTTTATGCTGACCAACATAGATCTGCCTGTTTTTATCAATGCTGACAATTACACTTTGCTTTGCCTTTGCATCACTCTTTGCTTTTGGGTTACTTACACGAATAACATTTGGATTAGCCAGCGTGGAAATTATCAAAAAGAAAAACATCAGGATGAACAGGATATCATTCAACGGACCTGTATCCAGTTCTGCATGTTGTTCTTTTAATTTTTTTCTTAAACTCATTTAAAGTTTGTAGTTTATAGTTGGTGGTTTGTAGTTAGTCCGTTTATTAATTTCTTTATAATCCTTTAATCTCAAAATCCTATAAATCCCAGTTCAATTTATTTTGTTGGCTCCTGTAAAATGTCAATGAATTCTGCGCTGGCAACATCCATTTTATTTTCTACATGATTTATTTGCGCCGTTAGATAACTATGAGCGATGAAAGTTAATATACCAATGATCAAACCTGTTGCGGAAGTTATCATCTTTACATAAATACCATCAGCAATTGTATTAAAATTATATTCGCTGCTGCTGGCTATACCTTTAAATAACTGCAACATCCCGACAATAGTTCCCAGAAATCCAAACAGGGGAGCGATCCTTGCGATGATAGAAAGTACGGGAAGGTTCTTTTCCATTTTATACATTTCAAGAACACCAACATTATCCATACTTTTTTCAATTGCATCAATGGGTTTGCCGATACGCTGAATGCCTTTATCAATTATTCTTGCAACCGGGTTAAAAGTATTTTTTGATAAGCTTCTTGCTGCTGCAATATTTCCATTCACGATGTTATCGCGAATGATGCTCATAAAATTATCATCAATTTTACCGGCCTTACGTATGGCTATCAGCCTTTCGATAAAAAAGAACACAGCAGCAACAAACAAAAGTGCCAATGGGATCATGATAACACCTCCCATTATTAATATATCCCACAATGATTGCATTTGATGTGGTGAGGCAACTGCAGTAGTATCAGTTTGTAAAAAGAAAAAGTGCATGTAAATTCAGTTTGAACAAATGTAAAGAGTAATCTATGAATCACTTGTTGTGAGAAAAATATTTACGTAATTGTTAACAGGTGTCTGACACCTTCAAGGTGTCTGACACCTATGCCTCTCGATGAACAAGATCCATTGAAAATGCAGGAAGACAAACGCTCCAGTATTCGCATTCTTCATCAAAAGGATTTGAGTAACGTACACGGCTTCCTTTTTTTATAAGAATACTTTGCCCTGCAGATACAATGATCTCTTCACCGTCAACTTCAAACATTTTTTTGCCGCGGCTTATCAAAGTGTATTCATCAAACCCGGGATTTTGATGAGGCTCACTCCACCCGGAAGGCGCTACCATGTGGGCTATGCTGAGGTTAGAAGTTTGTGTTGTTGCCAAACCAAAATGTTCTTCAATTAATTTTCCATCAGTTGTTGGAACAACAAATGGTTTGTCCTGTTTAAAGTAGTTCATGCTAAATTTTTATAAATAAAAAGTGCCGCAATATTACGGCACTAAAATAATTCTAAATTAAAATTTATTTTGTTTTTGAATCTTCCAAAACAGTCATTGCCATTATTTGTTTCATCGTCTTCTCCATTCCTTCTGTGCTGCCGTCCAAAAATATTACATTGCCTCTGCCATACTCTGCAAAATTTTTAACCGCTTCTACCCACATGCTGAACAAAATAACATTGGTATCAAGATTTGCCTGCTTCATTTCTGATGCAGCCTGGCTCATACCTTTTGCAACCTCTTCCCGGAAAAGTGCAACACCTTGTCCACGCAACTGAGCCGCTTGTCTTTCAGCTTCGGCTGCAATTTTTATTGCGTTACCTTCTGCTTCTGCAGCTTTTGTTTTTGTTATAAGTAAGGCCTGTCCTTCGTTTTCGGCGGCTGCTTTTAAATTATTACTTGCTACAACACGACTCATACTTTCAATAATTGCAGTGTCAAAAGTGATATCGTTTATCTGCAGATCAATCAAATGATAACCCCATTCTTCCAATGCAAAATCAATTTGTTCTTTTACAAACAGCACAATTTCTTTTCTCAGCGTTAATATTTCTGCCTGCCTTTTAGAAGCCACAAATGCACGGATAGAACCTTCAACAGTTCTCACCAAACTTTGCATAAGATCTTTATCGCTGATAAATTTAAATGCTACTTTTTTTATTGTTTCCTCATCAGCATTTTGTACAGAATACAGCAACATACTTTTGAAATAAACATTCGCCTGGTCAACCGTTATTGCCTGGAACTCCAGTTCTACTGATCGGTTCTGAATACTTATTTTTTTATATATCTGTTCTAAAAAAGGAAGCTTGAAATTCAGGCCGGGAAGCATGATGCGCCTGTATTTTCCAAACATGGTTACCACGCCAATCGTCCCCTGGTTAATGGTTACAAAACATCCTAAAAAGGCAAATACGATAAGGATGATCCACCAATAATTAATAAGAAATTCTTTCATAGCAGTTATTAATTGAGAAACGCAAGGTAAAACATTTTATGAAGCGAGCATTCAATCTTTGTGCATCTTCATTTGGCGTCACACTCTTGTGGATTTATTACTTTATTCAGCACACCTCATCCTCCCTCTTACTTTAGTAATATTTTGCAGTATTAAATTCAGAAGGAAAACCTTGGTATTCATTATTTTCTTTATTAAACTTAATTACCCATTCTGGATACAAATAAATTGCTCTTAGTGTAGAATCATTTCTGAGGCTAAATATCATAAATGGCTTGCCAACAACAGGCGCCTTTTTTAAATTGAAGGTTTTTTTTATACCTATGTCATGGGTGCAGTCTTCTATAAAATTCCAAGAAACAATAATATTGCTTCCCTTTAGTTTATAAGGAAAACTATATTGGCATTGACCATCAAATTCGAACCATAAGGTATCTTTTCTCCAACCGAAATGCAATGTAGGGTAGTCCTGATCTTTGCTATGCCAAAAATTCAAATTATTTTTTTCGTTCACTATCTCATAAATATTTTTATAGTGCGGTTTATCCAATGTAACTGGTTGTTGAGTTAAAAGATTACTATTAATCTTTTTGAAATAAATTTCTGGTATAAACTCAACTCCAGTTTGCGGAGTACCGCTATTTAATAAAAAAGAGGAATCTGAATATTCTGGACGAGTAAATTGTGCATCAATATTTATGTTGCTTTTATAACATAAATAATTCCATTCTTTCATATTACCTGCTTTCCAAGTCCCAACACTATCATACATAAATGGCACTTTCATATTCATTATAAAAGTGGAATCTGATTTGAATGTGATTCGTAAATTTTTATAAATGTTTGAGTCTTTCTTGTAATCACCCAAATTAGTTTTTTGTATATCTAACTCATAAGTTCCTATTTGTTCTTGAAAATTTTGTATTCTTCCCTTTTGACTATCCCACAAACAAGATTGCATAAAAAAACTAATGATAAAAAAACTCATTATTAATGATACTCCTCGAATTTTCATAAACTTATTTATTATTTTTTCTAACTCTTCTCTTCCCAAATCATGGATAAATGCACAATTGTTTCAGCAGCTTTTGCCATGTCTTTCACACCGATCCATTCCAGTTTTGAATGGATGCCCTGCATGCCGGTAAAAATATTCGGACAAGGCAATCCCATAAAACTAAGCCTGCTTCCATCTGTGCCACCACGAATGCTTTCTGTTTTTACTTTCAATCCTGCACGGGTTATTGCTTCTGCAGCATTGGCAACAACTTCAGGGTTTTTATCAAGAACTTCTTTCATGTTGCGGTACTGTTCTTTGATTGTAAACTCCATCGTTGCAGGCGGATATTTTTTTATAACATCCTCTGCCAGTTTTTTTAATCTTTCTCCATGTTGTTTAAGTTTAGCATTGTCAAAATCCCTTACAATAAATTCAACAGTTGCTCTCTCTGCAATGCCTTCCACTCTTACAGGATGCACAAAGCCTTCTTTCTTTTCTGTTACCTCCGGCGCCCATTCATTTTTTGGAAGGACATCTAAAATTTCTCCCGCAATTTTTATTGCATTTATCAATTTACCTTTTGCATAACCGGGATGAGCGATAACGCCATTAATTATTATTGTTGCAAAATCTGCGCTGAATGTTTCATCCTCTAAACTTCCTGCTTCGCCGCCATCCATTGTGTATCCAAACTTTGCATTTAATTTTTGCATGTCAAGCTTCACAACACCTTTGCCTACTTCTTCATCAGGAGTAAATAAAATTTTTATTTCTCCATGTTTTACATCGTGGTTATTAATTAAAAAAGATGCGGCTTCCATAATTGCAGCCACACCGCTTTTATCATCTGCTCCCAACAAAGTATTTCCGCTTGCAGTAATTATAGCACTGCCAATATGATTTTTTAAATATGGGGCTTCAGAAATTTTTAAAATTTGCGAAGCATCATCAGGCAATACAATATCATCACCATTATAATTTTTGTGAAGGATAGGTTTCACATTTGTTCCGCTGCAATCCGGCGCTGTATCAACATGGCTGCAGAAACAAATGATGGGAACATTTTTTTTACTGTTAGAAGGAATTGTTGCATACACATAACCATGTGTGTCCAACTCTGACTGGATGCCCATTTGCTGTAATTCACTCAGCAATATTTTGCTGAGATCTTTTTGTTTTTCTGTAGTTGGTTGTGCATTGCTTTGCGGATCGCTTTGCGTGTCGATCTGAACATAGCGCATAAACCGTTCTGCTATTTTGTTTTGATCTATTTCTGTCATAAAAACTATTTACTGCAAACATAACATGTTCTTTATTTAATTAATTACCATGCATAAAAAAGCATTCCGATAAAAAGCTACAATTAGTTTACAATTTCTAACTTGTGTAAAATGAAATGATACACTAATTGATATAATTATGAACGCAGAAGAATTAAGGATTGGGAACAGGGTTTTGTGGACTCCTCATTTTTCAAATTCAAATATTTTGATACCGGTTGAAATTGTTTCTATATTGATGGATAAAGTTGGCTATATCCATTCTCATGTGGAGCATAGGTCAGAGCCCTTTGAAGATGATGTTGTAACCAAAGAAATATCTTATGCATCTTTTGAAGAATTACTGCCCATACCACTTAGCGAAATATTTTTAGCGGAGCTGAATAAAAAAGTTGATCATCCAAAGTGGATACAATTTTTGCATGAACTTCAGAACTGGTACTACTGGGAAAATGGTAAGAAGGAATTTGATATAGAAGTATGAAATTTTAAAACTTATTTCTAAAATAAAGTTGCTACACCTAAATGAGCTTATACATCTTGCCGGGAAGAGAAGAAACAACATTTTGCATTTCTAAAGTGAGCAGCCCGGAAGCCACAGCGCTGCTGCTTAAGCCACTTTTAATATAGAGTTCATCAATATGAATTTGTTCTTTAGCCTGTAGAATACTCACAATAATTTTTTCATCATCTGTGAGCTCAATAAATAATTCCCGTTGTTTTTTTGCTGATGGTTTTTTGTATTCCTTCCACCCCATGTCTTCCAAAAGATCCTCCGCAGAATTGATAAGCCTGGCTTTATTACTTCTTATTAAATAATTACAGCCTACACTTTTTGAATCATTCGATCTGCCGGGTATTGCAAAAACTTCTTTATTGTAACCATTGCCTAATTCTGCTGTTATTAAAGAACCACCTTTTATGCCCGACTCAATAACAACAATAGCATCGCTGATGCCGGCAACAATGCGGTTGCGTTTAGGAAAATTTTGCTTATCAGGATTTGTTTTACTTCTAAAATCCGTAAGCAATCCGCCATGTAGCACCATTTCTTTTGCCAGCGATTTATTTTGTGCAGGGTACATACGGTCTAAGCCATGAGCCAGTACGCCAACCGTTTCCAGGTCATTCTTTAAAGCAGTCTTGTGTGCAATGCTATCGATGCCAAAGGCAAGTCCGCTGACAATTAAAATATTTTTACCTGCAAGATCAGTTACTAATTTTTCGCAAACTTCTTTGCCATATTCGTTATGATTTCTTGTGCCAACGATGGCAACTATCTTTGATTGATTGAGATTGGCTGTGCCCCTGTAATACAGCATGGCAGGGCTGTCGTAACAGTTTAGTAAACGCTGCGGATAATCTTTATCGGTTATAAAAAGGGGAGTGATCTTATATTTTTCTATGAAGTCAATTTCCTCTTCAGCTTTTTCAAAATCGGTGAATTCTTTTATTGAAGCTGCTCTACTTGGCCCTAATGTTTCGGTGAGATCTTTTTTCTTTGCTTTAAAAATATCTTCGGCATTACCAAAATGATTTATCAATGCCTTTGCATATACATCACCAATGTTTGGGACAAGTGTTAAAGAGACCTGGTAAAGAAGATCGTTGTGCATTTTGCAAATTTTCTCACAACGAATAAAAGAAAATTAAATCATTTCTTTAGAATAATTATTTTATTAATTACTGATGACAACAACTTCTGTTCTCCTGTTCAATGCTTTGCCTTGCTCAGTTTTATTATCAGCGATTGGTTTTGTTTCTCCAAAACCTTTAAAGGCCAGCCTGTCATTTTTTATTTCTTTGCCTAATAAATAATTTACCACAGCAACGGCTCTTCCCATAGAGAGTTTAAGATTGTCTTCGGGCTTGCCAACATTATCTGTATGACCGCCGATCTGTATTTTTAAATTAGGATTTTCTTTCATTAACGAAACCACATTATCAAGCTCTGTTATCGATTCAGGTTTTAACTGGGTTTGTTTTGTATCAAAGAAAACATTCTTTAAAATGATGCTTGCGTTTGCTTCAATGGGTTGCAAAGGAATATCAATTTGATAAACAGAATCCGGTGCATTTTTAGCAAGATTAAAATTGGCTGAATAAAATAAATATCCTTTGCGGTTAACATTAAATGCATAATCTTTTCCCACAGGGAGAGTTGCCAAATAATTTCCATCTTCATCCGTTTGTAATTTGCTTATTTGTTGTTTGCTCACAATATCAGTAAGCTCAACAGATGATGGCAATCCATTTAATGTTTTCTTATCAAAAACTTTTCCTTTAACCCATAAAGTTTTTGCCGGACGAACATCTTCACGCAATTCAAAAGTATAAATATCCAATGCGCCTTTTGTGTCGCTTCTATCGCTTGCATAATATGCAGTTTTGCCATCAGAAGAAACAATCAATGAACCTTCTTCATCAATAGTATTTATCGGGTAACCTAAATTTTCCGGCTTGCTCCATGTGCCATCGGGTTGTTTGCGTGATACGAAGAGATCAGATTTTTCACTGTAGCCCTGGTGGCCTGTCGAATTAAAATATAAGGTTAGATTATCGGCATGAATAAATGGTGAGCCTTCATTGCCTGCAGTATTTATTTCGGGCCCAAGATTTTCTGCCGGTCCCCATTTGCCATTGGCATTGCGGTGACAAACCCAGATATCTGTTCCGCCAAAACCGCCGGGAACACTGCTGCTGAAGTAAAGATCTTTTTTATCGGGAGAAAGTGATGGAGAGGTTTCCCAAAATTCTGAGTTAACATTTTGCCCGAGATTTTCAGGTTTGCTCCATCCCTGTTTGGTGAGATAAGAAATGTAAATGTCGCAACTGCCAAGCCCGTCTGGGAAATTACATCCGGCAAAAACGATCCACTTTCCATCCTGCGAAATATTTTCTGCGCCACCATTATTTTCGCCAGTGCTAATATTTCCTTCCAGGGCTTTTGCTTTCGTCCATTGTCCGTTTATAAGATCACTTTCAAAAAAATCTTCTTTTCCTTTAGCGGCAGAATTTACTCTTCTTGTAAAAACCATTTTTTTTCCATCGATCGTTATGGAAGGATAATATTCAGGGTCTACAGAATTAATATTTTCACCTAAGTTCTCCGGTTTAAAAATATAATTTTTTGCAGGGTGATTTTTTTCATAATCAATTGCGAACTCATACGTTTTTTTTCTAAACTCACCTGCTTTAATGCTCCGTTCATTTAATTTGGGAAGCGCAAGAAAAGTATTCACTGCATTCAGAGCTTTATCAAATTTTCCAGCACCAGCAAGGGATATGGAGTAGGGGAGAAGATATGTTTTGGTATACACAGAATCCAATGCAAATGCCTTCTCAAAATGACTTATTGATTCATCATAATTTTTTATATCGGCAAACATACCTGCAACAGAAAGATGTGCGTCAACAAATTTTGGATCGATCTTTAATGCATCATTTATCATTTTTATTGCAACAGGAAAATTTGAATTGTTTGCATTTGCTATTGCCTGTAAATAAATATCTGTGGCCTTTGTACTTACTTTATAGGGATCATACCATTGGGCATTGGCAAAATAAGAAACAAAGAATAAGAAATAAGAAATAAGAAATATTTTCTGCGATAGCGAACCTCTTTTTTTCATTTGATGGATTATCATTAAAAGTAAAACGAAAAGAAGTATTATTTATTTAATGCAATGTTAAGTT
>DATCOF010000257.1:0-9727 GCA_036564845.1 Chitinophagaceae bacterium | reverse complement strand
TTACCATCATTATTTAAAAAATATAATCAATGAGAGCTGTTGTACAAAGGGTTTTACAGGCAAGTGTAATGATAGATAACAAAATAAAATCTGAAATTATAAACGGGTTGCTCGTGTTTGTTGGGATTGAAGATGCGGATGCAATTGAGGACATTGAATGGCTAAGCAATAAAATTGTTAACCTGCGCATTTTTGATGATGAAAATAAAGTACCCAACATTTCAGTAAAAGATATTGATGGAGATATTTTAGCAGTAAGCCAGTTTACTTTGCAGGCGTCAACAAAAAAAGGAAACCGTCCATCTTACATAAAAGCAAGCAAAGCAGAGATCGCCATACCGCTGTATGAAAAATTTATTATTCAATTAGCAAACGATCTTGGAAAGATAATACACACAGGAGAATTTGGTGCTGACATGAAAGTGCAGTTAATAAATGATGGGCCAGTTACTATTTGGATCGATACAAAGAACAGGGAATGAACCCTCTAAATCTCCGATACTATTGTAGAAATTTGTACTTGAAAATTGAGTGTTGAATATTCAATTTTCAAGTGAAAGGGAATATTTTAATCAATATTACTATCACATTAATCCTTTAATCCCATAAATCATGGTTCAGACAATATTCTTTATTGCTTTTTAATATTGTAAAGAATTGCAAGATCATTTAACTGCAAAACATTTTGCAGGTTAAGCTTCTCAAAAATTCTTGCCTTATATGTGCCCGTTGTAGAATTTTTTATATTTAATAAAATTGATATTTCGCCAACACCTTTACCTTCCAGCAATAAATTAGTTATTTCAAATTCCCTGCCGGATAAACTGGAAAATGGATTATTATATTCATTACTATTTTTTTCATCCTGAACAGATTCTAAAAATAAATCACTAAAATATTTTTTGTTGTTGAGTGTAAGATCAACAGCTTTTTTTAGTTCTTCTATTGGCGCATCTTTAGAAACAAATCCCATAGCCCCTGCTTTTAAAAATCTTTTGGCATACACGCCTTCTGAATTCATAGAAAATATCAATACTTTGGATTCGGGCCTTGTATTTAGAATAGATTTTAGAAGTTCGAAACTATTTGTTTCGGGCATGTGTATATCCAGCAGGATCAGGTCATACTCACTACCATTGATCTTTTGTGATGCTTCCTTTCCGCTTTCGGCTTCATCAATTTCAGAATTTTCATATTCTGCGGAAAGCCAGAATTTTATTCCGGATCTAACAATAGCATGGTCATCGATTAGCAAAAATCTTTTCATTAATTAATTTAATGTAGATTAAAAAATTATCATCCTGTTGCAAATTTTATAAATATTATTTGCAATCCTTTCAAATCAAATTTAGTGTAAATAAACAGCTTTAATACAAAGCCTGTTTAATTACCAATACTATTTACCGGAAAGTTTACTACCAACAAACAACCTTTACCCGGTTTAGATAATACTTTCATTTGCCCATCCAGCAACTCGGCCCTGCTTTGAATATTATTAAATCCTATACCATGCCGCCTTACGGTAACATCAAAACCCTGCCCGTCATCTTTTATTGAAAGTACGATCTGGTCATCTTCATTCTGCATATTTATAGCTATGTTTTTTGCATTGGCGTGTTTAAGAATATTATTAAGATGTTCCTGGATGATGCGATAAACATTTAGTTGTTGAAGATCAGTAAGCGCATTGGTATTGGCATTATCTATATTATAATTGATGTTTAACGGAGTGGTCAATTTTATTGGCTCAGCAAGTTCTTTTATAACCTCGGTAAAACTATCTGCATCTATTGATGGGGGAACGAGTGAACTTGAAAGTTTTCTTATCTCTTCAATGCATTTAGATAAACTTTCTATGGATCGCCTGATCATTTCATCTTTTATGGAAGGCTGTGCTGCTGCGGCATTCAGGTATAATTTTATTGCTGTAAGCAATTGGTTAATATTATCGTGTAGCTCTCTGCCAATTTCTGTTCTTTCTTTTTCCTGCCCCAATATTGTAGCATTGGTAAGTTCTTTTTGCTTTTTTATTCTTTCATCACTTAATGATTGTTGTAATTTATTTATTTCAGTTACATCCTGCATGGCGCCTATAATACGGTATGGCCGTTCAGTATTATCGAATAAAATAAAGCCCCTGTTAAATACATACTTGTAACTTCCATCGGCACAGCGAAAACGATATTCATCCTGCCAGTTTTGAATTCCGTTTTTAATATGATAAACAAGTTTCCTGGTAACCCGTTTAAAATCTTCCGGATGAATGTGAACCTTCCAAACATTTCCGTTAGGTATATCATCTTCACAATAATTAAACATTGATCTTATTTCGTCGTTCCAGTAAATTTTATCAGTATCCAAATTCCAATCCCACACTGCATCATTGGTTGCTTTGCTTACCATTTCAAACCGCTCGTTTGACAGGCGAATTTTTTCCTCACTTTTTTTTCTTTCAGTAACATCATGGTAATTTGCTAAAACTGCTTTTACGTTTTCATCATGCAGCAAATTGATAATGGTGCCCTCTATCCATACCGTCCTTCCATCTTTGTGCAGATAGCGAACCGACATTGGCTTAATCACTCCGGGATCTGCCATAAATTCCCGTCTCAACTTTTTTATAGATTCAATATCATCGGGATGAACAAGATCAAATATTGATTGGTTTATTGATTCCTTAATTGTATATCCTGTAATTTTTTCTATGGAAGGGCTTACATAAAACCGTATTCCATTTTCATCTGAAAGTGAAATGATATCCTGCGCATTTTCTACCAGCGAACGAAAACGTTTTTCACTTTTAATTATTTTTTCTTCTGCTAATTTCCTGTCAGTTATATCATGATAATTTAAAACAAATGCATTTACATCTTTCTCTTCAAGCATATTGGTAACAGTTCCTTCAACCCAAATATAATCGCCGTTTTTATGCCTGAGCCGGAAGGTGCTTTTGGATGGAATGCCCGGTGTATCGAGAAGAAATAATCTAAAAATTTCACCTCCTTCCACATCACCGGGATGAAGAAGATCGAAACCCGATCTGCCAATAATTTCTTCTTCTGAAAATCCTGTTAACCGCTTTATTGAAGGGCTTATATAATTTATTTTTCCATCAAAATCAATAAGAGAAATAATGTCAATGGAATTTTCAACCAACATGCGGAAACGCTTGTCGTGTTTGTGTAATTCTTCTGTTCTTTCCTTAACTTTTATTTCAAGATATTTATTAAAATTTTTTATTTTATTCTCATAATTCCTGTTGATGGTAATATCTCTAAAATACCACGCAAAACCATATTTGGTTCCATCATCACCAATTACAATATTTCCGAACCGCTCAATAATACGGCCATCCTTAAATAATATTTCGTCGTGAGAAGGTTCTTCAGGATGGCTATAAATATAATTTACACGATTAATAAATGCATCAGACTCCACTAATTGTGTCATTGCAAAATTTAGCGCTCCTGTGTCATCATGAGCTTCCACTATCTTATTGGGTATTCCCCAGAGTAAAGTGAAATTATTGTTGTAGGATAATATTTTACCTTCAGTATCAACTACCAAAATTGCGTCAGGTATAGCTTCGTTTTGCGCTTCCAGCAAGGCTTTCCGGTAACGCAGATTAGCTTCGGTCTTTTTCCTTTCCTCTATTTCCAGCATCACATCTTTATTTGAGCGATTTACTATAACAACACATCTCCAAATAAAAAAGACAAGTATGGATATCCGGAATAATGTAATAAAGGCAACTCCAAAAGGGGTACTTAAAAATCCGCTTTCTTCGTTTTTGAAACGCATAAAACTAAGAATCACGGGAATTGCAATGGCAATGGGTATAAACAATCTTGCAATTTTACCGCCTGCATATTCGCTGGTAAATTCGCCCATAAAACCTTTTTGCCTGTTTACAAGCAGAATGCTAAATGATAACAACAAAAAATTTATTGCTCCTGTCATCGCCATGGGTTTATAATATTCTATTCCATAAAATGTATTGCCATTAAAACTGCCTGCAATGGCAGAAAGCAATGCAATAAAGAAAGTAATAACAGCAAGCACATGAGGCAAAAATATTTTTTCAGTACTGTTGATGGTGAGGTAAAATAAAGCAATGCCTGTAAGTACAAAACTAAATGCAGTTAACAAAGACATTGTATCTGCCACTCCGGAATGTCCAAAAACTATTGCCAGAATTCTAATGATCCCAATAAGCGAAACATACAGTGCCAGTGCTTTTGCCGGCAGTACTAATTTTTTATTTTCCCCTGAATATGTAAAAAATATTTTTGATACGACTGCAATAATAAATGTTGCTGCTCCCTCACTACTCAATAATAAGCCAGCTTTCATTCCATTTAAAAATCCAGCCTGGAGATTGATTGTTGTTAATACCAGCGCAGAAAAAATCAAAACACACAGCTCTAATAAGGGTAGTTTTTTAAAAGATAAACGGTTCATAAAATATCGGGAAGTTTTTGGGGAGTAGAGAGAACAAATTGGGCCTCAAGTTAGCTACAATTCCTCACGCTGAAATTAAAAAAAGTTAGCTTTCATCTGGTTATATATTTTTAATAATAATTTTGGGAGGATGACTAAAAAAAATTACTTTGTAAGAAGTGTTTCATTAGTATAAACTATATAATCATCGCTTCCGGCAAAAACTATAGTTATCAGTTTAAAATTTAGTAGTAATTTAATAAAAAAATGGGGATGACGGCCGGAAAAAATGCCTGGTTAAAATTGTATTTCAGGCAGGCAACCAAACTTACTTATAATACGTATTCATTAAAAAAAATTACAACTTCTAACGCCGAATGAGCTTGCACGATATAATAAATGGATGTAAGTGTAATAATCATAGGGACTATAAAAGTCTTTATGAGCGCTACTATGGCTATAGCCTGAAAATTGTGTTCAGGTACATTTACAGATATGATAAGGCAGTAGATGTGGTAAATGATGGTTTTGTAAAAGTGTTTGGCAAACTTGACAGGTTTAATTATGACACTTCCCAAAATATCGAAATGATGTTTATGGGTTGGTTAAGAACCATAATGATCAATACTTCTATTGACAGGTTACGAAAAGATGATTATTTACCCGATATAGGAATTAATAATGAAGGCATCTGGATAGAAGACAAATCCCAGTCCGCTGATGATTCTTTATTGTACAAAGAATTGATCAATGAAATAAAAAGATTGCCGCCGGCTTACCGCACAGTTTTTAATATGTATGTGATAGACGGCTATAAACACCAGGAGATCGCCGATATATTAAATATAGCTGTAGGAACTTCAAAATCAAATTTATCAAAAGCAAAAGCGCTTTTAAAAAGCTATATCAATAAAAATAACCTGCCAACACAGTATGCAATACATAGATGACGATATAGATGAAGTATTTAGAAGAGCTGCTGAAGATTATCCTCTTAATACCGATAGTGCAGAATGGAATGAAGTATTAAAAAAATTATCTGCTGATGATCCGGAAAAAACAATTGTAATTCCTGCAAACAAAAAGAATTACAAACGTTTACTATTGCTGCTACTGCTGTTGCCTGTTACATGGATTGGGTATGAATATTTTCATCCAAATAATAACAATCTAAAAAATTCAATTGCAGATAAACATGTTTCAAAAAATAGCGTTTCTTCAACAACACAATTAAATAAAACCACATCAGAGAATATAAACTTACAACAACCTGCTGTGCTCCAGGCATTGCCTGTCAATAATCAAGCATTTATTTACAAAGGCAATAAAATTAATATTCATTATAAACAAAAGGCCCGCATACGATTAGTACAATCTGCGCCACAAACAAATAACACCATACCAGATCAGTCTTCTACTTTAAAGGATGTAAATAAAAAAGAGGGAACAACGATAATCGTTAATAATGAAAATGGAATAAATAAAACGGGAATTGAAAATATTATAATTACCCGGCAGGATGATAAAAAAGAAAATAACACAACGCCTGTTCCTGCAAAAACTAAAAACCAAAAACCAACAAAGGAACATGGAATATATGCAGGCGTATTTTTTAGCCCGGATATAAGTACAGTTAAATTTCAATCTATAAAAAAGACAGGGATCGCTATCGGGTTAGTAGTGGGATACCAGTTCAATAAAAAATTAAGTTTGGAAACCGGGGTAGCATGGAACAAGAAATATTATTATACTAACGGAGATTATTTTAGTACAAAAAATATAGTGCTGCCTGCTAATGCTAAAATTACAAAACTGGATGGTGTATGTAAAATGATAGAGGTACCCGTTACAGTTAGGTATAATTTTAGATCATCAGTAAAAACAAATTTATCAGTATCCGGCGGTGTGTCTGCCTATATCATGAAAAATGAAAGTTACGATTACACGATTGATCGTACCGGCGTGCAATACCCGCGCAAAGCTGATTATAAAAATTCTTCAACAAATTTACTGGCCGTTGCTACTATAGGCTTTGGATATAATCGTTCCCTGGGAAAAGGAGCTACATTGCGTTTAGAGCCTTATATAAAAATACCTGTTACGGGAGTGGGCATCGGAAAACTTCCGATAATGAGCAGCGGACTGAATATTGGAATTACAAAAAAATTATTTAATAAATAAAATTCCCTCACTAAATAATTTTCCTAAAAATTAGTTTTAAATAAGTAAGCAACCTTTAGCTTTCTTTATCCGTATTGAGTTAATAAGAACCACTTACATGGATAAAGTTTCTATACCCAATAATTTTTCTCACAATTTTCAGGATATCACTTCTGCAGAAGAAAATTTTGCTTTAACAAATCCTGCAGCGATCACTTACGAGGATATATATTTAAGGCGGATAAATGCAGTTAATAACAATTCAATAGATCTTAGATTACCGCTGGAAAATATTTGGAATGTTATCATAAAAAGAAGCTTTGATATTTTGATCTCATTTTTCTTAATTGTAATTATACTTTTATGGCTCATTCCACTGTTGGCTATTTTAATAAAACTGGATAGCCGCGGACCTATTTTCTTTTTGCAAAAAAGAAATAAAAATGGTGGCCGTCTTTTTACCTGCATAAAATTTCGCAGCATGATCGTTAATAAAGAAGCAGACATATTAGTTGCCAGCGAAAATGATAAAAGAATAACACGTTTAGGAAAATTTTTACGCAACAATCACATAGATGAAATTCCGCAGTTGCTAAATGTTTTTATTGGCGACATGTCAATCATTGGTCCACGCCCACACATGACAAGTGAAAACATAATGTATGAAAACCTGCTGCAGGAGTACGCTTACAGGCATACTGTAAAGCCCGGAATCACAGGCCTGGCGCAATCAATGGGCAACTTTGGTTCCACGCTCGATCTTGAAAAAGTAAAAGAAAGAGTTCGGCTGGATATACTGTATATTAATAAATGGTCTTTTAGTATGGATATAAAAATTCTATACCGTACATCTTTAATAATGTTAGGGCTTCGGCACCAAACAAATAAGTTAGAAACAAAATAATTTTAAACTGTATTCAATTTTTATTCGCGGCGTGGGCTATTAGCACGATGCCGAACTGTACAACAAAAAAAAATTGAAACAAATAACAGCTTTGTTATTTTGCAATAAAACCATTAGCCCGGATGAATAAGGAAACCAAAACACTGATCATTCTTACACCCGGTTTCCCTGCAAACGAAGCTGATACAACCTGCATTCCTCCACAACAGATATTTGTAAAAGCATTAAAGAAAATTGATCCTTCTCTCAATATTATCGTGTTGGCTTTTCAATATCCTTTTGTATCAAAAAAATATAAATGGCATGGGGTTGATGTTATTAGTTTTAATGGCCGAAACAAGGGAAAGCTATACAGGGCAATGATTTGGCAACAAGTGTGGCAAACTTTAAAAAAAATTAAAAAAGAAAATACAGTAACGGGGATACTAAATTTCTGGCTGGGAGAATGTGCGTTGATCGGAAAGTATTTTGCCAAAAGAAATGGCATAAAACAATTCACATGGATATTAGGACAGGATGCAAAAAATGGTAACAGGTATTTTTCTTTGATCAAACCACAACCGGATACTTTGATCGCAGTTTCAGATTTTGTGTCTGCCGAATTTTTAAAAAATTATAGCATAAAGCCATCGCATGTTATTCCTGTGGGGATTGATGTTTCAATATTCAGGCAAGAAAAATTTACAAGAAATATAGATGTAATGGGTGCCGGCTCTTTGATCTCATTAAAAAAGTATGATGTATTTATTAAAATAATTAAAGAACTACGATCTTCTTTTCCTGATATTAATTCAATCATTTGCGGCGAAGGTGAAGAGAAAGAAAATTTGCAGGTGCTGATAAATGATTTAGGCCTACAAAAAAACATAACGTTGCCCGGTGAGGTTCCGCATTCAGAAGTGATCAGATTAATGCAACGGTCAAAAATATTTTTACATACCTCTGCTTACGAGGGATTTGGTTCTGTTTGTTCTGAAGCTTTATTTGCAGGTTGCCAGGTTATTAGTTTTTGCAAACCAATGCACAAAAATTTTGAACACCACCATGTTGTTAATACCGAAAGTGAAATGGTAGAAAAAACTTTGGAAATAATGAACAACCCAAACGTTTCACACGCCAGCGTACTCAATTATTCAATTGAAGATATTGCACAAAAGGTAAAGGATATTTTTAACTGATTAGGGAACGGCTAATATTATAAAGGTCTTCAGCAATATTTTTATAGCTTAGGTTATTGTTAAAATGCTGTATCACTTTTCCAGAAAATTCTTTCGCATTTATCTTTTCAAGATTCGAAAGTATTTTCAGCAATTCATCCGGCTTGTCAGGAGAAAATAAAAACCCATACTTACCATTTTTTGTAATTTTTTTGAAAGATGGAATTGATGTAACTACAGGTATGCAACCACAAGCCATAGCCTCAAGTAAAGCATAGCCACACGATTCTGAGTGACTCGCAGAAATATAATAATCTGCAGCACTATACCAGTAAGGCAATTCGTTGTGCAGAATTTTTCCATGCAGTTCAACAGAAGATTCTAAAGAATTGCATTGCCCAATAAATTCTTCTATCTCGTTCAGCAGATCATTTGTTTGAAATACCATGTGCAACCTAGCCTGTGGCTGAAAGCGAAGATATTTTTCAAACCCTTTCAATACAGTCATTGGGTCTTTATTTTCATTCAGGCGGCCCACCCATAAAAAATTATGTACACCTTTAAAACCTAATTTTTCTTTACAAATATTTTTATCCTGCGGAGTAAAATGTGTGGATGCCGGTAATATTTCAAAACATTTTGTTGGGTTGATAATATTGGAACTCACCCAATCCCAGCTAATTTCAATTGCAGTAAAAAGATAAGCGTCTATGTATTTGACAGCAATTTTTTGAAACAATTTTTTTATCCCTTTAAACGGTTTTTCGCCATGATGTTGAACAATTATTTTACACTCTTTTCCCACTTTCATTCTTAAAGCAAGAACCTGAACGGGGAATACCAGCCCCTGGATAATTATTATATCAGGTCTTTGGCTTTTAATATAATTATGTGTTTTAAAAGGAATTTGAAAAAATTTATTAGGCCTTTTAAAAAAAACATATCGAACGTCATTTATTTTGTTTCGGCCTTCATGATCCATGTGTTTTATAAATTGAATATCCAGTTTGTCTTTTATATGATCAACAAATCCAAGTGAGGGAGCATGTATTTCTAAAACCTGCAG
>DATCOF010000256.1:0-9635 GCA_036564845.1 Chitinophagaceae bacterium | reverse complement strand
AAAAAAATTAAGAGACGAATTAAAAGACCCATCTATTACTTGGATAGTTTTTATCAATCCTCCATTTGCTACTGCTCAAGATGCAAAATCTGATGGTAGTTCAAAAAAAGGCGTAAGCAAAACAAAGGTTGAAATTGTGATGGATAAAGAAAATACTAAACATGCGAAGAGAGAATTATTTGCACAATTCATGTTTCGAATTGTTCACGAACTTCCTGAGAAATCATTTCTTGGTATGTTTTCGACTTTAAAGTATTTGAATGCACCTGATAGTGTTGAATATAGAGATAAACATTTTAATTACAAATATGAAAAGGGATTTTTATTTCATTCGAAATGCTTTCATGGTGTAACTGGTGATTTCCCTATAGCGTTTTTAATTTGGAATCTTTTAAAGAAGGGTGAGACTAAATCAGTTGAAATAGATATTGCAAATGAAGAAGCCCGAACAATTGGTGTGAAGCATTTACAGCTAATAGAAAAGAAAGATGTTTTGAATAATTGGTTTTCCAGACCACAAAACTCAAACGACTACATTTTACCAGCATTAAGCAATGGCATAACAGTTAAAGACGGCAATATTGACACAAGACACAGAGCAAGACCTGATTTTTTAGCTTCTATATGTAGCAAGGGTAATGATTTTCAAAATGCTAAGTATGTCACTATACTTTCATCACCAAGTGTAAGCGCTGGTGCTTTCTCGGTCATAAAAGAGAATTTTGAAAAAGCATTGACATTACACGCAGTTAGAAAAATCCCAAAACCAACTTGGCTGAACGACAGAAATCAATTTCTAATTCCACATACAAATCCGACACAAGAATTTATTAATGACTGTATTATTTGGAGTTTATTTTCAAATTCAAATCAGACAACAGCCCTAACAAATGTTCTATACTTAGGTAAAACCTATCAAATCAAAAACAATTTCTTCCCTTTTAGAATTGAAGAAATCAAACATTGGGATATTAAAGACACTGATTTTAGACAGCAACTTCTGAAAGACGAAAACAGATTCGTTGCAGACTGGCTTTCAAAGAACGAATTATCAGATGAAGCAAAATTAGTTTTAGAAACAGCTAAAGCGGTTTATCAATTATTCTATTCAAGCCTTAACCAAATGGCAACACAAAAATGGAAAATAGACAGTTGGGACGCAGGCTGGTATCAAATCAGGCGTTGTTTAACAGAGCATAACTTAGGTGCAGACGAATTAAAACAATTGAGTAAAGCAAACGAAAAACTTGCAAACAAAATTCTACCTAAAATTGAAGAATTTGGCTTCTTAGACAAAGACGAAGTATATGATGAAGTTTAGAAATGTTGGACATAATTTCCTACAACCCATACCTCTTACTTATCTCCAGCATCCTCTCAATTGGCTTTTTTGCAAGCCGCATTAAATTTTCATCCATAATAATTTGCGGCTCTTCATACTCCATACAGAGATATAATTTTTCCAGCGTATTTAATTTCATGTAAGGACAATCATTGCAGGCACACATATTTTCAGGCGGCGCCGGAATAAATGTTTTTTGCGGAGATTCTTTTTGCATCTGGTGAAGAATACCTGTTTCTGTTGCAACAATATATTCCTGGGCATTATCAGTCATTGTATATTTTAAAAGTGATGTTGTGCTGCCGATATAATCTGCAACTCTTAAAACAGGCTCTTCGCACTCAGGATGAGCAATCACTTTTGCTTTAGGATGACGGATCTTTAATTTGGTAATTTTTTCCAGGCTAAATATTTCATGAACGATGCAGGCGCCGTTCCATAAAACCATATCACGTCCTGTTTTCTTTTTTAAATATGCGCCGAGGTTTTTATCAGGTGCAAAAATTATTTTCTGATCGGGTGGTAAACTTTCAATTATTTTTTGTGCGTTGCTGGATGTGCAGATGATATCGCTTAGCGCTTTAATTTCTGCTGTGCAGTTGATGTAGCTGATAACAATGTGGCCAGGATGTTTATCTCTAAATTGTTTGAAGAGTGGCGCCGGCGCTGAATCTGCTAAGGAGCATCCTGCTTTAAGGTCGGGTAGTAAAACTTTTTTATGGGGATTAAGGATCTTTGCGGTCTCAGCCATAAAATGCACACCGGCAAATACGATGATGTCGGCTTTTGTTTTCTCGGCCTGTTGAGCAAGCCCAAGGCTGTCGCCAATAAAATCTGCAACATCCTGTATATCGGGTTCCTGGTAGTAGTGGGCAAGTATGATGGCATTTTTTTCTTTTTTAAGTCTTTCGATTTCTGTGAAGAGGTCCAAGGTAACATCAATCTCAACATCTAAAAAACCTTTTTGTTCAATATTTTTTTTTGCCTCCTCAATGTGTATATCTGTCATAGTATTAGTATTTAATACATTATTTATATAATAGCTTATTACTATTATGGGTGTGGATTTGTGGAAAGGAATTTTTTTCCATCTGATACAAAATTAAAACTTCCATGTTATCCACTTTCATTAACAAGTAACTAACATCGTGAATTAACAATGTGGGTATGAATTTATAGAGGTTTGTTAACATAGGTGGATTAAAAAGTATGAGGAAAAAATTATTGATCAAATTTAAAATTTTCGTGTGAATGGAGGAAGAGGAAAATGTGGGTTAATTGCTACATATTCCAAAATGTTGACAAATCACAATAATTAGCATCTTGTTATCAAGATAAATATTTTTGAGAACAGCCACTTTTCAACAGGAATTACAATTTCTCCCCACAGCATTGTTAACAGAATTATTTGGTGTTTTTAAAAATGTAAAATAAAACCCGGTTCAGGCATATTTAAAATGCCTGCGTTGCTTAATAATACAGGCTTTACTTCGCTTTGTTCCTATCTTAATTTAGCCTATTTTTGCCGACTTATTTTAACCAAAGTACTGTATATCTATGTCTATCATTCAGACCATTCGTGATAAAGGAGCCGCCATCGTTATTGGTGTTATTGCATTAAGCCTTATTGGATTTTTATTAATGGATGCCCGCAGCGGAGCAGCAAAAGGTTTATTTGGCGGCGGAAATTCAAAAACAATTGGAGTTGTAAATGGCCAGGAGATAGATTATGACGATTTTAATGTCAAGGTAAAAGATGCCGAAGCGCAATATCAAAATGCAGGTGCAGCAATGAGGCCGCAAATAATGCAAAGTGTTTGGGACCAGATGGTGGCAGAAAGAGTAGTGGCATCAGAATTTGAGAAGCTTGGTTTAACGTTCACTATAAAAGAAATGAATGCAATCATGTTTAGTGATGATGCACCACAGCAATTAAAGCAGGCATTTACAGATCCTAAAACGGGACAATATGATATAGCAAAAGCACAACAGTGGTGGGCAGAAACAAGAAAAGCAAAAAATGAAGAACAGCGACAGGTGGTTACTTCACAGGTTATTGATCCGATGAAGTTAAACAGCTTGTATACAAAATATACATCCATGATCGCCGGAAGTATTTACACTCCATCCTGGATGGCGGTTAAAGAAAGTGAAGAAGATAATTCATTTGCAAATATTTCTTATGTGTCAATACCCTACACTACCATAAGCGACAGTGCAATAAAAGTAACCGATGATGATGTAGAAAAATATCTTGAAAAAAATAAAATAAAATTTAAGCAGGAAGCAGGCAGAATGATATCTTATGTTGCATTTAGCGGGTCTGCTGCAGCAAAGGATACGGCAGATGCTAAAAACTTTATAGAAGGTTTAAAACCACAATTTGCAGCAGACACCAATGCTAAAACATTTTTAGCAAGAAATACAAGTGCTATAAATTTTTCTGATGCGTATGTTCCAAAATCAAAGATGGCCGGTAAAGATTCTATAATTAACATGCCGGAAGGAAAGGTTTTAGGCCCTTACCTTGAGGGTGGAAATTATGTGCTGGCAAAAAAACTTTCAACCAAAGTTTTACCTGACAGTATAAAATGCAGGCACATATTAATAGGCACAAACAATCCTCAAACAGGCCAGGCATTAATGCCGGACAGTATTGCAAAACAAAAAATTGATAGTATTGAAACTGCAATAAAATCGGGCGTAGATTTTACAACACTGGAAGAAAAATATTCTACTGATGAAGCTGCTAAAAAAGATAAGGGTGTAATGACCTTTGACCTCGCAACAATAGAGGGGGAAGGTTTTGCAAAAGAATTCGGTGACTTTTTATTGAATGATAAAGGCGAAACAAAGAAGGTTGTAAAAACACAATTTGGCTGGCATTATATTGAAATACTGGAAAAGAAAAATCCACAGTCGGCATATAAGATAGCGTATATGGCAAAAGATATCACGCCGAGTGATGAAACTGTTAACGCCGCAAATGCAGCAGCAACAAAACTTTCAGGAATGGCAAGAGATATAAAATCGTTTGATGATTATGTAAAGAAGAACGGATTAACAAAAGTTGATGTACCTACCGTGGTAAAAGAAAACGATGCACAACTTGGTAGCTTACCGGAAGCAAGGGCAATTGTAAAATGGGCATTTGATGCAAAAGAGGGAGATGTTTCTGAACCGTTTAGTGTAGGCAATCAATTTGTAGTTGCTGTAGTTACTAAAAATGTAAAAGATGGATTGCCGGATGCAAAGACAGCAAGACCAATGGTTGAATCATTGATCCGTAATAAGAAAAAAGCGGACGAAATAATTAAGAAAACAGGACAATCTGCAACACTGGAAGCAGCAGCAGCGGCTTACCAGAAACAAGTGCTTATTACCGGTGCCGATTCAACACTTACTTTTAATGCTGCGATAATTAACGGTATTGGTAACGAGCCAAAGGTTGCAGGCGCCTCATTTAATAAAGACTTTCAAACCAAATCATCTCCGGCTATTGAAGGCAATACAGGCGTATTTTTTATTAAAGTAAACAGTATTAATACAAAACCACTTCCGCCGGATTCGGTTGCCCACCAACAAAGAAATATGAAAGTGAACCAGGCAATGCAGGGTGCTCTCGGAAAATCTTTTGAAGCATTAAAGAAGACCGCAGATATAAAAGATAAGAGAAGCAAGTTCTTTTAAGAGGTAAAATTTTTTGAATGATGAGCCACTGTAACAGGTGGCTTTTTCATTTTTGTTTTCAGAAATATCTTTAATAGCGATGAACTAACAATTACTCAACCTCGTAACTTTGTATAATGGAAGACGTGATTGTAAATAAAGTGACAGAAAGCGGGTTGATAACTCTTGATCTTGAAGCGTATTATCCAAAGGAAGAGATCGCTGTCTTTGATATGAAGGATCATCTTTTTATGGAATTGATCTTAAAAGAAAAAGATTACAGGGAAGCACTAAAAAATCTTGACTGGAGTTTTTATAAAAATAAAAATGTTGCTATCAATTGCTCTGCAGATGCAGTAATACCTATGTGGGCTTATATGCTTGCGGCAACATATTTACAGCCCGTTGCCAAAGAAGTTGTTTTTGGAAATGAAGATTTTTTACACAGAGCATTATTTTTAAAAAACCTTTCCGCAGTTAATCCTGCAGACTTTACAGATAAAAGAGTAGTAATAAAAGGTTGTGGTGACAAAAGTATTTCTGAAACAGCCTATGTTGAAATAACAAAACTACTTACACCTGTTGCTAAAAGTATTATGTATGGCGAACCTTGCAGCACTGTGCCGATCTATAAAAAAGCTAACCGCTGATTAAAAGCTGATATGAACGATTATAATGATAACTACTTTCCTTATTGCATGAATCATTAGCATCATTATTTAATCAACGGTCAGAACCACCCTTTCTTTCGAAACATCCACAACATCCATATAGGAATTAAAAGCATCATACCCACAGCCATATAAAAACCAAACTGGTTGTGCAGCCACGGAATTTTTTCAAAGTTCATCCCGAAGACGCCTCCGATAACTGTTGCCGGCGCCAATAAACATGTTACAATTGCCATCACTTTCATCACCTGGTTCATCCTCAGGTTTACATTGTTTAGATAAAGGTCTTGCAGGTTTATCATCATATCACGGTAGTTTTCTGCAAGCTCATTTGCCTGAATGATATGATCATAAACATCTTTAAAATATTTTTGTGTTCTTTCCTCTACCAAATCGTTCTCGCTTCTTAAAATTCCATTTATTAATTCACGTACAGGCGAAATACTTCTTTTTAAAAAGATCATTTCTTTGCGCAGCGCATTTACTTTTGATAATGTATTGCTATCTCCGCGACGGATAATATCTTCTTCAAGATATTCTATACTCTCACCAAATTTTTCCATTACCACAAAATAATTATCCACTATCATATCTATAAGTGAATAAAATAAATAATCTGCTTTGCTTTGTCTGAGCTTACTTCCGGCAATTTTTATCTTTTCTCTTAAAGGATTAAAAACATCTTTCATAGCTTCTTCCTGAAAGCTGATTACAAAATCTTTCCCAAGGATGATACTTATCTGTTCGCTCTGAATATCTTTTGTTTCCTCATTAAAAGTCAGCATGTTTAATAAACAAAACAGCAAGCCATTTATGTCATCCATTTTTGGACGCTGGCCAATGCTAAGTATATCTTCAATTATGAGAGCATGAATGCCAAAATGATTTCCAAGATCTTCAACATCAGCTTTGCGCAGTCCATCAACATTTATCCAGCTAACTTTTGAAGAATCTAAAAATTTGTAACACTCAGGAACGGCTTTGAGTTCCTGCTTTTGTACGTTTTCTGAATCGTAATCGTAAACAAATATTTTTATTGCTGTAGATTCCTTCCGTTCCGGTACAATGGTTGGATTAACCTGAAAAACTTTTTTTGTTCTTATAAGATCAAGAGGATTGGTTAAAAGAGAAAAATATTTTCCGGACCTGAGTTTTTGCAGCATAGAATTTTATTATCAATTTTAATAATTGAAAATTACGATGAAATTTATTTAATAGTGTATGATTATTATTTGCTAATGGTTTCTGCCTGCAAAGAAACACTGTTGCGCTCCTGAAAGTAGCGGTTTAAAGCGTTCTCCAGAGAAGGAAGAAAAATTCCTTTCTCACTTTTAAGCACACTATTTTTAGGACGTGCTGCTTTCAGATTTAAGAAATGCACCGGCTGCTCTTCTACAAGATCAGTATTTAAACCGGCTTTATCCGAAACTTTTCTTGCAAGGTTTGCCCATGTTATTTCACCATTATTTGTAAGATGCCAAATTCCTTTTTCATTATCTATTAACAAATCGAGGGATGCATTTACAAGATCAGGAACATAAGTGGGTGAAATAAAAATATCCGACGCTGCAACAAAATTATTATTTAATGAAAGTGTGTTAAGCACATTGCTTATAAAATTATATTCATCCCAGGGACCAAAGAACGAACTCGTTCTAATGATAATAGAATTGGGATTTATATTTAAAACTGCCGTCTCTGCTTCGGCTTTGCTTTTGCCATAAACATTTAGCGGATTAATTTTATCGCCTTCCAGGTAAGGGCTTTGTTTTGTGCCGTCAAATACAAGATCAGATGAGAACGTCATGAATTGAATGCCATACTTTTTGCAGGCGCTTGCCAATAAAAACGGCGCACGTGAATTATCATTAAAACATTTTTCAATCTCGTTTTCTGCATCATCAACTCTTACAAAGCCGGCGGCATTTATTATCGTCCATGGATTATATTTTTTAATTACCTCTTCAATTTGATGTTCGTTGGTAACATCTGCATCCTGCCGGTTTAATAATTTATAATTAATAAAACGGAAGCCACATATTTTGCCAAAAGCTTTACCAAGTGTTCCATTACCTACAATTAATAGCGGCTGCGAATTATCGTTTTCGGGTAGCGCTTTTATCTTCACAGATCTTTCATAAATAAAGCGAACATTCCTGTGCCACCATCCTTTGTTTTCAACTAAGGGATGAGAATATTTTTGTTCCGTTGCCAGCGATCTGATAACAGAAGCCAATGCTGTAGCTCTTGCGGAGCCCGAACCTACATCAAAAGCCCCTGGCTCATAATTCATTTTTTTTGATGTAAGAAGTTTGTCCCATCCATAAGAACCGAACAGTGCCCATGCGGTTACGGCTTTAATATTTACACCATCATTCTGTAGTTGCAAACAAATATCCCAAACCTCTTTTAACCATCTTGCCTGGTCTTCTCTGCCGCAGTTGAGTTGCGCTTCTGTTATTGCCATTGGCAATTGATATCTTTCCCAGGCTTCTTTTAAAAGTATTTCCAAGCCACTTTTTTGTTTATGCGGAATTCTGCATGCTTCCACATCCGCATAAGTCTGCAACTCATTACCGCCATGCGTAAATGAAGGATATTTTTTATAATCCTCATCAAGAAACCGTTCAGATGTTATATAATAATTGAAGCCCATAATATCAGGCGGACATACATTCTCTAAAAAGAAATTCAAAGACGATTCGGGTATTCCTAATCTTACAAAATAATCCCACATTTTATGACCGGGCTTTACATTGCCGCATAACAGATCATAAGTAAGCCATCTTCTTTCATTCTCAAAATTTGCCTGGTATTGTAAAGAAGGTGAACAATACGTTTTTCCAAGATCTTCTGTTTGTATCAATTTAGCCGAATGGTTTATCCTGCGAATTGCTTTCATTGATAGCACAATACCTTTCATCTGGTTTAAAAGCATTTTTGCAAAGCTTACATCATTCTTTGCATGTGGATACCAAAACCCGTAAAGTCCGCTAAAGCGTGCTGTTGTAAGCGGTTCGTTAACGGGAGTATAATATTCTATCCATGGAAATTTAGTGGCAACTTTTTTTGCATAGCTGGCCAGCAATTGAGGGAAATTATCGTCTAATAAATTTGTGAATGCGGGACCACTGCCATGATGAAGTAAACCAGCAATAGGTGTAATGCCATGGCCGGAAAGTGTACTAAGTTGTTTTTCTATCCAAGCCCAATCTATTTCAGTATCAATAAGAGGTTGATGGTGTTCCCATAAAACAGGATACCGCAAAGTTTTTATACCCAAGCCGGCAATAAGAGAAAGATCATTTTCTCTTTGGTAATGATGTGCATACTCCAGCTGATCAAGATAGGTATCATTAATCCTGTTTATAGTGCATTCAATACCCCCCCAAAGTTCAGGATTGCTCAACTTTGTTTGTTGTAACTTTTTGTCCGTTGACATGAGTTTCCAATTGACGTTGCATCAGTTTTTTGAATAGGGTTAGCGATTGGGCCACAACCTGGTCCATATTATAATATTTGTAAGTAGCAAGGCGCCCAACAAAATAAGTATTCGTCATTGCTGTTGTCAGCTGCTGATATTTTTTATATATCTCAGCATTTTCCGGCCGTGGAACCGGGTAGTATGGATCTCCTTCTGCTTTAGGATATTCATATACAACTGTTGTCTTTGGATGTTTCTGCCCGGTTAAATATTTAAAATCTGTTATCCTTGTGTATGGATGTTCGTTAGGATAATTCACTGTACCGGTTGGCTGAAACTTTTCTTCTTCCACGGTTTCAAATTTAAATTCCAAAGAGCGGTAAGGAAGTTTTCCATAACAATAATTAAAATAAGCATCTACAGGGCCGCTATAGATCATATATTTATAAGGAATGCTATCCACTATTTCTTTGTAATCGGTGTTCAACATTATTTTAATGTTGGGATGAGACAGCATCTTCTCAAACAT
>DATCOF010000255.1:0-18975 GCA_036564845.1 Chitinophagaceae bacterium | reverse complement strand
CAATAATTCAAAACCATATTTCGCTACGGATTTAATAAGAATGTGGAGCTGGAATTTTGGTGGTAATGGAAGCGATAATAATTTTCAGCCTCAACCTTACACATTTACTGCGCCGGATTGTTCAATGTAAAATTAATAGGCGTAGATAAAAATGGCTGTAAGGATAGCATTGTGAAAACTGTTACTGTAAAAGAATCTCCTTTTTTAAGAGTTATCCCCGGGCTTGATACTTTATGTGCGGGGCAGACAGCAACTCTCATAGCATTTCACAATGATAAAATTATTTGGGCGCCTGCAAATTTGGTATCATGCAATAATTGTGATACTGTGATTGCAAATCCAACTGTGACAACAAAATTTTATGTAACGGCTACAAATAATTTAAACTGTTCTTCTACAGATAGTGTATCGATAAAAGTTTATACACCATTCAATGCTACTCCTGAGTTTAGTGATCTATACATTTGCCCGAATGACAGCATACAATTAAATATAGAACCTGCTAACAAAGAAATTTTCTGGACTCCATCAACGAAATTATCATCTGCAAATAATTATGAGCCGATGGCTTCACCCGATCAAACTACTACTTATACCGCTAAACTAAAAGATTCAATTGGATGTTTTAAAGACAGTGCTGACATTGTAGTGCATATAAAACGTCCAGCTACTGTAGATGCAGGCCCTGATAAAACTTATCCTTACAATTCTAATTTTTCTTTTGCGCCAATATACAGTGATAATGTAAGACAATATACGTGGACACCTTCTAATTATTTAAGTTGTAATAATTGTGCGATCCCGAATGGTATAGCAGCATTAACAACAAAATATGTTGTACAGGTTGTAAGCGACAGCGGATGTATTGCAAAAGATACTGTGAACATTTTTGTGGAATGTGATAATGCCAACATTCTTATGCCAAATGCATTTACACCAAATAGCGATGGCCTAAATGATTTCTACTTTCCTCTAACGCGTGGCATAAAAACAATACTTCGTTTTTCCATTTATAACCGAAATGGAAAACTGGTTTATGAAGCAAAGAATTTTCCTCCAAATAATAGATCTTTCGGATGGGATGGCAGATTGAAAGATGCAGACCAATCCACTTCTGTATTCGTTTATTATGTAGAAGCCCTTTGTGATGTGGGTGAAAAACTTTGCAGCAAAGGAAGCGTTGTTTTAATAAGATAAAACTCATCTATCTTTTCTTTTAGCCTGCTCAAATAAAAAATTGCAATATTGAATTGTTAGTTGTACATCCCGGCCCCACGAAAGAAAAAATTTATTACGAATTTTATTTATTGTAAAAAAATTCCCACAAAAAAAAATAATTACATGTCAGTCTGGGGTTCCATTACAACAGCGTTACGAAACCACTCAGCCACGAAAAATACTTTCGCTTGATGGGGGAGGAATCCGCGGCGTTTTAACATTGGAAATATTGGCAGAAATGGAAAAACAACTAAAGCAAAAATTAAACAGGGATGATAATTTTTGTCTTGCTGATTATTTTGATTACATCGGCGGAACCAGTACCGGTGCCATTATCGCCGCAGGTTTACCCATCGGTATGTCAGTGCAACAACTGCTAGATTTTTATATAAACAAAGGCAAGGACATGTTGGATAAAAATTTTATTTTACAAAGATGGAATGCATTGTATGAATCAGACCCTTTACTTAAAATGCTGAAAGAAACTTTTGGACATTACCTGATAAAAGAGAAAGTGCCACACGCAGACCCTGATTTTTTTGCTGATACAAATATTTCCTAAAAATTCTCAATATTGTATGTTTTATCGCAGGGCATTTATCATTTCTTTTTTAAAAAGCTTGTTTTTAAAACCATAACGCTGCCGTCTACTTTGCCTTCAATGGCTTCATCATCATCAGTAAGGCGAATGTTCTTTACAACCGTTCCCTGTTTTATATCTTTTCCACCTTTTACTTTTAAACTCTTAATTACCTGCACTGTATCTCCCGCAGCAAGAAGGTTTCCGTTACTATCCTTTACAATTATATCCATGGTTATTTATTTAAGCACCGAAAGTAAATTTTGTTTTGCTTTCTGCGCTAATATTTTTTAAGCGGTAGGTTTTTAAAATAAAAAAAATATTAGCTTATCTAAAACTATAAATTATGACAACTAAGGAAATTGCAGATCGCCTTGTTGAGCTTTGCCGCAAATACAATTTTAAAACAGTACAGGCAGACCTATTTGCTGAAGATGCTGTAAGCCTGTAACAAAGTGCCAGACCGGCTTTTGAGAAAGAAACAAAGGGTAGCAGCCATTAAAGAAAAGGACGAAAAATGAAATTCAATAATGGAAGAAATAAAAGGCATGACTGTTTCTGACCCATTGGTAGCAGGAAATTATTTTGCATTAGCTATGCACATGAATGTTGTTATGAAAGGAGCCGGCCCAATGGACATGACTGAACTTTGTGTTTACAAAGCAAAGGATGGCAAGATTGCTTCAGAAGAATTTTTTATGTAGTCACGTCCGCTTTTTTAAAAAAATACCACAAAAAAAGTGAGGATGATATTCCTTTAATTAATACCCGGAGTTTCTTCACCAATGTGTTTAATATAAGATGGCGCCTCACTCGTTTTTTTAAATCCCATCACTTTTATAAACCTTTCATGGTTCTTATTGGATACTACTTTATAAACAAGCGACCGAACACCTTTTGAAATAAGAAATTTCTGTTCGCTGTTAAAAATAAATTCGCCTACTTTATAGTCACGGTATTTTGGAACTGTATAATTAAGTTCTACAAATGCATTACCATTATTATCAAGCGCTGCAATAAATATATTCGCAATAACAAGGTCGCGTAAAACAACAAACTTCAGTTTATTTTCATTTTCGTCATGCACATAGTCAGGGAAATATTTAGCAATATCTTCTTTATAAAAAGAAAGAAATTTATACGTCAGTTTTTCTCCTCCTTTAAATTCTATCAGCTCAAAATCTTCTTTGGCATTGTATATTTTTATGAGGTAAAAAAGATTTATCAAAAATAAAATTGAGTTGGTTAAAATGATCGGCAGCGCATGTATAAAAATTCCATACACAATAAAAGAAATACATCCCCATGTATTTAACCATCTGAATTTAAGATCATTGGTAACTAAAAGTGAAATAGCCAGTAAGATGGATGCAGCATAACCAATAACAGGTACAATTATTTCATTCATGGTGGATGTTTGAAGCGCAAAAGTATTTTATATGAATGAAAAGGCTTGACGGAAATAAAAAGGCGTATCCATACTCCGGGAAGTGCATCTCTTTTTTTAAAAAAGAATATTTCATATTTATTTATTATTCGCAGTTCAACAATAATAACTTATGTACTTTTACAAAAAATTATTCCGATGAAACTTTTTGTAGCTGGTTTGCCCTATGATCTTGATGATGCAGAGCTGGAAGAAATATTTGAAAAGTTTGGAGCCGTAATATCGGCCAGGGTTGCCATAGACAGGGAAACCGGTAAAAGCAAAGGCTTTGGTTTTGTTGAAATGCAAAACGATTCAGAAGCCAAAGAAGCCATCGAGAATTTAAAAGATATTTCACTCGGCAAAAAACCTTTGGTAGTTACACAGGCAGAAGAACGCAATACTCCCAAGCCGCCAAACAGAGGTGGAGGTGGAGGCTATCGTGGCAGATAACAATCATACATTTAAAAAAATTTATAGATGCAAATTTTTGATGCACTTCGCAATCAATGGCCATGGTATATCTCAGGGCCAATTATTGGTTTGTCAGTTCCATTACTTTTATTGGCAGACAATAAAATGCTTGGCATTTCAAGTACACTTCGCCAGATATGTGCTTTGTGCTTTCCCGCAAACATTCCATTTTTAAAATACAATTGGAAAGACCAGTTATGGAATATTTTTTTTGCTGCAGGTCTTTTACTTGGCGGTTTTATTGGAGGTGTAATTTTAAGACCTGCAACAATACCGAAGATATCTGATGCAACTATAAAAGATCTAAAGGCGATGGGCATTTCTTACACCAATATTTTACCATCTGAAATTTATAGTTGGGCACATTTACTTACGTGGCAAAATTTATTGATTGTTGTTGGTGGCGGTTTTTTAGTAGGCTTCGGAACCCGCTATGGCGGCGGCTGTACAAGCGGTCATGGTATTTTCGGGTTATCAACCTTTCAATGGCCATCGCTGGTTGCTGTAGTATTATTTTTTGCAAGCGGCATACTCACAGCTAATTTTATCTTACCCTTATTACTTAAATAATGAGAAATTTTTTATGCTTTTTAATTGGAACATTATTCGGAATCACACTTTTAAAAGCTGATGCGGTATCATGGTTTCGCATGCAGGAAATGTTTCGCTTCCAGGGATTTCAAATGTTTGGAATATTTATGACAGCAATACCTACAGCTGCACTAAGTATTTTTCTCTTAAAAAAATTTAAAATAAAAACGCTTGATGGGAAACCAATAGAGATCATCAAAAAGAAATTCAGCCGGGGTTATGTATATGGTTCATTATTATTTGGAGTAGGATGGGGGTTAACCGGAGCATGCCCCGGCCCAATCTATGTACAAATAGGCAGTGGGCTTACTATTGCTTTTGTTACTTTAATAAGCGCACTTGCAGGCACATGGGTTTACAGCTTGCTAAAACCTAAGCTGCCACATTAATACACCGCGAAATTTAATTTTTTAATTCTCCAGCATTCCATCAGCCTTCCACTTAACAAAAACATTTATAGTGGAATCAGATAATTTAGAATGTTTGAAAGGCATGAAACCTTTGTCGGTTGAATTCTTTTGTATACGACTGATGATATTATCAATATTTTTAACTGTTGCTGCATACGTATCCAATGGCTTCTTATTTCCTTTTGGAGGAAAATGGCAAGGTGAACAATTTGCTACCAATGTAGGTTGAACATCAGTTGTATAGGTTAATTTAACTGGTTTTTTAGTTGCATTTTTTGATGAAGAACAAAACTGCAAAACAAATGGTGAAGCCAATAGAAGCAATACGCATAATTTTTTCATGTAGATATATTTTTTTAGGATTTAAAAATACGGGAAAACATTTTACATTTTTAAAAACGTCGCAGGTATTATCCACATTTTACATGAATGGCATCAGTTGGTTTAATTTTTGAGAATTAAAAGCTGTAACCCCCTTTGTTATGTTGGCCATAATTCTTACAATAACTTTTATAGCACTTTGCATTCTTTGTATTGGTTTCTTTGAAATAAGGGTACCATTTATTACAGTTCCCGCTGATGAATATCTTAGTTATAAAGTTATAATGAGAGCCAACAGGCATGCAAGAAAAATGATGAGAAAGCGAATGGTTTATAACAATATCCATAAAGGATTCATCGATCTGCAATCGTAGATATCATCAGACATTTTTTATCAAAATATATTTTCTGCACTAAGTTACTACCAGGCATAAAAAAAATATTTGAAAGCTATCCATAAATCATAATAGAAGAAATCATTCTTCTATCGTACTTTTCATTATGCAAAATTCTTTTTTGCTTTATGGAGCTAATGGATATACCGGCGAGTTGATAGCACGCCATGCACATGAATATAATTTACAACCCATACTTGCTGGCAGAAATGAAGCCGCATTATCGCAACTGGCAGCAAAACTTAATCTGCCATACAAGGTTATCGATCTAAACGATACACCAACTTTAGTTGCAGCTTTAAAAGAAGTAAAAGTGGTAGTGCACGCTGCAGGGCCTTTTCAGTTTACAGCAAAACAAATGGTGGAAGCCTGTTTACAAACCGGCACAGAATATCTTGATATAAATGGAGATGTTGCTGTATTTGAAATGCTTAAAACGTATGATGCCGCAGCAAAACATGAAGGCGTTATGATAATGCCCGGCGTTGGCTTTGATGTGGTGCCAACAGACTGCATTGCTTTATTGCTTAAAAAACTTTTACCGGATGCAATAAATTTACAATTAGCATTTGCGATGACAGGAGGTGGATTATCTCATGGCACGGCAACCACTATGGCAAACCATTTAGGTGAAGGTGGCGTAGTAAGAAAGAGTGGAAAGATTGTTCGCATACCTCTTGGCAAAAAAGGAATGTGGGTTGACTTTGGTGTAAAAAAAATATTTGTGATGAGCATTCCATGGGGTGATATTTCAACAGCATTTTTTACAACCGGTATTCCTGATATTGAAACATTCGCCGGCGTTACTCCTAAAACATATCATCTTTTAAAATTGCAGCCATTGTTCAACTGGCTTTTGCGAACATCTTTTATGCGCAACTTTATTAAAAAGAAAATAAATAAGAGAGCTCCCGGCCCATCAGATGAAATGCGAAACAAGGCCCAGGGGCTTGTTTGGGGACAAGCCACAAATGCAGCAGGCAAAACCGCATCAGCAAGATTGAGTGGTCCTGAAGGATATACATTAACCTATCACAGCACATTACTCATCGTACAAAAAATTTTAAGAGGAATTGCAGCGCCGGGTTATCAAACACCCGCAAAAGTTTATGGCGAAGATCTTGTGCTGGAGATACCAGGAGTAAAAAGAGAAATAATTAGTGAGGGTTTAAAACAAAAAATTTAAGATATACCGATAATTAAAAAGCAATTGCTTTCTTTAAAAATTCTATTACTCTTTTCTTAATGCAAAAATTTTTTAAAAAGAAAAATTGTAGAATGAGATTTTGGTATTGCTTTTTGATTTACTGCAATATTCCTTTCCTTTATTAATGAGGCTGGACGCGTATTTACAGACCGCCTGCCGGAATTGCAATTACCCAATGCCCAGTAAATAAGAAAAAATATAAGAATAGTACTGAAGCAACCACCACCTAATTTTTTTGCACCGTAACCTGCTATTATTGTTCTGAAGAAATTATTCATAACTAAGTTTTACAATTAGCTAATAAATATTGTGCCAAAGGAATTGCAGAACCGTGAAACGATGATAATAACTTTCAAAACAAACTTTCCAAAAGTTTTGTAAGATAGTTTATAATTAAAAAGTTCATTATTAACTTTTAGAAAGTTCAATAATTACTGTGAATTCCAACGAAAGTTTTTAATGCCTAAATAAGAAAATGCAACTGCATATCCAATGCTTGCTAATAAAGCAAGAGATGTATCATTGCTCCAGTTGGATGGCTGCATACTTGCTGCCAGTATAGCTTTTACAGTGCCATAAGGAGACCAGCGAATAATATTTGCAAAGTCTTTAGCGCTTTTAGAATTGTTGCCAATTAAAAGAACATCGCCAAGCATACCCACCATTATAAATACAAAATAAACCAACCGGGTAGTAGAGTTAACTGTCTCAGCATTTTTTACAAGACCAACGATCATTTGTCCTAAGCTGAGATATAATGCCCCGCCAACAAATGCGGTGAGATATGTTAGTGCATAACCGGCGGGTGTAAGATTAACTTCGTCAAATTCACTTCCCACAACAAATACCGCAGTAGTTACAATCAGTATCAATATTAATTGTACTATTAACCTGCTACCCATAATAGACCATGTGGGCACAGGCGTTACACGCAAACGTTGAAACACGCCTTTATCACGATCACGTGCAATGGCATTGCTGTAGCCCATCAAACCAATTGCTGTAAGGCCGATAGTAATGCAGGTAGAAAGAACAAAAGCGCCTCCAACTTTTGCAATCAACCCCTTCCAGGAAATAAGAATTATAACAGGCACTAAAAGTAATAACACAACAGAACGGCGATTGCGCCACTGTGTTTTAAAATCTGCACGAAGTAATGATGTTAAAGCGGCTGAAGTTTTTGGTATTACGGTTTGCATTTAAAAAATCTTTTTAATAAGTAGAATGAAAATTATTTTATGCACGAACAGTTCTTCCGGTGAGCCCGATGAAAACATCTTCCAAAGTTATTTTTCCTTTTCTTGAAACACTGATCACACTTTCATCATTACGATGTGTATCAATTATCGCCTGCGGCGTATCAATTGTAATTACGCGGCCATGATCCATAATGGCAATGCGGTCACAAACAGATTCGGCTTCTTCCATTGAATGTGTGGTTAATAAAATACCATGACCTTTATCACGCATGGCTTCTATGCGTTCCCAAAGTTGCCTGCGTGCCTGCGGATCTAAACCTGATGTGGGTTCATCCATTAATACAAGTACAGGATCGTGAATGGTTGCAATAACAAGCGAAACACGTTGCTGCTGACCACCTGAAAGTTCTTTAAATTTTTTTGTTGAAGATCCTTCCAGTTTGATATCCTGCAAAATATTTTTCAATTTTTCCTTGGTAAGATCAACACAATATATTCCTGCATACAGTTGTATAATTTCAGCAATCGTAAGTTCAGGTTGAAAGCTTGTTGCCTGCAATTGCACGCCCATGTTAGCTTTTGCATACAATGATTTTTTTGCGGTATCAAATCCTGCAACAGTAATTGTTCCTGATTGTGGTTTTAATAATCCTTCCACTGCACTTAATGTACTTGTTTTACCTGCGCCATTGGGGCCAAGAAAACCAAATATCTCTCCTGCCTTTACATTAAAGGAAACATCGCGAACTGCATGAAAATTTCCATAGGAAACATTAAGGCCTTTCACTTGTAGAATAGAAGTTCCGGGTTGATTATTCATTCAAAAAAAAATTAAGCAATTATGTTTTGATTGCAAATGTAAAATATTTCTTACCTAAGATTTTTTAATATTACTAACAATAAATATTAGTAAACTTTCCGCTTTTTGTATACCTAAAATCCCTGTTCGTGGAAAATTTTAAATTTTGGCGTTAGTCCTCTATATGTTTGCGCATGAATTTAAATCATCAATCTAAAAACCATATTATAAAAATATTTCTCACCTTATCATTAGCATTCCTTTTTTACTTTAGGAACTAACGCACAGCAAATATCCGGCACAGTAAAAGATGCAGAAGGAAATGGATTAACAGTAGCAACGATCAGTTTGCTCACAGATTCCGGCAAGGTTGTTAAGCCTGGTGTTAGTAAAGCAAATGGTATATATAGTTTCGCAGGAATGAAAGACGGGAACTATAAAGTGAGTGCTTCTTTTGTTGGATATAAAAATGGAGTGTCATCACCTTTCACATTTTCAAATGCTGATGTTCAGGTTCCTGAATTAAAATTAAGTAAAGGTGCCGCACAATTAAATACAGTTGCAGTAACTTCTCAAAAACCGGTTATAGAAGTAAAAGCAGATAAAATGATAGTAAATGTTGAAGGAACTATCAATTCTGTTGACTCCGATGCATTGGATCTGTTACGCAAATCTCCCGGTGTACAGGTTGATAAAGATGATAATCTTAGCATGAGTGGCAAAACCGGCGTGCAGGTTTATGTTGATGGACGCCCAACTCCTTTGGCTGGACAGTATCTTGCCAACTATCTTAAATCTTTGCAATCATCAAACATCGAGGCGATAGAACTAATTACAAACCCTTCTGCAAAATATGATGCAGCCGGTAACGCAGGCATCATTAACATCCGTTTAAAAAAGAATAAAAGTTTTGGAACCAACGGATCAGTAAATGTAGGATGGAACCAGGGTATAACACCAAAATACAATGCAGGCCTTTCTATAAATTATAGAAACATAGAGGGGATGAAGAATTATGTAGCCATTTATTGCGACAAACAAAAGATACTTGTTTACACCAGTATGAAAGAACTGGAAGGGAAGTTGCCTCAAAAACAATTCATGAGAGTGCATAAATATTTTATTATTCCTGTTAATAAAATAACCGGGATAGAAGGCAACCTGTTACGGCTGAAAAATATATCTGCAGAAATTATCATTGGCGAAAGTTATAAGGCCGAACTTATGGAGATGGTAAAAAATAAAACGATACAGTAAAAAAATAGCACCAGCCAGGTATTCACTCTCTGTTTATAACTTCTAAAATCCTAACTTCCCCTTTAAAAAAAATAAAATGAAAACAATTGGTTTGATAGGTGGCTTATCATGGTATTCATCTATTGATTATTATCGCTATATTAACCAAGCTGTAAATAAAAAGCTTGGTGAAGATGAAGCCGCTAAGATGATCCTTTATTCAGTTAATTATGGAGAAATAAAAAAACTTACACAACAAAATAATTGGGAAGCCATTGCAGATATTATTTGTGATGCAGCAATAAAACTTGAAATTGCCGGAGCTGGTGTTATAATGATCGGTGCAAATACAATGCACAATATTTTTACCCAGGTTGAGCAAAGTGTGAATGTTCCGTTGATCCATATTGCAGATGCAACCGCCAAAGAAATTCAAAATAAAAAAATAAAAACAATTGCTTTATTAGGAACAAAATATACAATGCAATATGATTTTTTTAAAGACAGGTTAACGCAATTTGGTATTAAAACTTTAATCCCGGCAGAAGAGGAAATAGAAATTATTGATTCAGCAATTTATAATCAGTTGGCAAAAGGAATTATTTTGCCCGAAACAAAAGAAAAATTTCTTGCCATCATTAATAATTTAAAAACACAGGGAGCAGAAGGAGTGATACTTGGATGCACAGAAATTCCTTTATTAATTCAGCAGCAGGATTGTGGTATACCGGTTTTTGATACAACACTAATTCATGCAACAGCGGCTGTAGAATTTGCGTTATCATAATTCTTATTATATCTAAATATTCAATATGCGCATTTTAGAGATCATTTACTTTAGTCAATATTATGAATTAAAGAAGTCGGGGAAAGATCCACAAAAAGGCAGGCTTAATGGAACTTTATTATCAGCTACTATCATCATCCTCAATATTGCCTCAATATTTATAATTCTTTTAAAAGTTGCTCCTTATTTACAAATTGTGCAATGGCTTAAAAATTTATTTACAGGTTATGAAGGCAGTGGAAAAATAATAGGAAAATGTATTACTGCCATCCTTCTTATTGCAATTGGTGGTCTATTGTGGCTTACAGTTGGCTCTAAAAAGTCGTACAATAAAATTGCTGAAAAATTTATACAATACTCTGAAGAAGCTCAGCAGAAAACAATTAAGCAATCATTATTTATATTTCTCTTTTCGTTTGTATTATTCTTAATATTGATCTTTATCCCTTAACTATATTTAAGCATCATTTTGAAATCGGCTTCTATCAGTGAAATAAAACAGGAACTAACTAACATACATCCAAAAGAGTTACTGGAACTGTGTCTTAGGGTTATTAAATACAAAAAAGATAATAAAGAATTGATCAACTACCTTCTCTTTGAAGCACATGATCTTTCTACTTACATTGAAAATATAAAGAAGGAAATTGATGAACAGTTTTTAGAAATAAATTTCTCCAATCTATATTTTGTAAAAAAGAGTCTGCGCAAAATTTTAAAAATTACCAATAAATATATTAAGTACACAGCATCAAAAGAAGCTGAAGTGGAATTACTGATCTACTTCTGCGAAAAAATAAAATTGTCAGGCGTAAAAATAAATAAGAGTGCTGCGCTAGCAAATCTTTACAACAATCAAATAAAAAAAATAAAAGCAGTTGTAGAAACGCTGCATGAAGATCTTCAACATGACCATAATAAAGTAATTGAGAAATTATTATAAAATCTTCAGGTCTCATGGATTATCATTTTACCTCATGCAAAGGCCGGGGAAAAAGTTTCCAAAAAATCTTAAGAAGAAAAAGGATTAAAGGAAATGAACTTCAAACTCAAATAATTTCTGCATACTGGTTAAGTGAAGGCAAATTATATACGAAGGAATCTTATATTTGTTAAACAAAATCGTTTCTATGTCATTAACCAATCAAAATAATCAAAAAGGGAAGGACGGAAATAAAAATCTAAAAAATAATTTCCAGGCTTCTAAATTTATTGGGAAGCCCGTTAAAGGTGCAGGGATGTCTAAAAAGCCAATAAAGACCGGCGGAACAAGGGGAAGCTAAGTTCTCTTTAATTATTATTCCCTTTTTTTATCAATTCTCCACCACTATTGGTTTAACGATGATTGCGTGGCTTTTTACTGCCCCATAGTTTTTAGAAGATATACATTGTAGAAATTTTCCTACTTAATCTTTTCTATTTTTTTTTTGTTATCCTTAAAATATTTTTAAGGAAACTGGATGCTTACTGAATGAAAATCAACTATGACAGTAAATTCAATATAATGCGATAGTACTTATTTGTTAGTAAAATTACGGTGTTGCATTTCTGCGGAAACCACTCTATGTTTGTGGAAATAATAAATGAATCATTACCTCGATCATTTTTTATTTATTCTGAAGTCCAAATATTTTAAGAAGAACCTGCTCAAAGTTATACTTACCTATAGCGAAAAGCATAAAAAATTATAAACCCAAAACCACAAAGAATGACTTGTATTTTTACTACTGTAGAAGTTGCCATTATTTTTCTCCTCTTTTTTAGTTCATATATTTTACCACGGCATTTAAAAACCAGGAACTTATTATTAGTGCCTAAAAGGTAATACCCATAATAAACCTAAATAGCTGATCCTTAACTTATACTAATAAAACACTTAAAAAATTAAATCAATAAAAATGAATAAAAATTTACTTCAATTTCTTTTCATCTCCACAATAGTTTTACTAAGCTCAACAGGATTAATTGCTCAAAAGCGTACTATAAATATTACCGATTTTACTGTAAGTGCAAAAGAACAAAAAGTAATTATAGATTGGAAGACTGATGGCGCAACTGCAACTAATTATTTTGCGGTACAAAAGAGTACTGATGGAATTAATTATAAAACAGTAGCATTGGTCATGGGTCCTGATCCAAAGCAAAAAAATGGCGATTGCTATGATTACGTTGATAAAAATGGTAAAAATTTGAAGCATTCCTACTACAGGCTTGTGCACGTTGATACAGACGGAAATGAACAAATTACTGAAGCTAAACTTTTAGCCAGATCATAAACTAACTAAATACTCAACTGAAATATTCGGTACAGTTAAACTCGTTTTCTTTGGGGGTTACAGAACCAGAATTTTAAGGTTCTTAACAATTGCCGCATTTCTATGCGGCTTTTTTTTTAACTTTTACATCCTGTGATAGTCTATTTTAAAAGCAGCGTATATGACTATTATATCATCTTATAAGAAGCGGTTTTGTAGTATATTGCACATCCCTACTTTCACATTTACATTCATGAAATTTATCTTCCTGCTACTTTTCTTTGTACCAATATTCTTTGCAGCCGGTGCTCAGGATTTTTCTAATAAAGGAAAAGATTTTTGGGTAGTTTATTCAGCACATATTGACGGTACTGCTTCGCGGATGGCTTTATATATTACTTCAGATGTAAATGCATCTGGCACTGTTGATGTAAATGGAACAACAAAATCATTTTCGGTTACCGCAAATCAGGTTACTACTGTTCAATTGACCACAGCAACTTCACCAAGTAATACAATTGCTTATAACGGACAAGTAGAAGGCATAAGTTCTAAAAAAGGAATACATATCATTTCCAATAATCCTGTAGTTGTTTATTCTCATATTTTAAATCAGGCCAGGTCAGGCTCTACATTAGTATTGCCAACAAATGTTTTGGGCAAAGAATATTATGTTTCATCTTATAAATCCATTGGGGCAGGAACAGGCAAAAGAAGTGAATTTGATATTGTAGCAACTGAAGACAATAGCACTATTGAAATTACCCCTACGAATGCAGATGCCAGTGGAATTCATACTGCAAATACCCCATACCAGATTACTTTATCTAATAAAGGAGATGTTTATCAATACCAGAGTAATGAAGACCTTACAGGAACTCACATAAGATCAATTGGAACATTAACTGGTGCCTGTCAACGAATAGGTGTTTTTTCAGGATCAACGTGGACAGCTATGGGATGTAATAATGCTGGTTCAGGCGATAATTTATACCAGGAAATGTTTCCATATTCTTCATGGGGAAAAACATATTACACTGCTCCATTTATAAACAGGGCTTTCGATATATTCAGGATTATTGTTCAAGACCCCACTGCTCTTGTTTACATAAATGGTGTTGCATTAAATATCGCTTCACTTCAGATGGGTAGATTTTATGAAATAAATACAACAGGAAATAACACTGCACGTGTTATAACTTCTAATAAACCAATTTGTGTTTTACAATACATGATAACTATGGGTTGTGATGGAAGTAATACGAGTGACCCGGAAATGGTAATTCTTAATTCAATTGAGCAAACTTTAAATGATATAACTGTAATGTCTGCTCGCAGTGATTTAACTCCACCATCAACAAATATTACAAGTCATTACTTAAACGTAATTTTAAAAACAAGTGATTTTCCTACTTTAAGAATTGATGGAAATCCTCCTATTGCCAATCCCGTTATAATCACGGGAACCCCTTATTCATATATCCAGGAAAATGTCACTTCTTCAACGAACATAAATCCTGCACATAGAGTTACTTCAGATAGTGGTTTTATTTGTATAGCGTATGGATATGGGAACGTAGAATCCTATGGGTACAATGCAGGTACTAACGTAAAAGATCTTCTCAATTTTGTAACACCCATTAATCCTTTAAATATTTCAAATCAAAATACAGCCTGCGCAGGAACGCCGTTTTATTTCTCCATAACATATCCTTTCCAGCCTACATCACTATTTTGGGATTTTCATGGTTATCAATCTCCAAATGTTACAGTATCTAATCCTCAATTGGAAAATGATACAACTTATTTTGTAAATGGAAAACAAATATGGCGATATGTATTGCCAGGGACTTATACTTATAGTCCTGCAGGTAATTACCCTGTAAGCATAACTGCAGGTACATCCGGCTCCGATGGTTGTGGAAATTTACAAACAAGAGATGACACATTGTTTGTTTACAATCCACCTGTAACAGATATTACCTGGACACATAGTGGTTGCGCAACCGATTCAGTTTTTTTTAAGGATAATACAAATTATGTTGCCGGAACTTTCTCCTATAAATGGTATTGGGATTTTGGAGATGGGAAAACAGATAATGTAAGAAATCCAAAACATTTGTATACTACACCAGGGATATACACAGTTCGTTTCAGTCTTATCAGTAATGTTGGATGCTTAAGTGATACAGCATCAAAACAAATTATAATTACATCCGCCCCGGCTGCGAAGTTTGGAATTTCAACACCCAATTGTATAGGCAAATCCATAACATTTACAGATCAGTCTACTGCTCCTGCTCCAGGCAATCTTGTAAAATGGTATTGGGATTTTGGCGATGGCATAACGCAAACTCTTACTACAAGCAGCAATCCAACTCATATTTATTCATCCACAGGAGTTTTTAATGTAACACTGAAAGTAGAAAATAATACCGGATGCCAGAGCCCGGTATTTACAATGCCTGTAAATGTTCATCCTAATCCTGTTGTAAACTTTAATTTGCCAGGCATTTGTTTACCCACAGGGCTTGCGCAATTTTTTGATTCAAGTACAATTGCAGATGGCAGCCAATCTTTATTTACTTACCTCTGGAATTTTGGTGATGCTGCATCAGGCGGTTTAAATAATTCTGTGATCAAAAACCCAATTCATAATTATAATAATACCGGGCCATTTACAATAAACCTGCAGGTAACTTCTAACAACGGATGTATCTCAGACACCACAAAAATTTTATCATCAGTATATGCACAACCCAAAGCAGCTTTTACTGTAAAGGCTGAAAATTGTTTGAACGATACAACTTATTTTACTGATCAATCAAACGGGCAGGGTAGTACAATAATAAATTGGTTTTGGAATTTTGGAGATGGACAATCTTCAACTTTGCAAAATTCATCACACATTTACTCAGCAGTAGGATCATACACTATTTCACTTTATATTAAAACTGATAAAGGATGTATTTCTGATACTGCAACCAAACAGGTTATTATTAATTCTTTGCCAACAGCATCCTTTGCAACATCAACGCCTGCATGCGAAACAAAGGATGTAACATTTTCAAATGCTTCAGCAGCTAATTCAGGAATTCTTACAATATGGAACTGGAATTTAGGAGATGGCACTTTGCTTACACCACCAAATGATAATACTTTTACACACACATATTCTTCTGCAGGAAATTATACAGTAACCTTATCAGTACAAAGCGATAAAGGTTGTAAGAGTCCAGTACTCTCAAGACAAATTATTATTAACCCACAACCTGTGCCTGGCTTTATTGCGCCAAGTGTTTGCTTAACCGATGCATTTGCACAGTTTACAGATACAAGTAAAATTGCAGCAGGCACTATCACAACATGGGCATGGAATTTTGATGATCCTTCATCAGGGGCTTTAAATACTTCTGCTTTACAAAATCCAAAACACAAATACAATGCTATAGGAATTTATAATGTAACATTAACTGTAACTTCTAACAATGGATGTGTTGCAACACTCACTAAAGCATTCACCGTAAATGGTGCAGTTCCTAAAGCAAACTTTACCGTTTTAAATAGTACAGGATTATGCAGCAATACTAATGTTCAATTACAAAATACATCTACGGTAGATTTTGGCAACATAACTAAAGTTGAAATTTATTGGGATCTTACAAATGCTCCCGCAGCTTTTGATGCAGATCTAAATCCAACGCCGAATAAAATTTACACTCACCTGTATCTAAATTTTCAATCGCCATTAACTAAAACTTTCCAGGTAAAGTTTCGTTCTTATTCCGGAATAAACTGTGTTGATGAAATAACAAAAAGTATAACTGTAAATGCATCTCCTAAAGTGCAGTTCCTTTCTATATCCGATACATGTTTTAATATTAATCCATTTGCAATTACACAGGCAAGTGAAATAGGAGGCGTTCCCGGCACTGGCGCATTTAGCGGCCCCGGAATAACCGGATCAAACATATTTGATCCGTCAGTTGCAGGTGTTGGCACACATACAATTCGCTACACATTTACTTCCAATGCAGGTTGTGTTGATTACCAGGATCAAACCATTACGATCTATCCAATTGTAAATGTAAATGCAGGGCCAGACAGAGCTGTCTTAGAAGCAGCATCAATTACTTTGGAGCCAATTGTTACCGGAAATGCTTTGCAATATTTATGGACACCCAATCAATATTTAAATGATGCTACAATCCTTACCCCTACAGTGTTAGGCGTACAGGATATCACTTATACTTTAAGTGTAACAGGAACGGGCGGATGTATTTTTAGTGACCAGGTATTTGTAAAAGTTTTAAAATTTCCTAACGTACCAAATACATTCACACCAAATAATGATGGCATAAATGATACATGGGTGATAGATCATCTTGCAGATTATCCAAATGTTCGTGTGCAGGTATTTAACCGTTATGGACAATTGGTTTTTGAAAGCAAAGGATATACAAAACCCTGGGATGGAACTATGAATGGAAAATCATTACCATTCGGAACTTATTATTATGTGATTGAACCCGGCAATGGACGCAATCCTGTTACCGGTTATGTAACATTGATAAAATAATTTTTAGTAAATTATAGTATGAAAAAAATTTTGGTAATTGTAATGATGATAGGAATGATAAAAACCTATGCTCAGCAAAAGCCATATTATACTCAATATATTCTCAACAATTATATTTTAAATCCTGCACTAAGTGGAATAGAAAATTATACTGATGTTAAATTAAGTTATCGCAACCAATGGACAGGAATTAATGGAGCACCTGTTACAATCTATCTTTCAGCGCATGCACCAATTGGCAAAAAAGATTATCGTACAACTGCAACGTCGTTTGAAGTTCCCGGAGAAAATCCTCGCGGAAAATCTTATTGGCAGGATTATACAGCACCTGAACCACATCATGGTGTTGGAATAATTGTAATGAATGATAAGACAGGTTATCTCAGCAGATTCTCTGCTTATGCAACCTATGCATATCACAAAGGATTATCAGCTAAGACAACTTTATCAGCAGGGTTTTTAGCAGGATTTTCTAATATAAGTTTAGACAGAAGTAAAATAGAATGGGGCACACTCGATCCTAATGATCCTGCAATTGGATATAACAATGGAGAATTAAAACAATTTAAACCTGAAGTTGGCGCTGGGCTTTGGTTATATTCGGCAAATTATTTTGCAGGCATTTCTGTTTTAAATATTATTCCTAACAAAGCAAAGTTTGCAACGAATGATACGTATGCTTCTTACTTTGAACCTCAGTTTATTTCTACGGCTGGTTATCGTTTTTTTATCAACGATGATATCTCAGCATTGCCTTCTGTGATGTTCCAATTGATACGCCCATTCCCTGTGCAGATACATGCAAATGTAAAATTGCAATACCTTGATAAATTCTGGATAGGAGGAAGCTACAGGATAAGTGATCAGTTGGGAGGCTTTGCAGCAATGGCAGGAATAAATGTTTCAAACACTTTTAATATTGGGTACTCCTACGATGCTGCAACAACATCACGTTTAAAAAATTACACAGGCAATACACACGAAATTATTTTGGGCTTTCTTATCAATAATAAATATGGAGATACCTGCCCCAGGAATGTTTGGTAGCAAGTTAGCTTATAGAAACTTTTTGCAGGTATCTTTTTTTAATATGACCATTTTCATCCCTTACAACTTTTAAGGTTGTCAAGATATTTTTGAATTTCTTCCAACTCATCTTTTGTTGCTTTCTGATTACCCAAAGCCTGCAACACTAATTGCGTTGATGATCCTGCAAAAAGTGTATTGATCATTTTGTCCAAAAATTGTTTTTGTGTTTTTTGCCTGGTAACTGCGGGCTGATAAATATGCGTTTTGTTACTGTCATCTCTTGTTACCAAACCTTTCTCAAACATTATTTGCAAAAGTTTAAGTGTGGTTGTATAACCTGAATCTTTGTTCTTTGAAAGCTCTTCATGCACTTCACGTACTGTGGCATTTTCTTTATTCCAAAGTATTTGAAGGATTTGAAGTTCGCTTTCTGTCGGCTTTAATTTTTTTATAGTCATTGCTTACGATT